>QZLA01000298.1 GCA_004796375.1 Desulfobacteraceae bacterium
AAGCCACATAGGCGTGCTGGCCGGAAACAAACACACAGGAGGGATTGTCAAGCAGCCTGACACTGCTGGCCTTAAGGGTGCCCGCGTATTGGGGATCATGGGGGTCTGATACATCCACAACCGTCAGAGCGTCAGCCGTATAGGCGGCAACATAGGCATAATCACCAGCCACCTGAACACTGCCGGCACCTTTAAGGTTCACTGCATCCGTAATCTCGCCGACTAAAACAGGATTTTCAGGATCGGAGATATCCAGAATCGTCAAACTGTGCTCGGCATCAGCCGCCACATAGGCATACTTGCCGGCGACATGAACACCATAGGGCCCTACAGGATCGGGGTTAGTGTAATAGTATGCGCCCTTATGCCAGGGTGGACTCACATTCACCTGGAAATTGCCGGTATCCAGGGATACCACCTTGTTATTGCCGTCAAGTGTGAGTTGCGTGTCGCAATATCCAAGAGGAGCGACCCCAAAAATGAAAACCGCCAGTACAATCAAAGCCTGCTTCATCTTTACCCTCCAATTCTTGAGATAATAATGACATATAATTTCAGATTATTATGATGTGTTGTCCTGTTAAAATCATACTTAGATTAAGATCATGGTTTTATCAACCCCAAATGTTTAAAAGGGTTTTACTTTACATCAATAGGTTCTATTGCTATGATCTTGATAATACATAATAATTGCCTGTTTTCGCATGATATCTTCTATTGGATGCTGACATCTTTCGAGTAAAACCATCCATACGCATAGCTGCCATTTCTTTTTACAATCCAATCTTCCTTCAGGGGTGTGTGTGACAAGATAAAAGGAGGTGCTGCTTTGAAAAGAAAAACCCATACCGCAAAAAAACAAAGCTTTTCTGCTCGAAACATCGTTTACCTGATTATTGCCCTTCTTCTTTCCAACTCATACGCCCTGCAGCCTGCCTGGTGTGCGTGGGTTGAGAAAAACTCAGGTACCACAGAACACCTCAGGGGCGGATGGGTGGCTCCGAATGACGCTTTATTCAGTGTGGGGGATGGCGGCAGGATCATTCGTTGTAATTCTGCAGGCTGCACTACCCTGACCTCTGGTACAACCAACTCCCTTTACGATGTCTGGGGGACGTCCCTGAATCAGGCGGCTGCATCCGGTGTTAACACAGTGCTTTTGTATAATGGCGCATCGTGGTCTCCCATCACACCTTATACCGGCGGTATCACCTTTGCGCCGGTGTGGATCTCCCCAAACGGCGGTTCAATCTTTGTTGCAGATACCGGGGGATTCTGGAAAGCGCTGAACCGGTACGACACCAATTCTGCACAATGGAATGCATTTTCCTATCTGCTCACCAGCCCGGTTCTTGCGTTTGGCGGAAAGGACAATGACGTCATTTTTATCCTGGCTACAGGAGAAATCAAGCACACGGACAACAGCTTTAATGTGACCGATATCCATACCCCGGCTGCCTCTCTCAATTTACAGGCAGCCTGGATCAACCCAACCGACAGCAGTGATGTCATTGCTGCGGATACCAACAGTACCATTTACCGTTTCAACGGCAGTTCATGGGAAGACATGAATGCATCTATTCCTTCGACTACAGACTTATGGGGTATGGCCGGTCCCACTGGTCTGGATGTCTATGCCGTGGGAAAGAATAACAGCAACCACGGGGTGGTCTATCGCTATAATGGGTTTACCTGGTCTGCTGTAAATGTCCCGGAAGTTGCAGGTCTCATCGATGTTGCCATTGGGAGTATCTGGTGTATTGGAGAACAGGGTACGGTTCTTGCCAATCTCTCCCAAGGGGTTTCTGCCAGACTCCCCTGTGTCCGGCAGGCGTCCGCAGGGGTTTTGCACACCCAGTTTATCGGGAACGACGGCACATTATGGGCATGTGGGGATAATTCCAATGGCAAGCTTGGCGATGGGTCAAAAATCAATCGAAACAAGCCTGTTCGGATCGGCAGCAGTAACGACTGGGCCATGGTTGCCGCAGGACTATCGCATACCACAGCCTTGAAAAGTAACGGCACCCTATGGGCTTGGGGTGGGAATTATGATGGTCAGCTTGGAGATGGGACCACCACGGAGACCAGTTCACCCAAGCAGATCGGGACAGAATCGGACTGGGACAAGATTTCCAGTAGCGGAGCCCATGTCATGGCGATTAAAAAAAACGGTACATTGTGGGCATGGGGCAACAACACAAACGGTCAACTCGGGGATGGAACAACCACGCGCAGAACTTCGCCCATCCCCATCGGCACGGACACAAACTGGGCCATGGTGTCTGCCGGAACACAGCATACCATGGCGATCAAAAAAGACGGCACGCTCTGGGCATGGGGATTGAATGCCAAAGGGCAACTCGGGGACGGGACAACAGCGGATAAACTATCACCCACACCCATGGGTACGGATACAGACTGGGCCATGGTTTCTGTGGGACATTCCCATACAATTGCCATTAAAAAGGACGGCTCACTCTGGGCTTGGGGATATAATAAAAAAGGCCAGCTTGGTGATGGTACCCAGATTGACAAACTTGAACCCACCCGGATAGGATCGGGCACCAACTGGAAGCATGTCTCTGCCGGTTTATCCCATAGCGTAGCCACAAAGAAAGATGGGTCTTATTGGGCATGGGGTTCAAACTCATATGGCCAGGTAGGAGACGGGACAACCGCAGACAAGGATACACCGACACAGATGAATATTCCGGCAAACGGCGGCAGCCCTTCTGCCGGGGGGATACACACCCTGATTAACACTGCCGACTTTTCCCTGTGGGGGGCTGGAGACAACATCTACGGGCAGCAGGGTACCGGCGTTGGGAAGAGCATTGGACCCTCTTTGATTGTGGGTCCATGCGCTACAACAACAGATCTGTTTTATTCAGCGATTTTCCTTTTATTGTCTGAGTGATTGAGGCTGTTAGCAGGCCTTTCAGTGATGATCGGTGCCTGTCCGATGGCAATATGCTCAGGTTGCCTTGAATCTCCTGACCCGTCTTTGAAGCCGTCGGATCAAACTGGAATCGTATTCTCCGGCATATTGAAGACGGATATACAGAGTGATGATCTCATCAATCTCTTCTTGTCTTTCAGCAAACCGTCTTTTGAGCATTTTCTGGTAATCCATCGGCCCCATGGATGGTCTTCTTTTACATCCGGCCTTTTCCATTCTTGCACAAAATCTGTTGTAAGCATGGGTGACCGGGTCTTTTTTAATTCGGGAAACGTGGGTTCTGATCAATGGGAAGGCAGCGATCGGCAGAATGATTACAAATAACAGCACAAGAAGGGTTCTGGCCTGGTGAAACCATCCTTTGACTCTAAGTCCCAGCCGTTCCAGCAGTGCACGCTGTTCAGCAAAGGAATATCCCATGAACCACACATCCCATCTGGCGTTCAGGGCGTCCCATAGAAGTCCGACCTGCTTGATGTAGTGTCTGACACCTTTTTGACCATAACCAAGAAACGCGGGTAGTTCGTCTGCACTGACCGAGCCGGCCACTCCCTGGCTGATGCGTTCCGGTGCAACTGCAGAGGTGGGATCAACCCTTACCCAGCCCCGGTTCTCGATCCAGACCTCTGCCCAGGCATGGGCATTTGACTGGCTCACCACGAGATAATTGCCGTAGGGATTTAACGCGCCTCCGAGATATCCGCCCACCACCCGGGCCGGTACTCCCGCCCCTCTTACCAGCACCGCAAAAGATGACGCAAAGTGCTCGCAGAATCCTTTGCGGGATTCAAACAGAAACGCATCAACAGGATCCCCGGTGAGCAGAGGCGGCTTCAGGGTATAGGCAAAACCGTTTTCCCCAATATAAGACAGTGCGCCTGCAACGATGCCTTCCGGAGTATCATATTTATCTTTAAGAAACCGGGAAAGGGCCTGGGTTTTTGGGTTTCTATTGTCAGGCAGGGCAAGATTTCGCATCTTTTCTTTATGGCTCAGATCCCCGGTATTATAGCTCAGATAGGATTTGAGACGAAAATGCTTTTTCCGCCTCAGGTTTCGTCTAAGCCGCAACGTATGATCCCTCATGAGCATGAGGTCATCATTGGGGGTTAAAAGCGGCAGGTCTAAAGCAAACATCCATTTTCGGCCATGGGCAGGAAGTATGATTTCATAGTCCACTATCTTTTTACCCTGGGGCATTTGACGCAGCAAGGCCTGGGACGGTATGCTTTTCCAGCCAGTACCGTTGAAATGCTGGAAAACAACCCCTCTGAAGTAGAGATGGTTTTCATTTGGAGTCTCGCTGGTGAAGTAGACCCTGAATGCAGTTTCATTGCTTTTAATCAGGGTGGCCACATCCCCCATCTGAAGACGCTCGGAAAACCCGGAGATCCCAAGGGGCGATCTTGTCAGCCCCCAAAAGCTTCCCTGGATTCTTGGAAAGAGCAAGAACAGCACTATCATAAGGGGCAGTGACTGCAGCAGGATTTTTGATGCCAGAGACACGTTCTGTTTAGGTGTACCACCCGGGTGATTAATGTGAATCAGTACCGCAGTGGTAATCAGAACCGAGAAAAACAGATAGATGATTATGCTCAGATTTTCAAACTGGAAAAGGCTTGCGATCACGATAAAATAGGCAAGAAAAACCGTAATCATCCTGTCCCGGTGACCCTTCACCTCAAAGGGCTTAAGGGCAGCCATGACAGCGAGCAAACTGACAAATGCTTTCCCGTCCAGAATCTTCCTGAAATAGAGGAGTAGAAAGAAAAGCCCCAGCAGCGCGAGACCATAACTTACATATCGGCCGGGCCAGGGCCAGCTGTTTCGTTCTGCAGCCACGGCATACCCCCAGAAACAGGCGCACCAGAGAGACACCCAGACGGGAAGCATGATCACCTGGGGAAGCAGGGCAACGGCCATGGCAAGGATTAATGGCGAAAGATTTTGCTTCATTGCTCATTTTCCTCATAAAGGGCCAGCGCTTTCAAGCATGTTTTTTCATGGAGATCACCCGTATTCTGCTCAATCAATACCCCGGGAATTCTGAGACCAAACGCCTGCTTTCTTTGATTTGCAGTCAGTACGCCATGGCAAAGAAGTCCGAGCCTTTTCTCCGCATCGATATCCTTGAGCAGGTGCCAGTCCAGCATCACTGCCTGTCCACCGGTTCCGGTGTATGTTTTGGTGACCAATCCCCTGCCCCTGGAAAACGCTTTCCAGAAAATTCTTCCCATTGAGTCTCCCGGGCGATAGGCTCTTAGATCGTTGAAGTCTTCAACCCCTGAGGATTGTTCCTGCTGGCCGGACCGATTGACCTGGTTTGATGCTCCGGCTCCCTTTTCAAATGACGCCGCAATGGGTGACGGATAGACCAGGCATTCAATGTCCGGTTTAAATCTGGACCAGCCATAAAAAAGACCCAAGGGGTAACGGGATGTGACCAATAAAGACTCGGGTATGAGAACCCCCCTTCGGATTGTCGGGACACTCAACAGTAAGCTGTTTATGCGGCCCGATTCGATATCAGTGGTAACATCTTCTCCCGTTTCCAACTGGAAACGGATTGAAAATCTGTCATTGCCCGCAGATTTGATGAAAAGCTCAAAAACAGCGATTTCGCCGGCAAAAACAGATTGGGCCCTCCCTGAAACAATCGTTAACCCTGCAAGGTTTTTGTAGGTGTGAAAAATGGAAATAAACGCCATGCTTCCCAGCAGGAAGGTGAGCAAGAACCCCAGGTTGTTATTGTAGTTCACGGCCCCGACGAGCATACCGGCAAGTATGGTCAAAAACACCAGTCCCAGTGCAGTCGGCAGGATGTAGATCTGTCGCCGCATAAGTTCTACCGGAAGCGGCCGTGATGGGAGGTTGCGTTTCATTTTATCAATCAGGGAACCGCTACCTCCTGGAACAGTGTGTCAAACATCTCTTTTGGAAATCCCCGCAAATCTTCGGAAGAACTCACCCGGTGGCTGACCACCCAATAGAACACCGCCTGTATGTCTTCGGGCAAAACATGATCACGACCATGGAGAAAGGCCCAGGACTTCGCCGTCTGGAGCACACCCAGCCCGGCGCGTGGAGAAAGCCCCACATGAAAATGGGGTGCGGTACGGGTAAATTCCAAAAGATCCTGGAGGTATTCAAGCAGCGAATCAGAAACAAATACAGTGCCGATATTTTCCTGCATGGACTTCACATCATCTCGGGTAAGGTTGGTATTCATTTCAGAAAGCGTTTTTTTCGTGGATTCGCCTTTCAGCAGTCTTCGTTCTGCTTCTCTGCCCGGGTATCCCAGTTCAATTCTCATCAGAAACCGGTCCAGTTGAGATTCGGGAAGCGGATAAGTCCCTGAATGCTCGAGTGGATTTTGCGTAGCAATGACAAAAAAGGGATCATGAAGTGGCCGGGTCTGGCCCTCCACAGTGACCTGATGCTCCTCCATGGCCTCCAGCAAAGCGCTCTGGGTTTTGGGGGTCGCACGATTGATCTCGTCAGCCAGCAGCACCTGTGTAAACACCGGTCCCTTGTGAAAGGTAAAGGAGCCGCTTTTCTGTTCAAATACGGAAACCCCTAATATATCACCGGGTAGCATGTCGCTGGTGCACTGGATCCTCTGGAATTCCAGCCCCAGTGAAATAGAAAGCGCCTTGGCCAGTGTGGTTTTGCCAATACCAGGGATGTCCTCTATCAATAGATGGCCTCTTGCAAATAGGCAGGCCAGGGCAAGCCGTATCTGCTCTTTCTTACCCAGGACCACCTTTCCAACCTGTTCGACAATATTTTCAAAAGGGTCAGCAAGCATATATCTTTCCTTTAAATATCAGAATGTTAAATATATCAGACCTTGTTTGGCGTGTTTAAAAATATACGGCAATTATAGGAATAGGCACCCGCTTTTTGTCAAGCCTAACCTGAATTATAATGCTTTTAAAACAGAGGTCCGTTCCAAGGTAATTGCCTGACCTCTTTTTTCTTGTTTTTTCTGATTTCAGGTGGTATCTCAAAGTTATAGGTTCCATTTTCGTGCGAAGAGCCATTTCGCAACCAAAGTTAGAGGTTTCAAACATTTATCATGAAACTATAGGTGGGTTGGGGGTAAATATCATGTATAGATCCAAACTGACACTGGGGTTTATTATCTGTCTGTTTTTTTTGTTGATTCAAGGCTGCGTTGAGAAACAGTATGTAACGACGTTTGCACCTCCGGATCCTGAACAGGACCGCTTGGACATGAGTTACAACGGCCCGAGGGCGAACATCGCTGTTGGAGATTTTACCGTAAAGGCCAGGGGTTCCAGCCGGTATATCGGCGACGGCCTCAGGGAGATGCTCCAGACCGCCCTGTTTGAATCGAACCGGTTCTATGTGCTTGACCGGATGGACACCATGGGACTGGCCGCGGAACAAAAGCTGAGCTACTCTAAAATGGCCAAACGCGACTCTGTAAAACTTGGCGCCCAGATGGAGGTTGCTGAACTGATGTTTTACGGTACGGTCAGTGAATTCGAGGCAGAGGCCAGCGGTGCCGGTCTCAAGGCCTCTGCATCCGGACTGCCGGCCTCGGCCGAAGTCGGCGGAAAGAATGCTCACATGGCCATTGATATCCGAGTGGTTGACGTGGCGTCCGGAAAGCTGGTCGGTGCCAGACGTATTGCCGGTTCTGCAGCATCATACAAAGCGGTAGCCGGTACCCGTATTGGCGGTGGTTCATCCGAAATGCCCATCAGCCTGGGTGCTTATAAAAACACCCCCATGGAGCTGGCGATCAGGGACTGCATCTACCGTTCAGTGATCTATGCCTGTAAATACCTGCCCGGGAGCTATTTCAGGCACTAACCTGAGCGGCATAAGACATCTGCTCCCATGGAAACGTCATTCTAAATAAAATATTTTTTTGATCTGAGTCATTGCGGGTTGGCGAAGTTGCTTTTTAAAATCAATTATAGAGGAATTGGACAAGAAAGCGATGCAACACCGAGGGTTAAAAGGAATTTTCATTGGATCTGACAGTTGTTTCCCCGTCAGATTTACCAAACTTATATCCATCCTGTTAATGGTCGTATGCATCATCATCCCTGCGGCCCCGGGATCTGTAAATGGATCTTCTGCGGATCTGTCACACCTCTTCGGTGGGTATACATGTGGTAAGATCAAAGGCTGGGCACAATCCAGCCCGGAAATGCTTTACAAAATGTGGGCAAACAGTGGATATCTTGGAAGCAACTCCGATCTGGCCACCGACATTATCATCCGGGGGGACCTGCATACCATTCTCGAGCATGTCGGTGATTACGTCACGATAATCCAGGGATTGGATGAGGTGGCCAACGGCACCTGGGAAAACGTGGGTAAAATATTTGCCGGCTGGCTCATGGACAAGGTGCTTGATCCGGCAACGCTTGGTTCCGGCATCCCCGGAGCCGTCTGGACCGTATGCAAGTCACTCAATGATTTTGCCGTTGCCCTGAATGCTGAAATCCTTGACCTGAATCTCAAAACCTTTGCCAACATGACCGATAAGCAGTATGCCCAGCAGCATGGCACCGCCTATTACCCACAGCTGCTCGGCCCCAATAACGTTGATTACTTTTTGAATGATTTCCTGAAGATCGACGAAAGCACGGGTTTGATGACAAACCTGAGAAAAAAGCGGACCGCATTTTATGAATATGTCAAGGTCAAGCTGGGGTATAAAAATTTCCCGCCCATGAACAAATGGCGTGACCCTAAAAACTGGAACATGGTCCGGTCTGCGGCCAGAAGTATGTTGAACGATGTGGCCGCGATTGCTGAAAAACAGCGCAAGTTCAGGCAGCTCCAGGAAGACCTGAAAAAACATGTCGAGCGGCTCAAACAGGAGCATGCGATCCTGAGCACGTTCCAGTCCCTCAGGAACCAGATCCTGGCCATGTCCTGCCTGGACGCCCCGTCAAAAGACTGCCTGAGCGTATACAACAAGGTGCTTTCCGCACTTGCAGACCTGGCAGCGGATGCAGGCGATATCAAAGCAGCCGGTTCAGCAGCACTGGACAGTATGAAGCAGCGGCTGATCAGCCTGAACAAACTCATCGAAGGAATGGACAAACGCCTTGATGAAGCATATAAAAAACAGGTCCAGCAATATTGCAAGTCTGTCAATGAGAAGCTGGTACCATTGAATAAAACCATTTCAATGGCAAAATCCGCCAATCCTAAAATCGCTGCCCGGGCTGTTCAGGCCAAAGGATTCAGGGATAAAGCCTGTAATACAAAAGACCTTGAAGAGGCCAAGGGTGAGGCGGTTTCAGCAAAAGACGCCGCCGATGAGGCCTACCTGTTTTCCCAGAGCATCCCGCTGCTGCCAAAGGATCTGAGCAGTTTTTTACCGCCTGAACCGCTGAACATTGCCGGTGCTAAAAGTGAGTTGGAAGGCATCAACTATGAGGTGACGTCACTCGAGCAAAGTGTGCTGGAGAATTTCAAAAAGTGGGAAGCATTCCGTGGATCGGCCGCCAGTGTGAAACAATTGCTGGGAACCTTCAAGACAGCCTGTTCAGGTGATACCATGATCCAGGGTGTAGCGGCCTCGGTGCTGGCCGGCCGGTTTGAGGGGCAGCTTTCCCAGATCGAAGCACAGGTTCCGGATATCCGCTTTGAAAAAAACATGGCAGCCGGGTTCAAGCGCAGATACGCCGATCTCTCAACCTATTTAACCAATCTTGAGAAACGCCATGATGAATACCGCGCATGCCTCAAGGATTTACCGGATACAACGGATTTAGTTGCTGAAGCCAAAAACCTGATTGCAGAGGCAGAAAAAAATGTAACTGCAGCAGAAAAATATGCCAGGGAGGCCCAGGCCTGTGTAGAAAAATTAAAATCACAGCCGGAATGCGGGCCTAATGAGGAAGTGAATGCCGATGGAAAGTGTGTCTGTAAATCCGGATTCACCGAAAAGGACGGCAAGTGCGTCCCCATCTGCGGGCCTAACGAAGAGCTGAATGCTGATGATAAGTGTGTCTGTAAATCCGGTTTCACTGAAAAGGATGGCAGGTGCGTCCCGATCTGCGGGCCCAACGAAGAGCTGAATGCTGATGATAAATGTGTCTGCAAATCCGGCTTCACCGAAAAAGACGGTAACTGCGTTCCCGTCTGCGAGCCCAATGAAGAACTCAACGCGGATGGGAAGTGTGTCTGCAAGGACGGTTATACCAGAAAAGACGGTAATTGTGTAAAGAAACCAGAGTGCGAGCAAAATGATGACTGCCCATCTGGAAAAGTGTGTGAGAACGGGGTTTGCGTAGAAGGACCTGAGTGCCTGGACGATGGGGACTGTCCCAAAGACCATGTCTGCAAGGGCGGCAAATGTAAATACCAGGAACCCACGGGATGCCGCTCCGACAGCGATTGTGCCCAGGGGTATGTCTGCAATACCAAAACCGGGGACTGCATCTCGCCCTTTGATGATGATTATGATGATTTCACCGATACCCAGGGCAACCGCGATGATCAAAGGAGCCAGCAGCGTGCCGACCAGTCGACGGACGACCAGAATGTCGGCGGCGGCGGATATACCGGAGATGACCTGGGTCAGGATCTTGGCGATACCCATGACCGGGTATCCAAAGACTGCGATAAGAACTCTGACTGTCCTTCCGGACATATATGTGACAACGGCGAATGCATCCGGAAACCCGGATGCACCTCTGATAGTGATTGTAAAGGCGACCACGTTTGCGTCAATGGAAAATGCGTGGATAAAAAGTGTACCAGTGACGCGGACTGTCCCAAGGATCATGTGTGCCAGAACGGCAAGTGTTCGAAAAAGACACCTTCCTGCAAGAGTGATTCAGATTGTCCCAAGGATCATGTCTGCCAGAATGGCAACTGTGTTCCCAAAACACCGGCCAAGCCGGACCGGCTGGCGATCAGCCCGCCCAACAAGGTGATTACCGCCTCTGAATCCGCCGCGCTTAAAGCCATTCTGACCAAAGGCAGCGATGGGACGACCGAGGATGTGACCGGTAAGGCTTCATGGAGCCCCTCTTCCAACTTTTCAAGCAGCCAGATCGGCACCCATACCGTGACGGCGAATTATCAGTCCCTGTCTGCCACGGCATCAATTACCGTTGTGAAAGAGAAAGGGCTCAATGATATTACGGTCAGTGAAAAGAAAATCACGGTCACCTTCTGGGATCACGGCCAGGAAGACGGGGATATGATCGATATTAATATCAACGGCAAAGCGGTATTTCCCGGAATAACCCTGACCAAAGCACCACAGAGCAGGACCATCACCCTGACTGCTGGGGCGCTTGTATTTGGATTCACCGCGCTGAATGAAGGAAGAATTTCACCGAATACCGCCACGGTCAGGTTCTCAGCCGTAACTCAGGGAAAAGCGGAACAAAAGTATACGTTAAAGAAAAACTCAAAGGCCAATATGAATATTACCTATAAACCCAAATAATAGAATGCAGTGAACGCATTATCTATGGCACAGATATCTTACACTTTCAGACCGGGTATTGCTTTACTTGGCGCCGGACTTTGGATTCTGTTTACTGCCCATCAGTCCATGGCAGCCGGTTCCCAGCGGATGACTTCATTTTCACTTGCCGGCGTCCCAGAACCGTGGACTGAGAACTGGCGTATCGAAGATACCTTGGTCAAGTCCGGGGACGGGCTCAAAGCCGGGTTTTTCAGACGGCTGCCGGCCAATCTTTTCATAAGACTGCCAGGCCACACCCAGGGGCTGGTCTGTTTCCATCCACCATCGCGGCACCGTGCGGCCAGGCTGGCTGCACGGAATGTCAAAATCTCCCATAAAGCGCAATTCATGATCATCCGTGCGTCAGCCCTTAAAAAACCAAGAGGTCATTGGGTGCTTGATGTCCGTGTTAATGATGAAAGCCTCACCGGCAGTATTGAAATCAAAGGGGATGATGGTTGGCAGGTGTTTGCCATCGATCTGTCTTCTTATGTGGGTCGATCCGTGGATATCGACATAGAGGCGCGGGTGTCCTCCCCCGGAAGAGCATCTTCTGCCTTTATTGATTTTATTGAGTTTTCTAAAGCCGGAGAGTCCGGGCATCAATTTTTAACACCCCCTGATAAGGAACCCATGGCCGGGAATCAACTGTTTGACGAACATTTTAACGCATTCCTTGAACTGCTCAGAAAAAATGAAGAGGTCAGGCACTTTCGCATGATTGACCGGCAGTATATGGATCGGTTGTATGAAAAAAAACGGAGCAAACATAAATGACAGGTTCGCTGGCAGGTAATCATCCATGAAACTATACCTTGCATGCATGTTTTTCCCGTTAATCGGCCTGCTTCTTGTACTGTCAAGAGGTGCCGGCCATGCACAGTCAGAATCAATTCCCATTGGCAGCGCTTACCAGGGACCCAAGTGCGATGCAGCTGTCGGCGACTTTGCCGTACAGATCCCGGGTGCCCCGTCTGCCATCGGTGATGGTTTGCGCGAGATGCTCATGACAGCCCTGTTTGAATCCAACTATTTTAATGTAATGGAGCGTTTGGATACCCAGGGAATCAGTGCAGAACACCTGCTCTCAGATTCATTTATGGCTGATCCGGACGCCATTCTTAACGATAAGGGGTTTGTACCGGCTCAGGTTATGATTTACGGCACCCTGGTCGGCCTGGAAGGCGGTGGCGCCGGGTTGCGGGTTAAAATCCCCTGGATACCCTTGAACATCGGCGGGAAATACCACAAGGCAAGAGCAGTTGTTGAGCTTAAAGCAGTTGACAATGCGACAGGAGAGATCATTGCGGTTGAGTCTGTAGAGGGTACTGCCGTATCCAGCGGGCAGTCTATAGGCACAACCCTGAAGGGGATCCCTCTGCCTGTCGGGCTTGAAATATTTCGAAACACGCCCCTGGAGTTGTGCATCCGTGACTGCATACTCCGCGGGGTCACCGTGATGTGCCGAAATATTCCAAGACAATATTTTATTCATTGACAAGGTACCATCAACTAACGAATCGATAGGAGGAAAACATGAAAAAATGGAGAGGCGTTCTAAAAACTCTGATTGTGTTACTGTCACTATTACTGGTCTTCCCCGGCGGTATGCTCAATGCCGCGGCAGTTAAAGCCGGAATTGATCACAACAAACCGGGCGACACCTATATACCGGGTTTCAGGATCAATCTGGAAGCATCGGTTAAGAACCCTGCCGGACTGCTGACGACCCGCTGCTATTTTAGAGCCAAAAAAGATAAGAATTTTGGCTTTGTGTCGATGACCACTTCAGGAGACGGAACCTACAAAGCGATCCTGCCGGCCCCATTTGTCGGTTCTGAGGAGGTGCATTACCTGTTTGTTTCTGTCAATGCTGCCAAAAAGGTGAACCGGACCAAGGTGTTCATCCTGGAAGAGGAAGAAACCAAAGAAGGTATTAAGTGGAAGGATGTCAGTGAAATCCATGAGGTCCGCCTGGACCGTATTCAGGAGGCTGCTGAAAAATTCGTCACCATCTATGATCAAGCCAAATCCGCCTATGCCAATAAGCTCCCCAATTACCAGGTCCCTTCTCCTAAAGGATCGATCCAGGTTGGCAGCGAGCTGCCTGTCAACGATGTCCCCATGAAAGGCTTCTCAGACCAGGCCTCAGTCACGGAAGTGCCTGATAATCTGAAATACGGGCTGTCTGAAAAAGGGATTTATGAACCCGAAGGCGTTTCAACCAAAGCGATTGTCGGCTTAGCTGTTGTCGCCGGTGGTGCCGCAGCCATTGCTGCGTCTGGCGGCGGATCTGACGGCGGCGGATCTGTAGCGCCTCCCCCGGGACCTGGGGGTGGGCTGACCACAGCCGACCTCACTGCCACCTGGAGTATCCAGGGGGCCACATCTGACTGGCACTCGGCCAGTATCGGACCCTATGTTTTCTCCGGCGGCGGAACCTGGTCCGGCCTGGCATCTTCGCCCACCGGTCCTCAAAGTGTCAGCGGTACCTGGAGTTTTGATGAAACCACCCAGGCCTTGACCATGCAGGAGACAACAGCGGGATACAGTGCCACGATCAGCTCCGGCGTTATCTCAGGAACAGCCAGTTCATTTACTGTAAACGGTGTACTGCCGCTGATCCCCTACACCAATAATTTCGGGGTCTCCTATCCGTCACAGGCACCGGATACCTTTACGTTTACAAAACAGTAACCTTTACAATGAAGCATTTTCAATAATGTTTCTCGCTGCCTGCTGCTGAATCCCAGCAGCAGGCAGTATCCTGATCTTTACGGTCAAGGAGTTACCCCTTGACTTCAATGGTTGGATCAAATATGAGTTTGCCATGGGGCTGATGATCAGTATTGATTTTAAACACTATTCGAGTTGATCGCTCTTTATGAAATTCAGGGTCATTTTCATCCTTTTCTACGGGTTATTCCTGTTTGTCAATATCGGGTTCTGCACCCCTGGCAAACTTTCTGGAGAGCAGGTGCTGACACTTTCTCTGGAACAGGCCATCACACTGGCTCAACAACAGAACCGGGGTCTCATCTCCTCCTCCAACACCGTTGAAACCAGCCGCCTGTCACTCAAGGATGCCTGGTCGGACTTTGATGTGAAGTGGGCCCCAAGTACCAGCGCCGGCATTACCGACGGTGATTCCAGTGTGGATGCAGGGATCACACTCAAACGAAAACTGCACTACGGAACCACCCTGTCGTTGACGCCGGGGATCGGAAAAACCTCAGGGGAATATTCAGGCAGTGTTTCCCTCGGTCTGACCATGCCCTTGTTGAAGGGATTTGGCACCGATACCAACCTTTCTGATGTAAAATCATCCGAATTCAACCTTAGAACCAGCCTTCGAAATGATTACATCACCCGGGTAAACGCGGTATTAGCTGCGGTTTATTACTTCTATAAGCTTCTTGAACTCAAAGACCTGGTTGGCCTTTATGGGGCTCAGGTCACCAGCATGAAAGCATACGCCGCCGGATCAAAAGTAAAGAAGAGTGCCGGACTGGCCACACCTATGGATGTGTTCAGGGCAGAGATCCTGCTCAAAGATGTGGAAGATGACCTGGCGTTAACACTCACTTTGCTTTCCGATGCCAGGGAGGATTTCAAGAACCTGCTCTCTCTGCCACCGGATACTGTTCTGGATGTAAAAGGTGAACGGATCGTGCCGCCGATTGAAATCAACCTTGAGGATGCCATCGACTCCGCATTAAGCCATCGGGTAGAAATTGAACAGGGGGACGACGCCATCCGTGAAGCCATTCGGGCGTCAGAGATTGCCAAAGACAATCTGCAACCGCAGCTTGATCTCACAGTTGAATATGAAAGATACGCCAATTCTGAATCCTTTGGCGGGATTACAGACCTGGATGATGACATCTTCACGATTAATTTTGTCAGTACTACGGACTGGGCAAGGGCTTCTGAAAAAATTGCCTATCAGAAAAGCCTGATCAATGTGAGGAATGCCAGGATTAACCTGGATACGCAAAAGGATCTGGTGGTCAACGAAGTCAAGCAGTATTATCGGGCCCTTTTGCAGAATCAGGAGCGGATGCAGATCAGAAAGGATCAGATAGACAAAGCCAAGGGAAAGCTGAAATTGTCACAGATCAAATATAAATACGAAATGGCGGATAATTTCGATGTGATTGAATCTGAAAAACAGATCCAGGACGCCCAGGTCAATTTCTACACGGCTCAAACAGACTATATCGTGGGTATGTACCGACTGGAAGCGGCCATGGGAACCCTGATAAATAAAGATCGAGATCAATGAAACAGCATGAAAAACCGATTTTCTCTCTAAAACTTCGAACCATGTCCCTGCTTGCCGCTTTGGCTCTGTTTCTGCCCATTGTGCTATCCGGATGCAAGCAAACAAATGCAGACATCCAGGAGCGCATGGAACTGTCTGTTGTTAAAAAACGGTCATTTGATGTAACGGTATCCACCATTGGTGTGCTTGAAGCCACCCGATCCCATATGCTGTCTTCAGATATACGAGGAGATGAATGCAAGATTCTGTATATCGTGGATGACGGCAAGCATGTCAAAAAAGGAGAGCTTCTCATTCGAATTGATCCTGCCCCGTTTGAGGAAAAGATCAGTAAATACAGAGCAGAAACTGCTGCACTTGAGTCCGGTGTCAAGGCCAAGGCACAGCTTCTTGAATGGGAAAAAAATCAGGTTGAAAAAAACATCAGTACCAACGAATACAACCTCAAGGTTGCCAAACTTGAATACAAGCGGCTGACCGATGGAGAGGGACCGCTACAGATCAATCAGTACATTGTTGAAACCGCAAAAATCAAACAGGAATATGACAAATATATATCATATAAAAAAGATCTTGAAACACTGAATAAAAACGGGTTTGCCAATCCATCGGAGCTGCTCCAGGCCAAGAGCCGCATTGCCGAATACAAGGAAAAATATGAGGCTGCCCAGAACACCCTGTCAAGCTACAAGGACCATGTTTATCCCTCCCTTGAGGAGTCTGCCAAGGCCAAAGTGGAAAAAGCCAAACGGGACATACTCCAGGCAGGCAATGATGGGGTGATCAAGATCGCCAAAGCCGCTGCAGAGCTTGAGGAGGCCAAAGCCAGACTTTTCAGTAAAGAAGCTGCCTTGAACCAGGCCATGACTGAACTTTCCAAAACCGATATCCTTGCCCCTTTTGACGGCATCGCCATTTTATTTGAAACGTTCAGGGACGGTGAAAAGCGAAAACCCAGGGTCGGTGATCTGGTGATCCGCAACCAGCCGATTCTTTATCTGCCGGATATCTCTGCCATGATTGTGAAAACCAGGATACGGGAGGTGGATCTGCACAAAATCTCCATGGATCAGGGCGCTGACGTGTTGGTGGATGCATACCCTGAAGCTGTTCTAAAAGGACAGGTGGCATTTATCGGGGCCCTGGCATCTGAGAGTAATCGTTCGGGCACAGGTGGAAAATACTTTGGCCTGACCATTGCCGTTAACAGCAAAGATTCGCGCCTCAGACCCGGTATGACCGCCCGGGTGACCATCCTTGCAGATCATGCAGACCAGGTGCCGTCCTTACCTGTCAATGCCGTGTTCTGGAACAACCATGCCCCCTTTTGCTACAAACACCTTGACCGGTCATTTGTACCTACTAATATTGTAACCGGAAAACGAAACGCTGATTTCGTTGAAATCCTTTCCGGCCTGACCCCGGGAGAACAGGTCAGCTTGATAAAACCGGATGACAAATGGGTCGATCAGGCCGCCGGTTCCCTGCCCGGCCAGGAGAATTGATGCATTGCCGACCCCGTTGATCCAACTCAGAGGTGTTTGCAAATCCTATCCAATCCATGACCGCAGGGTTGATGTACTGACCGGTATCAATCTGGTAGTTGAATCCGGTACTTTCCTGTCCATCATGGGACCTTCGGGATCCGGAAAATCGACTTTATTGAACATCATTGGTACCCTTGACCGGCCGGATTCAGGGGAGTTCCTTTTTAACGGTAAAAACATGCAGTCAGCCAGTGATACACAACTTTCCAGATTCAGGTCCAGAACCATCGGGTTTGTGTTTCAGAATTTTAACCTGATCCCTGGATTGTCTGTCCTGAACAATGTAAAATTGCCGTTTCTCTATGCCTCTGTGAGTAGATTGTCCGCAGAAAAGCGGGCATTGGAAGCCATAGAATCCGTGGGCCTTGCCCATCGTATGGATCACAAGCCCTCGGAACTCTCCGGGGGAGAAATGCAGCGGGTGGCCATTGCACGGGCGATTGCCATTCAACCCAGCATTATTCTTGCGGATGAACCCACCGGCAATCTTGACTCAAAAACCGGAAGTGAGATCCTATCATATATAAAGGCGCTTCATGACCAGGGCGCTACCGTGATCATTATCACCCATGATCAACAGGTGGCTGACTATACCCAGCAACGTATCCACCTTCTGGATGGAAGGATTGCAGAGCGGTTATGAATAAAACACTGAGCTGGATCCAACTCTCGTTCAACAGTATTTTTCAGCACCGGCTCCGATCATTTTTAAGTATGCTGGGTATTATATTCGGGGTAATGGCTGTGCTCACCATGATCTCCATCAGTGAAGGTGCCAAGAAAGAGCTGTTGGAACAGATTGAACGGCTGGGAACGAAAAATATATTTATCAAGGCTGCTCAACTGACCCCTTCTCAAAAGGCTGCTGCCGTGGAAAAATTATCATCCGGCCTGACCATGGCAGATGGCAGCCGCATTCTGGCAGGCTGCAGCCAGGCAAAGCTGATTGCCGGCCTTAATGAGATCAGTGCTGCGGTCCGTGGAATATCCGGAAATGAAAGTCCTCAAGTGGTCGCGGTCTCACCCTCCTATGCCGGGTTGATGAAAATCCTTGTGGCCAGGGGACGGTTTTTCACTCCATTTGATCAAATGAATCATGACATGGTTTGTGTCATTGGGAACACCCTGGCCACAAGGCTGGGCAAAAACGGAAACATCGGGAACCTGATCAGGATCGAAGACCATCTGTTTAAAATCATCGGTCATCTTCAAGAGGTTGATCCCCTTTCACCCGGGAAAAAAAAGACAGCCATTTCAGTAAGAAACTATAACGAAATGCTCATGATCCCCTTAGGGGCTGACGGGTCAATTATTGCCCGGGACCAGGAAACCCAATTATCCTATCACGGAGGTATCACGGAATTGATTGTACAGGTCCAGGATTCGGATCAAGTCATGGCCGCCGGAAAGGTCATCCACCGGATCATGGAGATTGCCCACAACCATGTTCCCGATTACCAGATCGTGATCCCCAGGGCCCTGTTTATCCAGGCCAGACAGACCCAGAAATTGTTTAATATGGTTCTTGGCGCCATTGCAGGAATATCCCTTCTGGTCGGCGGCATCGGCATTATGAACATCATGCTGGCCACCGTTTATGAGAGGACGCGTGAGATCGGCATCCGGCGGGCGGTAGGCGCCAGCCGGACAGATATTGTTCAACAGTTTCTTATCGAATCAATTATCCTGACCTTCAGCGGCGGGCTCATCGGGGTGGTATTGGGTTCTGCCTGCGCTGTGGTGGTATCCCGTATCGGTCAGTGGCAAACCTTGATCACGCCCTGGGCTGTATTGCTCTCTGTGATTATGGCCGTTGGTGTGGGCATCTTCTTCGGGCTGTACCCTGCTGTCCGGGCCTCCAGAATGGATCCCATCATAGCACTCAGGTACGAGTAAAGCCAACCGGTGTTTAACTGAAATCCTCAATGGCGTAAAGGAAATGCATCAACGGGGTCAGGAAGCTGTCCGTGAGTTCATGGAATTGCGTGCCGATTGAAAGCTTTTCTTTTTCGCGTTTAACATTACGTACACTGGCAATTGCAGCGACCTCTGTAGACACCCCTGGAAACTGGCAGAATATTTTCAAAAAGTCCCCTTCCTTCAATGGGGAAATGGCGGGTTTATCATCGTTATACTTAAACCGGCATCCATTTTTACTGATATCAAATACCACAATGGAAAACCCGACCTCTCTGTATTCAATACGGCCGGGAATGGTAACGCTGTTACGTTTGACAAGCCTGAGTTCTCTTTCCTGAACGATCTTGGGGTACTCGATGGCCACGGCCTTGATCGGATCAGTTATGATTTCAATAACATTGGATTGAAACGCGTAAACAGAGCCTTCAAACAAGTATTTGATCACTATCTTATTGCCTTTATAGAGTTTGGTTTTGACACTTTTGTATCGTTTAGGCAGGGTAATGATCATGAATTCATCTTTGAGCAGGCCGACAAATACGCTTGTAACACTGAAGTTGACGCCTTCGATTTCAAGGTAAAGTTTGGTCCCGATATCGATATAAATTCCCTTGGATTTATCCAGTTCCAGCAGGTCGTCAAGGCTTTCCAATACTATTTCCTTTCCTCAATTGAAAAAGTGATGGCTTATCAGTATGGTGTTGTTAAATCAAAATATACTGGTTTTGTATGGCCAACGTGATAATTTGTCAAGAAGTAATGTTTCTGCCCCTCCTGCTCTAAAGAGTCATACCATTGGGTTGTAGAATAAAAAAGAAGCAATCTGCGACATGGTTTTTGATAAATGAAAACCTATTGACATTCATTTGCCAACAGGTGATATAGACTTGACGATATTGCTTTTAATTTAAATATTCCGGATGTGAGGCCATGGGACGCTGTTTAATCCATTATACACCGATAGTCATACTGTTTTCAATTTTCCTGATTTTAGTTACATTTTCGCACCCCCTGCTGGCAAACGATCCGCCGGTTGAACCGGTTTTACTTTCTCCTGCTGCCGGTGCAACAGGTGTTGACCTTGATGATCCTGCCGGTTTTTTTCTCAAATGGAGCTGCTCAGACCCCGATATTGGAGATGTCCTGACCTATGATGTCTATCTTGGAGAAGACCCGGATCCCTCCTGGTTTGCGTCAACATCTCACACCCCGCCCTCCCCCGGGTCGGATGAAACCTGGTATCAACTGCCGCTTCGACTTAAAGGTCATACCACCTACTATTGGCGGATCGTTGCCAGGGACAACCAGGGTCATACCACAGAAGGCACAGAAATCCGGCAGTTTACGACACGCAATGCCCCCCCAAAACCGGTCACCCTGGTTTTTCCAACGGCCAATGCAGATATCCTTCCCGGGACGATCTGGCTCAGGTGGGCCTGCGACGGTGATCCCGACCCCAACGACACGATCAGTTATGATGTCTATTTCGGTACCCAGGCAAATGATCCCACACCGATTGACAATACTGAAAACACCCATTATGAACGAACATTGTCCGCCAACAAGACCTACTACTGGGAGATTAAAGCCAAGGACGGGCTTGGTGAAGAAACCGCTTCAGGTCGGTTTTCCTTTACAACCCACCTGACCCAGACGTTGCACGATGATGAAACCATCGACACAACAGGGGTTACATTTTTAAAAACAGACAGCCCTCATGTCATCAAAGGGACACTGACCATTACGGATGACGGCGAATTGACCATTGAACCGGGCACCGTTGTTAAATTTGAGCCCAATGCCCTGATCAAGGCAACCGGCGAACTTAAGGCGGTCGGCACACCGGCAGAGCCGATTGTTTTTACATCCGGCAGGGATGATCTCTACCTGGGTAATACCGGAACAGGAAGCCCTGTGCCTGAAAAAGGAGACTGGCAGAGAATAGAATTCAACAGCAGTGACAGTGACAGTTCAAAACTTGAATACTGTGTGCTCAGATACGGCGGAACATCCATCGGGGCAGTTTATGTCAGCGAATCAAACCCCAGTATACGGTTCAATACGATCACCCGGTGCGGTTCCTATGGTATCAAGATTTTTACAGGTGCCCCCAATATAGCGGGAAACACATTTTCTGAAAACGAAAATTTCGACCTGTTCTACTACCACCCGGCTGACAGCAACCCGCCCAATACGTATGAGTTCGGCATCTGTTATCAGAATAGTCTTAAGAACAGTCTTAAAATACACAACGGCTTTCTACAGGATTTTTCCGACAACACGCTACATTACAACGGGAGCTTTCCGATCAAAATTCCTGCTCAAGCACTACAGGGGTTTTCCGGAAATACCTTCACCGGTTACACCGCTGCCAGCATCATAGAGGTTACCGGCGGCCGGGTGATCGGTTTATCTTCAAGTTTGCCCGGGTTTACCTACCATATTCTTGCCGATCTGTTTGTTGAAATTTCCAACAATGAATCCAAACTGTCGATTGATCCCGGAGCAACACTGAAATTTGCCAACAATACGGGCCTCTTTGCCGGTCGTGAAGGATATGGTTACCTTTCCACGCTGGCTGCTCAAGGTACAGCTGAATCAAAAATCACATTTACCACACTGGATGACAACCCTGCGACCCGTAGCTGGACAGGTATTGTTCTGGGAAACCGATCAAAGGATTACAACCCAAGCCTGGATACAGGAACCGTGCTTGAACACTGCGATGTCCTGTATGCAGGCGGAGACGGTACGCTTGAAGCTGCCGGGATTCATCTAACAAATACCTTTCCCGGACTGTCCTTTGTTTCGGTGAACCACTCAAAAGGCAGCGGCATCTGGGTGGATAACCAGACTGCAACAGTGCCGGTTCAAATCCTTGAATCGGCCATTACTGAATGTGAGGATTGCGGGATTGTCCTGGACGCCGCGTCCACAGGTACCATCCAGGTTCATCAATCCGTGATTCAAGATAATGGCGCAGCTACCGGTGCCGATGGATGCGGAATATCCAACGAGACCCGCAACACGACGCCAGTGACCATAGATGCCCATTCAAACTTCTGGGGCCATGCCTCAGGCCCCTATCACAGTACGACCAATCCCGGGGGCCAGGGAAATCTGGTCACGGATCATGTTGATTTTGAGCCTTGGATGAGCACCTTAACCGGGACACCTTTGACGTTTCCCGGTATTATTCTTTTACTCGGTGTTGAGTAAACCGGCGGTTATAATCTGAGACAAACGCGTTGTCAAACCATTGCCCACCCGCGATCTGCCTGGTTATGGCCCAGGTAAGATTCCCTTGTCGAACCCCTTGATGATCGGGTCGCTCATCCTATTTAATCACCTTGGTGTAGACAAATCCGGTCCAATCGTTGTTGGCACCTCTGTAATCCTCGGGACACCGCTCTGTAGAATCGGTCACGGTAATTGTAATGGTGCCTGCTGCATTACCGTTAATGGTCACGGTATTTGTCCAGACATGAACACCTAAGTCCTCCTCAGAAGGCAATACCTGGTGTGTGGGGATGGCAAAATAATCCGCAATTCTTGAAGCAACATTCTGGGCATCAGACTCTACACTTGAACAAAAGGTCTTGTTTCGATAGGCAATAAAGTTGGGGATAGCCACTGCGGCAAGAATGCCGATAATGGCGATAACAATCATCAGTTCAATCAGTGTGAATCCTTTGCTGTTTTTCATACGCTCCTCGTCAGGGTCACGGAATTCTGTACTTTACCCACATGGTGGTACTTGTTAAAGCAAAGATTGTACCGACGGGACAAAAAAACAGAAGCAAGTGCTTCTTGACTTAAGGGTAACCCGGTACAGCAGCGAAAAGAGAGGTGACGCTTGAGGTGAAATTACGGATAATGAACAAAAATTGTTAATTCAGGGCAGAAATGTGTTATGCACCTGTATCATCGTGTATCTTCAGGTTCTTGACATGGATGGTCTTTTTTACTGTTTTCTTTGCGTTCATTTCACGGATTTTCTTGAAATTGGTTTTAACAATTTTTTCGGCCATTTTGCCGCCAGCAGCTCGTATATTGGACTGATATCTTATAACGTGAATTTCATCCCACGTGACAGTAAATTTTTTCATGGCGCGCAGTCTCTTTTTCGTTCAGCAAGTAATCATTCAAAACCATATGTCACGTAGCAATCCTGAATCCATTTGTAAAGCGAAATTTACTGATTACTCGCTTTTGCGACCTTTTTTCTTTGCTTGAGCATATTCACAAACATCTTGTCGGTTTTGTCGAGGCGTCCGGCCAGAACAGAGAACAGATGTTTGGCCACATCAGGATATTTCTCGATGATTTCCTCTAGTTTGTCACCGGGAAAACGCTTGATGGTGGAACGGCCTTTGGATATGATGGACGCGGATCTTGGCTCACCGGTGATGGCCGACATCTCCCCAAAATAGTCACCGGGTTCCACAATCTCGGCAATCACTTTGCCGCCTTTAACGACATACAGGGCTCCCTGGACCAGTTTGAAAAAATCGATATCCTTATTGCCTTCCCTGATAATGATATCCTTGTCTTCATATTGCTCGACCTCAGGATTGATCAGGTATCCGGGCAAGGCTTCCTTGGTAATGGTGGTTTTCTTCAGCACCTCTTCAAGGGAGGTTTCACCTGCCCTTACCTTTTCAAGCCCGGCATCCCTAAGCGTCACCATCCCCTCCTGGATAGCGACCTTCCGGAGTTGGTCCTCGGGTATCTCAGCACTGATGGCCTTATTGACCTCATCATTGACCTCCATCAGCTCATAAAGACCAAGGCGCCCTTTATACCCGGTACCATTGCAGTTACCACAACCTCTGGGTCCCATGATTTTCAACTCAGGGATCTCTTTTTTCTCAAACCCGAAAAGTTCCAGCTCTTTGGGATCGTGTCCCATGTCTTCCTGCTTGCATTCCGGACAGAGCCTTCTGACCAGCCGCTGCGAAAGGACCATGGTAACAGAGGAAGCCACCATATACGAAGGAATACCAATATCGATCAAACGACTGACCGTGGCAGCACAGTCATTGGTATGGAGCGTGGAAAACACGAGATGACCGGTCATGGATGCCTTGATGGCAATCTCGGCGGTTTCCTGGTCACGGATTTCACCCACCATGATGATGTCCGGGTCCTGCCTTAAAAACGCTCTCAAGGCCGCGGCAAAGGTCATCCCGACCTCCTCTCTTACAGCGACCTGGTTAATCCCCTTGAAGTTGAACTCTACCGGGTCTTCGGCAGTCAGTATCTTGGTATCCTCTTTATTTAATCGATTAAGAACGGAATAGAGGGTGGTGGTTTTACCGGAACCTGTCGGGCCGGTAACAAGAAGCATACCATAAGGCCGGTTGATGCATCGCTTCAAGCTGGCAAAGGTGGATTCCTCAAATCCGAGTTTGGTCAGATCGATGTTCAGTGCACTCTGATCCAGTATACGAAGAACCAGGCTTTCACCAAACAGGGTCGGCAATGTGGAAACACGGAAATCAACTGCTTTTCTCCTGCCGAACCTGAGCTTGATACGGCCGTCCTGGGGAACACGCCGCTCGGCAATATCCAGGGAGGCCAGGATTTTGATCCTTGAAATAACCGCATTCCGGATAGACAAGGGCAGGTTCATCGACTTATAAAGACTACCGTCCAGCCGGTAACGCACCTGGAATGATTTTTCAAACGGTTCGATGTGTATATCTGATATGCCGTCCTGGATCGCCTGGGTCAGAATTCCGTTTACGAGTTTAATGATCGGTGCATCCGATGCCATGAATGCATCTGCATCCTCAAGGTCGTCAGAGACCCCCACCTCGACCTCTTCGGCTGCCTCAGACACGAGGGATCCAAAGTCCTCTACCTCGGTGACCGGTTCCTCTTCTTCCACCTCTTCGTCAAAGTGCAAAAACTCCTTGTATTGCTCATCACTGATTTTGTAGAAGTCCCGGTAGGCCTGGATGATATCATTCTCCGTGGACACACTAACCTGAATATTCATCCCGGTCAGGTTCTGGAGATCCTGTACAGAATCGGTATTGGTGGGTTCGGTCATGGTGACGAGAAGCTCATCGCCGATAAGCTTCAGTGGAACGGCCATATGTTTGCGCACCTCTGCAAAGGGAAGCAGTTCGATCAGTGCTTCGCTGGGCTTGATCTCGCTGTAGGGCGTCATGTCATAATTATACCGGCGGCCCAGTACATTGACGATGGTATTGGGATCAATGAATCCTTTATTCAGCAGGATGGACGAGAGCAGCTGGTCTGAATTTTTATGAACTTCCAGTGCATCCTGCAGCTGGAGGCTTGTAATCTGCCCCTCCTTGGATAGAATTTCACCAATTTTGACCTTACCCGCTCCGGTTTGATCCTTAATAGTGGCTTTCAGGCTGGACGTTTTCTCTTTTTTTTCGGCTTGCTTTGGCGCGCTCATAGGCTCAGGTCACCTTTTTTGAAGGTTTATTTACGGTTTTTATACAGTTTCTGGACGCCGGCAAGAATGAGCAGGCCTCCAAGGATATAAAAACAGGCTCTGACCAACAACAATGATCCGGAAAAAGATTCTATTCCTTCAACTTTTACCATTACCTCCGGCACCCTGTAAACAACCAAAATGCCGATAAAAATGATTATCGACCCGTAAATCATCTGAAACTTTCGCTTATCCATCTTTTTTCAGCACCTTTCCAGCTCTTTTAATTTTGAATCATACCCCTGGCTCAACGTATCGTATGTTACTGAAACATCCTCCAGCTCCATGAACCACTCGTCTATTTGTGATTCAAGAGTCTTTATCTGAATGGACCATTCTTTAATCGTTTCCCCGTTCATATCCTGTTCACTGTTCTGTGTGGATTGGATAATCTTGTTCTGGAGATGTTTAATCTCCTTTTCATTCTGGTCGATTTTCTCTTCCAGGGCATCAATTTGCTTTTGCAGCGGTCCGACCTCCTTGTTTTTTTGGGCAACAATTTTAGACCGTTCCTGGCGAAGCTCTTTTTTTGTCAACCCGTCGTTCTTTTTATGCTCCTGGGACTTGGGCACGTCATCTTCCCATCCCCCTTTTTCGAGAAATTCCTGATAGGTTCCTTCAAAGAGAGTGATGCGGTCATTTTTAAATATCACCAGCCGGTTGGCCAGGGCATGGAGAAACATCTCATTATGGGTGACAATGACCACCGCGCCTTCAAAACTGTTCAATGCACAGGCAAATGCGTCGCAGGTTTCCATATCCAGATGGTTGGTCGGCTCATCCAGAAGGAGCAGATTGAGGGGCCGTACCAGGAGTTTTCCAAGCATGACCCGCGCCTTTTCCCCCCCGGACAATACGGAAATCTTTTTCAAGGCATTGTCCTGATCAAACATCATGGCCCCGCAGATATTTCGGGCTGCCTGGCGGTCGGTGTCCGGGTGCGCCCCCATGATTTCCTCTTCCACAGTAAACCCGTCATTCAAACTCTGGATGTTGGTCTGCTCAAAATAGCCATGGGTTACGCCGGGATTGTATTTGAGTGTGCCCCCATCCGGATGGAGAACCCCGGCAAGCAGCTTGAGCAACGTGGTTTTACCCTTTCCGTTCTGTCCGATAATGGCAATGCGGTCTTCAGGGGCAACTGTCAGGTCAAACCGGTCAATCAATGGCAGGTCCGGGGTGTATCCAAAATCAATGTCCTGAACCTGGAGCATCTGTTTGGCAGCAAAATCACATGAATTAAACTGGAATTCAAGGTTCTTGATTTCGGCGAGCTTGTCTTTAACTTTTGTTTTTTCGAGTGTTTTTACCCTGGACTGGACCATATTTGCCAGCCGGGCCTTGGCCCTGAACCGGTTGATAAAGGTTTCGATCTCCCTGATTTTTTTCTGCTCGTTGATCCGGGTCTTTTCATACACCTCTTCATCAAGGGCGATCTGTTCATAGTATTTACCGGTATTTCCTTTGATTTTTCTGATTTTGCAGCGGTGTATCCCTGCAATATGTGTGACAACCGAGTCCATAAAAGAGCGGTCATGGGTCACCAGCAAGAGTTCGCGGGGCCAGGATTTTAAAAATCCGGATATCCAGCGAATAGAGGTAATGTCCAGATAGTTGGTGGGCTCATCAAGGATCAGAAGGTCAGGTTCGGATACCAATACCTTGGCCAGGTTGAGCCTGACCTGGAACCCACCGGAAAACTCATTGGGGTGCCGATCAAAATCTGAGTTGGTAAATCCTAAGCCGGCAAGGATCTTTTCAGCTTTCCAGGCCTGGTCCGCATCCTGGGCTATAAGCCCGGTCATACACTCCTCAAGAACCGTTGGCTTTGAAAACCGGATTTTCTGAGTTAAAAATCCGACCCGATAGTCTGAGGGAATAATGATCTGACCGTCATCCGGGAAATCATTCTTAACGATCATATTAAGTAAGGTGGTTTTTCCATGGCCGTTACGGCCAACCAGTCCGATTCTCTCCTGGGGGTTGATCTGAAGGGATGTTTGGGTCAGCAATTCCTGACCGCCAAAGCCCTTGGATATGGATTCTATATTGAGCATGGACCTTTAACTATGTTTAGGGTTATCATCCGGCCATTTACCAAGTGTCAAAAGTCGCGCCGGGCTATAAATCTTGTATTATATCACTGCAATGATAAATGATAAACCATTATGACTATAATGGACTTGATTTTTATAACTACATTCATATAAAGTTATCTTTTTACTTATCACCTTACCCGAAGCATTGAATGAGGACACCATGACTAAATACATTTATGATTTTGGGCCGGCTAAAACAGACGGAGACGCCGGCATGAAAGATCTGTTGGGGGGAAAAGGCGCTAACCTGGCTGAAATGGCCAAACTCGGCCTGCCGGTTCCTGCAGGGTTCACCATTTCAACCGAATGCTGTAATGACTATTTTAAGTATGACGGCCAACTGCCCGAAACCCTTCATGATGAAATCAAAACCTCAATGGCCCGGATTGAAGATCATATGGGTATGGGTTTCGGTGACCCTGAAAACCCCTTGCTGGTTTCCTGCCGCTCCGGGGCCCGCCAGTCCATGCCCGGCATGATGGAAACTATTCTAAACGTGGGCCTGTGCTCAAAAACCATTCCCGGACTGATCAAAAAGACCGGCAATGAATGGTTTGTTTATGATGCATACCGGAGGCTGATCATGATGTACTCCGATGTGGTCATGGAAAAAGCCGAACAGATCCAGCCGGCTGACGGCATGGGTATCCGGCTGAACCTCGAGATCATCATGAACGAACTCAAGAACGATATGGGGTATCTCAGTGACATGGATATCACCACCCAGGAAATGAAGCTTCTGTGTGAAAAATTCAAGGCCAGGGTCAAAGAAACATTCGGAACGGAGTTCCCGGATGATCCCCATGACCAACTCTTGGGATCCATTGGTGCCGTGTTTAAATCCTGGAACGGCAAACGGGCGGTATCTTACCGTCGTATCGAACTGATACCGGATGACTGGGGAACTGCTGTAAACGTCCAGAGCATGGTGTTTGGGAACATGGGAAACACCTCTGCGACAGGCGTGGCATTCTCGAGAAACCCGGCCACGGGTGAAGACGCTTTTTACGGCGAGTGGCTGCCCAATGCCCAGGGTGAAGATGTGGTTGCCGGTATCCGGACACCCAATCCGATTAATACAGCGACTAAGAACAAACAAAATGAACATCTGCCCGCCCTGGAAGAAACCATGCCCGGGCTTTACAATGAGCTCTATGATATCAGGACCCGGCTTGAAAGCCATTACAAGGATATGCAGGATATCGAATTCACGATCCAGGAGGGTGTACTTTATATGCTCCAGTGCCGGTCCGGAAAGAGAACCTCCACGGCTGCACTGAAAATGGCCATGGATATGTTCGACCAGGGTATGATCGATGAAAAAACCATGGTGAACCGCATGGATCCCAAATACCTGGATGATCTGTTGCACCCGGTGGTGGATCCTGATGAGGAAAAAAGTGCTACCGTGATTGCTGAAGGCCTGCCGGCCGGCCCGGGAGGTGCGTTCGGCCAGATCGTCTTTTTTGCCGAAGACGCAGTAAAATGGTCCAGGAAGGATAAGCAGGTAATCCTGATCAGGGAGGAAACCAACCCTGAAGACATCGAAGGCATGAGAGCGGCATCCGCCATACTGACCGCCAGGGGCGGCATGACCTCCCACGCAGCACTGGTTGCCCGCGGCTGGGGAAAATGCTGCATCGTAGGCGCCGGAAGTTTGAAAATCGATTTTGAAAGCAAACAGGTAACGGTAGGGGGCAAAACCTATCAGGAGGGAGACTTCTTTACACTCAATGGAACAAAGGGGATGGTTTATGAAGGAAAGCTTTCCATGAAAGATGCTTCTGAAAACCCTCAGTTCAAGCAATTCATGGCCATTGCAGATAAATACCGGACCATGGATGTGAGAACCAATGCAGACACGCCGGAAGATGCTGCCACAGCACTGGAATTCGGCGCCGAAGGCATTGGCCTGTTCAGGACCGAACACATGTTTTACGGTGCTGAATCTGACCGTCCGCTCTTCCTTTTACGCAAGATGATCCTGAGTAACTCTGTTGAGGAACGCACCCAGGCACTGGATGAGCTGTTCCCCTTTGTCAAGGAAGAGATCAAGGGCACCTTAGAGGTCATGGATGCCAAACCGGTTACTATCAGGCTTCTGGATCCACCCCTCCATGAATTTGTGCCCCAGTCCAAGGAAAACCAGATGGAGATTGCCCATGCATTGACTATCGATTTTGAAGAGGTCATTAAAAGAAGTCAGGAACTGATGGAATCCAATCCAATGATCGGCCATCGCGGTGTACGGCTGGGTATCACCTATCCTGAAATCACCCGTATGCAGGCCAAAGCCATACTGGAGGCGGCAGCAGAACTGATCAAGGCGGGGAAAACCCCGCTTCCGGAAATCATGGTACCGGTCACCTGCAATGAAAAAGAACTGGCCTTTACCAAAGAGATCGTTACGACTGTGTACCAGGAGGTGATCAGCACCTATGGTATCGATAAGATCGATTACCTCTATGGCACCATGATCGAGATTCCCAGGGCCGCCATCATATCAGATAAAATGGCTGAATATGCCGAGTTCTTCTCATTCGGGACCAACGACCTGACCCAGATGTCATTTGGCTTCAGCCGTGATGATATCGGGTCTTTCATGAATGACTATATCAATAATGCGATTCTGAGTTCCGATCCTTTTGAGAGCCTGGACCAGGAAGCGGTCGGCAAATTGATGGAGATCTCCGTGGAGCAGGGCCGGAAAACCCGTCCGGAAATCAAGCTCGGCATTTGTGGTGAACATGGGGGAGATCCGGCTTCCGTCGCCTTCTGCTTTAAAACCGGATTGAACTATGTCTCCTGCTCACCCTACCGGGTGCCCATCGCAAGGCTTGCAGCAGCCCAGGCCGCCATTAAAGCATCTGACGAAAAACAGACTTAATCAAGATAAGTATCACAGATCCAGATGCCCCTTAGTCCAGGTCGATCCAGTACTCGGACCAGGGGCATCTTTCTTTGTAAGGATGTTGGATCAATTCCGTGGCCAGAATCCTGAAATCTTTTGTGCGAATCACATAATAGGATACTTTCTCTTTACCAAGGACCCGTTTGAGGCCCAATGCCACGAACAGGGTGTGATGCTTTTTCTCAACAAAACATTCCACTGCACCGGTAACGATTTTGATATCTGACTCGGCCTGGATATCGTAAAAGTTGATCATGGTGATCTCAAACGCCCGTCCGTTAAAATGGTCATCAGCATCTGTGCGGGTCAGCTCACAACGAATGAAATTTTCGAAACTCATTTTGGCCCGGTTGAAATCATACTCATCTGCTGATGCCGGCACGGGTGAGGTATTGACATACCCGGAAATAATAATGGCTATGAATATGGCTGTTTTAAGTGCTTTCAAGGGTTCAGGCTCTCCGGTCGAGGAGTGATTTCACGCGATTGCTCAAATTGTTCAGGATCACCGGTATCACGGTTACAGATTCGGAGGATGCAAAAGTATTGCCCATCTCATTAAAGGCGGATGGATTATTATACCCGGTTCCCACGAGAACGGGAATCTGGTGGTCGATGGCGATCACCCGGCGGATGAATTCAACGGATGCCATTCCAGGCAGTTGATGATCCAGTATGATCATACTGAATTTTTCGGGCTGCTGTTTGAATGTAAACAGGGCTTCCACCGGATCTTTGATCGTCATGGTCTGGTACCCGATCCGATTGATCACTGAAGCCACAAGCTGTTTTCGCTTTTCATCGGGATCGATAATCAGTATCCGTTTCCCGCCTTTGAGGTTGGCATGAGTCGGGGCCTTAAAGGTCTCTTTCTCCCATTGATTCAGCTCATAGGGATGGACACGGGTTACATCTATTTCATAGGCCTTGGATCCGATAAACTGATCATCCTCCCCTTGAGGGACCTTGACGATAAAACTCTTGTTTTCGGCAATGAACTGCCTGAGCCAGGTGCGGTAATCATGGTCCTTCCCGGTAAGGATCAGGATTTTGGAGCCGGCAATGGAACTGATCTGGATGCTATGATAGACCTCGGGAAAATTGCTGTACTCCTGGTTGGTCTGCTTGTAATGCTCTGCCTTGTACTGCACCAGGTAATCCCTGGCTGCGGCTTGGGAACACCCCAGCAGGAAAACGATTGTGACGAGGATGATATGTTGTAATCGCTTTTGCATACATATACCTATCGGCATCCATTGCCCGATCTTTAAGAATATGTTGCAGCCCTCGATGATAACCGGATCATAAATGATACAGGGAGATCATCAGCAGCAGAAAGGAGATCAATCCCATGACGACCAGTGAGGTGACCTGATCCCCTTGCCGTCGCCCCCGAAAAAGGCTGAGTATCAAGCCGGTCAGGCTCATAATCATACCGAGCATCACAAGGTACACCAGGATGTAAAGGTAACGGATATCCCAGAATGTTCTCAGGTCCAACCCGTAGAACCGGTCGAAAAAGGTTTCAAACTCGGGCTGGGCCCTGTGGAATATCAAGAGAATCGGCAGGATCAGCACCCATGCCAGGATATTTAACCCGATCAGGAATCCGGATAAAAAATCCTTTTTCTTGCGGCGTTCCACACTGTCTCCCGGATCAGTTGTTCTTGTGGGCCATGGTCTGGAATCGGCGGGTGATCATCTCGATGATCTCTTCCGCACTGCTTTCAATGGGCTTATTGCTGACATTAATCATGGAAAACCCCCGGGTCACATAATACTTCTGTGCGGTCTGGATCTCTTTTTCAATCTCTTCGCGGGACGCGTAGGCCTGGATATCACTCGCGCCAAGGCTCTCCTGCCGCATCTTCCTGTGGGCAAGAAGCTGCTCCACATTGATATTCAAAGCAATCACCCGCCGCCGGTCAATTCTGTCCAAAGATCCAGGCATAGGCACTCCGGGAACGAAAGGTACATTGGCCACTTTCCATCCCATGACAGCCATGTACATGGACAAGGGCGTTTTCCCTGCCCGAGACAAACCGATGAGGATAATCTCAGCAGCCGGGAGCGTATCAGGGTTCAGCCCGTCATCGTGGGCCAGTGCAAAATCGATGGCTGACACCTGCTTGAGATCAACCTGGTGAATTTTCCGGTAAAGACCGGGCTGCTGAAGCGGGGGAATACCCAAAAAGGCTTCAATTTTTGACAGTACCGGCCCCATCAGGTCGATGGTAACGATATTATACTCAAACCCTTTGCGTGTGATGTACTGTCTAAGTTCTGTTTTCACAATGGTGTGAACGATCAGGCTTTCAATGTTTCTGGCTTTGTCAAACAGTTTGTCCACATCTGCAAGAGATCTGATCAGCGGGACCTTGATCACCGTGATCTCGCTTTCGGGAAACTGTACCAGCGCAGATTGAGCCAGGTGAAATGCATTGATGCCCTCACCGCAGGAAGCCACATATATCATTTGAAACTTTTTTTGACCCGGGTTCGCAATCATGGTATTTCTATCCTTTACGTTTTGGTTCACCCCATAAATATATGAACCGACAACAAGAGTCAAACGCAAGAATGAATCAGGAATTGAATATTATGACCCATGAAAATCGTGGCCAATATGCAAAGAAACATAACGGCATTGCCATAGACAAAGAGGTTTCAGAACGACTGAAACAATCAGCAAAAAATCAGACCATCACCTGTGCAGCGGTTCACAGGATCGCAAAAGACCTGGGAAAGTCCCCCGGCGACATTGGAAATCAGGCAGACCTGCATGAATTGAGGCTGGTTGAATGTCAGCTTGGATTGTTTGGATATCCTCAGGGCAAAGCGCTTGACAGCGGGTATCAGGTCCCTGGCGAACTGGCTCAGACACTTGAAGAAGCTTCCAAAGACAACCGCCTGCCCTGTGACACCTGCTGGGATATTGCGACCCGCCTGAAACTCAAACGGCTTGCCGTTGGCTCGGCCTGTGAGATGATGAATTATAAGATCAAACCCTGCCAGCTCGGCGCATTTTAAGAAAGGGAATTATGGTCATCGGAGCCGGAAAACTCACCTTCAAACTGTTTGATGTTCATTCCCTCAAACAGAAGAGAAGTATTGTTAAATCCATTATCCACCGGATAAAGAACGCCTTTAATATTTCGATCTCAGAGGTTGATCTCAATGACCGTCACACGCTGGCGGTCATTGGGTTCTCGATTACGGGAAACGATGTCAAGGTGGTCAATTCCAAGCTGGACAAGGTGCTGAATATGGCCGAAGATCTGGGCCTTGCCATGGTCATGGACTCACAGATCGAAATTATCCACTTTTAGGCACCTTGTTCCTGGCCTTTCGTTTCCGCCGCTTCTTCTGCTTGATTCTCTTTTCAATTTCAGCGGTTTTTTCCGGATCCTCCCCCTTCATCTGGCGTTCAACCTTCTCAACAAGCATGCGGGTGGCAAGGAATTTGTTCAGGTGCTGTGACCGTGACTTACCGCACTTGACACTCAAACCGGACGGCAGGTGCCTTGCAAAGACGGCAGAAGATGATTTATTGACCTTCTGGCCACCCCTGCCTGAGGCTTTGATATATTTGTATTCGATATCGGACTTACCGATATTCAATTCCGCCATCTTCTTATCAAGGGCGTCGAGTTTTTCTTTTGTCGGACCCATATTGTTCTCGCTGTCACTTTACATTGTGCAGTAACCTGTTATGATAAACGCTCGTGATCGTCAAGCACAATAACCCTGTAACCCGAACTATGAGATGAGTTCCTTCACATTAAACGCAGACCCCCTCAAGCACCTGATCATTACCGAGGCAAGACTAGAAGATGCTCCTGAACTGGCAAAATTTTCCCGGCAGCTGTTCATAGACTCATTCGCCCATATGAACAGCCCTGACGACTTTTATGCATACGTGGAAGATGCCTTTGCCCCCCAGTGCATTAAAAATGAACTCAACCATCCTCTCTCCCGCTTTTTCATTGCAAAATGTGATCACATCTGGGCCGGATATGCCAAAATCCATAAAGGCGAGCCTCCACCATGCATCATGGACACCCCTGCCCTGGAAATTGCCAGGCTCTACGTACATCCCGATTTTATCGGCAGGCGGATCGGTTATTCCCTGCTGAACCATTGCCGGCAACACGCCATGGACATGGGATACCGTTCGATCTGGCTGGGGTCCTGGAAAAAGAATGATCGGGGAAACCGGTTCTATGAACGTACCGGGTTTTCAATCACAGGATCCACCACCTTTACCCTTGGGAATGATGTCCAGGAGGATCATGTGTACTCAATGACCCTGAGATGAGGCCATATCACTCAAAACAGAACGTATCAGCGATTCAAAGGCCTGGATCGATTTGTCGTCTTTGATGATCCGCCGCCGGGTCAGATGCTTGAAATACCGCAGGCAGATTCCGCGCTGTGCCTGGGAAAAGCCCGAGGTCACCCCCTGCTTTAATCCGTTGGCGGCCAGGGGCGGTGCCGGTAGATCCCGACGGCCATGGGGCCGGGAAACCATGTGGGAATAATAGATAAATGCCCGGTCCAGCATGACGAAAAGGAATTGGGGATCCTTGCATGGCCCCAAGCGCAGGACATCCGATCCGAGACGAAATCCGCCCTTTTTCTGTTGTGACATTTTCTTGCCGCCCAGTGCGGCCGAGCCCGCACCGAGCAAACTGCCGACTGCGGTAAACACACCGAATGTGATTCCTGCAGCAGCCGTGTCAATTGCGGCCCCGAGGGTTCCGCCAAGTACGGCACCTGCCAGGGCCAGCTGATCACGACTCAGGCCCAGCAGTTCAAAGGTCTGTTTTGAAAACAGGTCATGGTTCAGCAGGGAGTAAGACGGCAGATGGAATTCAAACTGCCTGTGTTTGAACAAAAGCCTGATTTTCTGGAACATCAGGGATTCCTGCCTGCGGATATGGGTCTGGTACTTTTTCGTGAGCTTATCATGAACCGGTCCCTGATCCATGCCTGGTTTGAGTCCAGAAGAGATCGAAAATGAGATTCCTGCCCCGATCGTATCAAGAATAATGGTACCAGCCGTCCGTATTCGCTGTTCCCAGTCGGTTTTAAACGCCTGGATCACAGAGATCAACCGGGGTTCCCATTCCTGGTCAATGGACTTCAGGCTCTCCAGCATTAAAATCCGGTCCATGAAACTGGCGGTATTTGAATTAAAAACCCGAATGGCATTGAAGTGTTTTCGAAATTCCATATTCCAGTCTGGTGTATAATCCTGCTGGTCCGTCTTTGAATTGATAATGGCCATCCTCGGCCGTCCTGTCAGCCGCATGATTTCCATTTCTGCCAGATCATCCTGCCGGACCGGGCGAGATCCGTCCACCACATAGATGATGCCGGCGCCGCGGGTTAAGGGGTCAAGCAGTTCGCATTCATCCCTGAAAAAGGGATCGTTCTTAAACGTTTTAACAAACTGGGCTGTAATCTGATCCGCTTGCCCGTCATAGGACTGAAACCAGGAAAGCACCTGCCTGGGCGCCTGAAAGCCCGGTGTGTCTACGAACCGGATCAGGGGCTTGCCATCCAGGGACACGGTATATGATTTGGATTCCCGTGTTTCTCCTGGTGTCCGGCTGACCTTGATCGAGTCATCTTCTGTCAGGGTCGATACCACAGAGGACTTCCCCTCGTTGGGATGACCCAGGATGGCAAATTCAGGAATCATGGCCTTCAAACCTCTGGATAGAAATATTGGGTTGCTGTAACCTGGCCACCGCCTGCTGCCAGGTATCAAGGTCGGGGTGGTCTGCAGCCAGGCTTAAATCCGGGCGGTCCGCGGTTCCGGTCAAAAGCAGCTGGAGTGATGGTTTGCCTTGCAGCGATTGGACCAGTTGTGTGAAAAAATGAAGAAGCCCTTTGATGGGAGGCTGCCAGGCTTCCTGGGCCACAATGATTAAATCGGTTTGGCTAAGCGCTGTCAAATCAAGGAGATGTTTATCCCTTTCAAAATCAAATGAGATGTCATGAACTGCCCTGACTGTTTTCCGGGTCAGACTGAACACCTCTGCCTTCACACGCTCAACTGCTTGAGGGCTGAACACTTCAGTGGATAGTAAAAGAACGCTTTCCGGACCGCTATCCAGCGCCCCGGTTGAAGGAAAATCTGAATCAATCGTACCGGCATGCTTGCCGGGTAACGGCGATTCTTCGGATGCAGCAGCGACAGGATCCAAAGGTGTTTCTTCAGGCTGAATGGCCAACAGCGGTTGGGTCATGCGATGGATAATATCCTGATACCGCTGTTCTTCAAAATTGAACCGGGAGAGCCGGCGCTTTTGAAAAAGGGCACCGCATGCAATTAAGAACAGCCGGGGGAACACCGCATAGCACAGAATGCCCAGGCATAGAAACGGCCACCACGATACCAGGTCCTGGGTGGCCAGGACCGAAATCCCGTCTTTAAGGATAATCCGGGTACCCTGGATCTGTTCAAAACCGGGATGTCCCCAACCGGTGGAAAACAGCCATGACCAAGGCTTTGCCATCCATGAAACAATGGAAAACATAATCTGATCGGATGACAGAACCGTTGATTGCCACCCGAATGCCATATCACGCACCAGGACCCTGAACAGAGCCCCAAGAAGTGTTCCCAAAGAAAACCCCATGGAAAACAGACTCGTCAGAATAAAAAGCGGCCAATATAAATAGGGGGTGAATGTCCGTAGCCGGAATCCGTAAATCAACTCTATAAGGTCGCTGGTATCGGTATACCGACTGAATCCGGCCCATTCTATGATTTTGAATACAGCCGCAAGTCCCTTTATCATCAGGGAAGCAATCATGGAATGGGTGAGATTGAACGGAGACTGTCCCTGTTTAGAAACCTTGAACGGATACAAGACCATGGGAATCAAAGAAAAAAAGGACAACATAAAGGGTAGAATGATAAATACACAGGTAAACAGGGTCACATTGATGGGATGGCTGCCATGGTATGCCAGAAATGAGGAAACGATAGTACCGCCCAGAACCAGGCCGCATATAACCAGCAGCATGGCCATGTGGTTATACAGGATGTTGAACAGGGCACCCGGCAACATTGCGGGATTGTCACTTTCTTTAAACACCTGGGCCCTTCGAGCCTTGATCCAGTGCAAAACCAGCGGCCCGTTTTTTGTGATCCCTGGCCCTATGCTGCTATAGATTTCACGATCCCTTTTTTTAAGGGTGTCCTCCGGATCCGTCACATCGTGGTCCAGATCAACCAGGTATTCAAGGTCGATGATATCTTTCAATGTAATTTTCATACCGGAAAAAAGCAGGCCAAAGAAAAGCAGAATAAATACAAATCAATCAGACCGGCCACTCAATATTGACCGGCCTTTTTGAAGCCATGAGCCAGATTCCGTCCCCTTTGGCAATCGGATGATCAATATCCGGGTTCACCACCACCTGTTTATCTCGGGTCAAGAGTGCAAATGTCAGGTAGTTGTAGCGGGTTTTAAACGAATCGTGGAGCGGCCACCAGGTCAGGGGTTGTTTCTTAAGATCGGGAACCAGGACAAAGTAAATTTCATCATCGTCGTTATTCCTGAGCAACACCTGAAGCGGCAGGTGTACCTTGTCCTGCATGGCCTGTACCATCATCTCCGCGGTCATCTGCATAATGACATGAAAATTACCGGGGACACTGGAAAAGGTGTCCAGGGATTGGGTGGAAATACACCGGACCGTGACACGACAGGAGTCTTTCTTCAGCTTTAACGTATTGATCAGTGCAAACAGGCTTTCCTCATCGCTGCCGGTGTGAATCACGATATTCTGAGCCTTGCTGATATTGGCTTTATTCAAACTTGAAATGGTATCGGGTCGGCCCTTGATGAAGAATATATTTTCCATTTCCGGAAAGGGATGCCGTTCAATATCGGCCAGAACAACGATATCCTGGTCTGCATAACTTTCATCTCTCTGTATTTCATCCAGAAGCTGTCCGGTTTCATTTGTGGATCCAACCATGAGAATATGGTCCTGTCCTGAATAATCTTTCTCACCATGCATTTTTTTATCTCTCCTCTCAATAAGAACCGATGCGACATGGGTGATAAATGCAGCACCCAGTCCGATACCCAGAAGCATGGGCAGGAGTACGGCAACAATTTTACCGGCGTTGGAAGCCGGAAACAGATCACCGTAACCGACGGTGGTACTGGTCACAATGCTCCACCATAACGCCTGGTCGAAATGGCTCAGGCCCGAGTCAACCGGTTCGACCAGCATGATCATTATGCTGGACAACACCAGTAACAGCACGTAGGCAAGAACGAGGCTGATGCCCCTGCGGGCCAGCCCGATCTTGATCAGTCGTTTGATAAAATACAGCAAAAGATGCCCCATTGAATGTGATTAACCGGTTTCATGCTGGTTACACTATATACCAGAGAACAAAAATTACAAAATTATATTTTATGGGACTTGATTTGTATAAAAAATAAATACTATATGAGTATACAGTAACTATCTTGAGTGAAAGGGGGGCCATGAGTTCAGTTACAGAATCTATCCTTGAGTTGTGTAAACAGCTGGACGATGATCAACTCATCGATCGGGTGGCAGATTTTGCAGCCAGGAATGGTACAGATACCTATCAGGCCATTCTTAAGATTCTTTCTGATGTTGACATGGATCCGGAACAGGCCAGGTCAGACTGGGATGAAATTGTTCGGCACCGTCAGGACATGACCGGCCGCCTCAATAGAAAAATCAGCCTCATCACTGCGATGACCGACTACTATGGTGCCAAACCCGCTTTCAAAAATAACTTCAAGATGGTTGATATCAAATCCTATGAAAAAACCGTCAGGCTCTCCAGCCATGATGTATTGACCGGTTTATACAACAAGGGCTATCTTTTAGGAGCACTTGACCAGCACCTGTCTCTTGCCCAGAGAAACACCACGGATCTTTCATTGCTGTTCCTGGATATTGACGGATTTAAAGAGATCAACGACACCTATGGTCACTATTCAGGAGATTTGCTCCTCAAGCGTGTCGCCGGAATCATCAAAAAGGAGCTGCGGGTCAGTGATATTGCCTCACGGTTCGGTGGTGATGAGTTCGTGATCCTCATGCCCAATACGTTTAAGGCCAATGCATTAATCCTGTCTGAACGGCTGCGGCTGGCCATTAATTCAGAGCCGTTTGAGCTCGAAGGAACCGAACTGCAAATCACGGTCAGCGGTGGTGTGGCCGGTTTTCCGGTAGATGCCGGAAAGGCGGATCACCTGTTAAACCTCGCGGACAGCGCCCTCTACCGGGCCAAGGGGGCCGGTAAAAACACGATATCACTCTTCAAGGAGGATAAACGCCGATTCTTAAGGGTAAAATTTAACCGCAATATCCAAATTAAGCAGCTGGGTTTTGCTGATACCAGAATACTCAGCGGCAGGAGCAAGGACATTGCCATCGGGGGTATTCTGTTTAAAAACCCGGAGCCTCTGCCCATCGGCACCCGAATACAGGTCAGCATCCCCATATCGGAAAATCATGAGCCGCTTCTTCTCATCGGAACTGTGGTCAGGATCGAAACCTTTGGTGAGAACGATTACGATATCGGGATGATACTCTCCTTCAAGGAGATGGAAAAAACGGCACAGGATCAGATTTCACAATTCTTAAGCCAGCATTCACTCAACGATTCCTGATCCCGGCCTCGCCAAGTTAGTTCAATCATCCCTTGACCCCAGTGGCTCAAACACCTTTCTGACAGCAACATCAATGATAAACAGCATGGCCGCAACCCATATAAACAGCGGCCACAAGGGTCTACCTGCACGGATTGAGCTTTCCAGATCCCCAAACAGGGGTTCCACAGAATCATCCATATTGAGTATACGTCCACCGGTCATGTCGGCAATGGTGAACAGCAGGTCTGAATCGACCTCCCGGGTATGAAATTCTTCCGAGTAGGGAATTCCTAAACAGAAGGTTTGAGCAGGATATTGTTTTTCAGGATCGAAAAGGGTTAGATAATAGGCACCGGTTCCGGGAACATCGAACCGGCATTCATACCTGCCTGGCGCGATTTGGTCAAGCACCTGGGTATTCTGTTTTCCGGAAGGAAAAAGGATATTGAGTTCCAGTCCGGCCTGATTGACAAAGCCGCCCCTTGGGTCAACGACGTCTACACTGAAAGTAACGGTTTTCCCATGGACCTGAATCAAGGGATCATACAGCGCTGCCCTGCCTTTTTTGCCGGCCCACCTGACCATTTGCGAGGCAAACCGTTCAAACTGGGTCCACTCCACCCAGTGCTTCCCCCACCTGGCGTCAAATGAACCGGTAAAAGCCAGTGCTCTTCCAAGGCCATACTGCCATCCGCACAAAAGCGGTCCTTTTTCAGTATCAAGAACCACCCGGCTTCCCGGCTTAGGATAGGTCAATACCATTCCCTGTGATACAGGGATCTGATCCACGGCAATTCCCTGGAGCAGGTCACTGTCCTGCCGGTATGTTACAGGAATATCTTGTTCAACAATAGCCGTATGAGCCGCCACCTTTGTATCCCCGGTGAAAATCCTCGGGATCTGATCCGCATCATCCGTATAGTAGGTTCGCCCATGACCCCAGTGTGCAATCCTGCGCATGAGTTTCCTGTCTGAACCCTCACCGACAGCCACCGTCGAAATACTGATATTCTCCTGTTGCATCTCCGTGACCAGGGCTTGAAAATCCGCGGCCTGGGTTTTACCGTCAGAAAGGATGATCACGTGCTTTTTCTGGGCATCCACGGCTTTCAGGGTTTCAAAGGCATGGGACAAAGCAGGATAGAGATCGGTTCCCCCGAGTTCATTGAGCCTGGACAGGGCGTTAGCAATTGCCTGGCGGTCTTCGGCCGGCATCACCGGTACCACCCACTGGTATTCGGTATCAAAGGCTAGGATACCGATCCGGTCCAAGGGATTGAGCATCTCAACCGCTGAAAATGAAGCGATTTTGGCTGCCTCAAGTTTGGAGTTATTTTTAATATACCCGGCCATGGATGAGGACTTATCAACGAGAATCAGCAAACAGAATTTCGGCTTTTCAAGAGTTGTCGGATGATCAAGGAATACGGGCAGGATCTGTTCCATTGGAGAGTCTGCATACAACCCCGGCCCATAGCTGTTTTCTCCGCCAACCATGATCAGCCCGCCGCCGGCGTCTTTGACATAGGACTGCAGCACCTCAAGTTGAGGCATCGTAAACCTATCCGCAGGGACATTATCCAGTATCACACAGGCATACCCCAGAAGATCACTTAAATCAGGCAGAAAATCTCCCGGCGCTGCCAGGCGGACATCAAGCCCCTGAACACCTAAAGCCTTTGCAAGATGCGGCTCCTCTATCTGGGCCAGATACAGGATCGAAAGCCTGCTCAATCCCTTGGTAAAGGAAATCGATTCATTATTCTCAAACGTGGCATCCCCGGAGGAATTGACAATGGCTTTGTAAGGCATGATGCCGGGTTGATCCAGCAGATCACGAAATTTAAAATAATTCCTGCCCGGTTTCAATTCCACATCCTGTTTGATCCATAACCGGTTATCCCTCAGGATAATGAGTTCTGCCGTTGATTGTGTTGAAGCAGTCACTACCGCCGTGACATGAAAGGGGGTATGTGCAGAGATTGATCCGGGGGTATCCAGCCTTTCCAGGAGAACTTCACCCCGGTCAAACCAGGATGACAACGGAACCGGCCAGATCTCAACCCCAAGTCTTACCGCCTGGACCACCGCATTCATGACCTGCCCTTCATTCTCATTGCCATCTGTGAACAGGAGGATTTTATTGTTGCCTGATCCGGGCAACTGGCCTAGTGCCGTGTTCAGCGCTGATTCTATATTGGTCCCTGAACGGTCAATGTCTGCCTGGGCCGATGCCGGCTTTAATCCTTTGGACAATCCGAATTCAGTGTACGGCCTTCGGCCGAAAAAAATCAACCCGGTTTTGTCCTTTCCGGACAACCCAAGACCTACCCGGTTCATGAATTGCTCAATTCGATCGTGATCCCTGTCACCCGTGCTTTTGGATATGTCCCTGCAGATAAGGATATTGAGTTCACCGTCAAATGATTTGAGCCGAATATCTGCAAATACAAGAACCATCACCGCAACCAGTAAGACTTTCAGGAAAATCAGGGTCATCGTCTGTGATTTGGTGTAAACCCGCTTCAAACGCCTTGTCAGGTATACTGCCCACAAAGGGATGAGAAGAAGAAATAAAAATACCCATGGTTTAAGAATCAATACCGGCATTATCTCCCCTTGATCCGTTGGAGCCACAACATGAATTCAAAGCCTATCAATATCAAGGCCATGGCCAGAACCAGCGGCCATATCGGTTTTGCCGATTTTTTACGATCCATTCCCTCTTTTCGATACACAGGATGTATCAAACCGGTACCGGAATCCTGGTGGTGATTGACCTGGTTACCTCTTCTGATGGTGATATCGGATTCATTCTCATTAAAGAGGTTTACACTGAACTGGGTGCGCTGCCCGGATGTTTTAACCTTATACAGGCCGACGGTATGGGTAGGGTTAAATTCAAACCGGCTCCCTGACACCCGGAACCGTTCCCATCTGTTTGAAGGTAAGCGGACCTGGACACTGTCATCACGGGTTTCATGGGGTGACAGTTCCATGGCAAAGGGTTGACCTGCTGCAAGACTTGTAAAGGCAAACGGCTGTTTTTCCGGTGCAAGCCACTGAATCATATTTTTAATCAGCACAGGAAAGGCAACCCTCAGGGGAAGATCGGAATTTTCAAGATCAAACCCCATAATGACCGCCTTGACCCGGTCATCGTGAAAGGTATAGATCAATGGAGAATGATCAGACGCCAAAACCGGGGTAACTTGCTTATCAAGCCTCACCTTTTTGGCGGTATTGATTTTGAATTGAGTATGGCGCAACGAGTTTGCGATGGGAGAAAGGCTATTCCAACCCAGTATTTTAGGTGTATCAACGATACCGGCTTGCGTGACCGGTATCTCTTTGGGCAGACTGTCGATCAAGAGAAAACTGCCATTCAGCGGCCCTTGCGGCGCCACCCGATCCAGAATCACGATATCGTTCCTTGACACCACCTCATCCCAAGATGATGCCGGCAATGATTCAGACACGGTCAGATTCAGGTGCGGGTATACCCCAAGTATCTGGTTGATGAAAAATCCGCCTTTGGATACCAGGTACACCCTGAGTTTTGGCGGATAATTAAAAACCGCCCACACGGTATTATCCACATCAAAATCATCCCTCACCGTTACCTGCGCTTTGAGCACTGAAGGTGAAATATTGTTGAACCTATAGATCAGGGTCCGGTGCTCGCCGGCATCAAGCCCTATTTTCTGATCAAGGATGGACTGCCGGTCTGAAAAGATCTGAAGCTTGAAAACAGCAGGATCTGTCATGTAGTTGCGGACCCGAACCAGGGCTTCAAATCCTGAGGCACTCCCTTTCTGTTTTCTGAACTCAAAACGGGTGATTCCCACATTCCTGGAGGGTTGATGTTCAGGCCCAGGGACAATGACCGGATGGATCCTGTCATCTGATCGGGTCAGGGAGGGCAGATCATACCCGGCACCATCAGTGATCACATGAATCCGTGCCATACGTTCCGCCACTGAGAAAGATTGGGCCAGGTGAACCGCTTTTTCCATATCCCCGGGAACATCAGATGCTTTGAGTTTGCGGAGCACCTGTTTTAGAGCGCTCCGGTCGCTTGAAAACGACTGTTCGATAAAGGGAGTCGTTCCAGCGCTGAGGATCATGGCCCGGTCAGAGTGGGGCAATGATTCAATGATGCCGATTGCGGCTGTCCTGGCATGGTCAAACCGGTTTCCTGATTCAAGTGTGGTTTTCATACTGGCGCTGATGTCCAGGACAAGGATGTGATCTTGGGGTAATCCCTTTTTAGTGAACCATACCGGTTTTGCCAGGCCCAGACTGAACAGGATAATGATAAGGATCTGAATGAGCATGGACAGATTTTTGATCCAGGATCCCAGTGACACAGATCCGGACTCCTGCTTGAGTACCTGTTCCCATATGAATAGTGTGGTGGTCTGCCTGGGAACTGATCGGTGCCGCAAACTGTGGATCAGGATCAAAACAGGAATAAACCCCAAGGCCCATAATCCGTTATAATTGGTTAGTTCCATCCATCCTTCCGAAAATCAGCCAGGTGTTATTCTTCGAGTATAATTTGGTGCATCACCCGGACTTCCCTGTCAGGTGTTCACTCTGGAGATATCCCAGGAAAAAATCTTCAAATGCAATGCCTGTATCTGCCAAATGATAGTCAATACCGCGCTGCCTGCAAAATTGCCCGATATCCAGAAGAAATTCCTTCATCCGGTGTTCATACCGTTTCAGCCGGATTTTATTGACAAGAAAATGTCGGATTTTACCTGATTCAACATCCTCTAAAGAGACATGGCCTTTAAACCTGGGCCGAATCTCCTCCGGATCCAGTATCTGGATCAAAGTGGGTTTATGGCGGCTGTGCAGGAGTGCACGAAAGCCATCTTTATAGCCGCCGGGGTCCAGGAGATCAGAAATAACCACCACGGTGCCCGGAGTATTGCCGGAAGCGGCAAACCGTTCCAGTGCCCCGTTAAAGTCGGTCATCCCTTCTGAACCCAGGGATGAAATATATTCCTGAACAGACAGGTACAGGTGCTTTCCCTTTTCAGATTCCCGGGCGATATCAAGATCCTCTGAAAAAGATGTGACCCAGACCTGGTCCTGACTGGCCAGTCCCATGTAACTGAGCGCTGCAGCTGTTTTTTTAGCATATTCTGCCTTTGAACCCGGACCGGATCCCATGGATCGACTGACATCCAGCAGAATATAAAGGGTTTGCTCTTTTTCTGCATGAAAAAGTTTGATAAACAACCGGTCGGTCCGTCCAAAGACCGTCCAGTCCACGTACCGGATATCGTCACCCGGATGATAACGCCGGTAATCCATAAACTCCTGGCTGCTGCCGGCCTTGTAGGAACGATGAATGCCTGAAGCAACCCCCTGCCCCCCTTTGAGGGCAGCTGCGCGGATGCTTTCAAGCTTTCTGAGAAAGGATTCGTCTAAAATGGATTCCATTGACACAGCACCTTTGCTCTATTCAAGGGATTCAATGATTGAGTTGACCAGGTTGTCCGGATGTACACCTTCTGCAATCCCCTTCAGGTTCAGCAGGATCCTGTGCCGCAACACGGGCTTTGCAACGGATTTGATATCTTCAATCGATGCATTGAACCTACCCTCGATCAAAGCGGTTGCCTTTGCAGCCTTGACAATGCCCTGAAGTCCCCTGGGGCTTGCACCGTATTTTACAAACGCGTTCACAGGCTCTGTGGCAAGTGCGTGTCCGGGGTGGGTGGCCATGACCAGCCTGATGGCAAAGTCCTTGACATGAGAGGCGATAGGAACCTGTTTGATCATGGGTTGAAGGGCCAGGATCTGATCCGTGTTCAGGACCGTAGACACATTGGCAGAGTAATCCTCTGTGGTCTGATCCAGAATCCGTGACAGCTCTTCCTGGCTGGGATAATCAATTAAAAGCTTGAACAAAAACCGGTCAACCTGCGCCTCGGGCAGCGGATAGGTTCCCTCCATTTCCAAAGGGTTCTGGGTGGCAAAGACCACAAATGGAGCTTGCAGATCATGCTGCTCGCCGAACAGGGTGACATGACCCTCCTGCATTGCCTCAAGCAGGGCTGATTGCGTTTTCGGGGTGGCGCGGTTGATTTCGTCAGCCAGTATGATTTGTCCGAACACCGGGCCCTTGTAAAACTTAAACACGCGGCGTCCGGCGTCATCTTCAGTAATAAAATTGGTCCCCAGGATATCTGCAGGCATCAGGTCGGGGGTAAACTGTATGCGTGAGTACTTCAGGTCTAGCACCCGGCTCAGAGAACGGATCATCAAAGTTTTTCCAAGGCCCGGCACCCCTTCCACCAGGGCATGGCCCTGGCATAAAACACTGATAAATAATCCCCGGATCAACTCATCCTGCCCGACAATGGTTTTGGACAACTCCTCCTTCAACCGGCTGTAGATATCAATCAGTAAAGGGGCTTCAGCATTCATTTCATTTTTATTCATCTTTTTTCCTCTCCTGGTCCGGCCGGGTCATACCGATGGCCAAAAAGTACTGTTTGATCAGTTCGCGATAAGATTCGGGAATATCCTCTTTCAACATCACACTCTCGTTCATCCTGACATAATTTTTCAAGATATCCTGTTCATTGCCTGTGACTTCACCCAGTGCGGTCAATGCACGGATGGAGAACCGGAAATGGGCATCATCATAAGTTCCCTCTTTTTCCCTGACCACACGGGAGCTGCTGGACCGGATCGGTCGGACTGCTTTTTCATCACCCTTGGATTTCTCTGTACCGGCAATGTAATTATCAGACCCTTTTTGATCGGTACGGGCTTGATCAGCCAAGGCGTCCCCGCCAGCATCTCTGCCTTCTTCAACAGATGGATCGTTCATGGAAGACCCGGCATCTGACTGATCGGTCATGCTCTCCTGGTCACCGCCACCTGTTGAGTCTTCCGTGAGATCCTGGCCGGTTTCATCCATCATATCCTGCAGCATCTGATCCAGATAGTTTTCCAACTCAAGGCGATCCTCAAGATCGGACAGACCTTGGGACAATGCCTCAGGGATCTTATCATCAAACAGATCCTTGAGATCCTGTTCAAGGTCATCCACATTGACCACTGGAATCTGGTCCGAGCCTGACGCAGTCTGGCCGTTTTGATTCTGCCCGGTATTCTGGTCTGATTGTCCCGGATTTAAAAAATCGGCCAGATCCTGGATATCACTTTGATTTTCCCTGCTGACCGTATCAAGTAGTCCCTGAACAGACCTGAGCGCTTCCCGTGTCTGAACGCCCGGATCTGTAATGACCTTCTGGGTTTGATTTATCCTCCTAATTAAATGGCTTTCACCACTGGAACCGGATTCTGACTCCCTTGTCTGTTTATAGGTATTGATCTGATCGGAAATCTCTACCATTTTTGGATGAAGTGCATCCGGTGTATCAACGTTTGCCCTGTGCTTTTGCTGGGCTGCCGTGTGGCACACCAGGGCAATCAGGAAAACCGGTAACGCCAGGTAGACCCACCTGCCCACAGCAAACGGCAGGATCTCTTTAATACCGTACTGGCTGACTCTTTCACGCGCCTGATCGATCATGCTGTTGACGATCCTACCGCTTTTCCCCAAACGCATGTACTCATAGGCCGTGGAGAGCAAATCCCTGTTGCCCATCCGCTGATCGGCCCGAATCAGCGTGCCGTTGAATGACTCTGAAACATAAAACGTGATGGTGATCCCAAGGCACAAACAGCCGATTACAGACCACCCAACCCATTGGATTGATATCTCAACGAAGCCGAAAAAAAACATCAGACAGGAATAGGCCGCGGCAATACACAAGAGAGAAAAAACGGTATAGAGCAAGGTATGGATGGCGAGCATCCAATGGTACCGTTTTTTGAGGCGTAGAATCTGTAGCTTAAAGGCCTGGCCTTGCATCTTCCACCCTTTTGCTTTGAATTCGACGTTTCAATAACACGCTGCATATCCATATCAACAGGACCATTACACTGGCGGCAAACAACAGATGGATGACCAAATCAGGGTATTGAAAACAATGGGTATGGCCTTGACCAAGCTGCATGGTGTAAAGCAGGTAAACCGGATTGCACCCTGGAACGATCAGGCCGGATATCCCAAAAAACAGAGTAAAACACCCGCGGGAAACCAGTGTGCCTTTCCAGGCCTGGTGGCCGTATAAAAGATAGGCCGCAAAACCGAAAAACCGGGAAACAAGCCCTGAAAACATGACAACTGCCACGGCCGAAGCAAGGATAAAAGGATCAATGCCGGAAGCGGCAGCGGCAAGGATATAAAGCGGCACCAGGAGCATGTTCAGGAGCAGGGTGTGCCATGCAAATCTCGGCAGGGTCCGGATAAGCAACCGGTCCCGCTCCTCCGCGATGTCAACGTGAGACGGTTTGGTGTGCATGCCGTCCCTGCTGAGAAGGTATTCCCCCCTGCCGCTGCACATGAGGATATATGCACTCCAGAGAAGAGATACCGTGAATACCGCGGCAAAGGTAATGGGAGGCCCTTTGATAAACGCATGGGTGAAAAATGATGAGGCCGGCCAGAAAGCGACCATTATGAATGCAATGCCTGTAACCAGAAATTGCGTGGTCCTGATCATGGAAGATGAAAAAATGGAAGGCAATGCCGCTGTTTCAGATCTCATCTGTTTCTCCATCCACCGGTTTTTCCAATTGATTCACGGCCAATGGAGGATCACTGTCTCCAGGGTGTTCCATCTCCCAGAACAAGACACCATTATGTTTATAGCGGCCGGTAAAAAGAACCATTTCCGGATCCATGCGGTACATGTTGTGGATTTCATCGATCATCACGGGCAACAATGATTTGAAAAATCGGGGGTTACTGCCCAGGCCTTGAAAAAAATGGTGTGCCAGGCGGTGTTTATCTTCATAGCTCAATGCCTGACCGGAAACATCATCATCAATCATCTGCCTGAATGTGGTGCCCGACCCGATATCAGGCAATGGCACAAACCGGTTATTAACATATAAAAGACCATTTGTGATTGGCGAATCAGACAAGTTTTGAATCCTGAGATCAAGGCCCTCTTCTGTGCGGGATATGTCATACTCAAGCCCGGCATCCTTGAAGGAAATTGAACGGGTATGAATACTTGAGAACCGTTCCATCCCGGCAATCAGGTATTGTGTGTCACGGCCCTTTTGAAATTCACAGGGGATCCGGTGCGCGGTTTTCTGCTCTTCCGGAAACACCACATCGACAGGCTCTACGCCATGATGATTTTGAACCTGAATGGGTTTATCCACGCGGGAATGAATGCCTGAAAATGATGTGATCATGATCCGCCTGTAATCGTTTTTCATGTAAAAAACGGTTGCCCGGGCACTAAATTGGGTTTTCTGGATCATGATCAGGGCAGACCCAACGGAAAATGCCGTCGCGATCGTAAGGACGGTTATGTAGAATATCCTTTTTGACCGGCTTTTCTGCGGGACAACTGAAGAAAGGAGGAGAATCAGGACCACGTAACCCGCTGCAAAAGGAATAATGACCCTGAACCCGGGAAGCGCATCACGCGAACCCTCCATCATGGCGGCAAGCACGGTCTGTAACTTTGGAATCCTGGTTTCCCTTGAAAAGGTTGGATGGAGCGACAGGGTCTTTTTCCAGAAAGAGGGGGCCCCTTTCCACGATAAGAACACACTATCATCGGCATCAAACGCAATAAATACCACGTGACCGTCCCCCTGCCTCCTGGATAAGATCAAGGGTGTTTGCCCCTGTGCCAAGCGTATGGTCCCCTCTTCCATTGCTGCTCTGTTGAGCCAGATGTTTGTTCCGCGTGAAAAAGATGCGTTTCCATAAGACTCCAGTTTTTCCACAGACGACAGTTTTTCAAGTCCGGATATATCAATCCCGAAAAGTGACGTTAACCGGTCGTGGGAAAACATACCGTAATTCATCTTTCCGGAACTGATCAGGCAGCCGCCGTTCAACACCCAAGTCTGCAATGCATTGTACTGTTTGAATGACAATTGCGGGATGATTTCAGGATCAATGATGATCTTGCCAATCCCGTCATATCCATACCATTGCTCGGGTAGAGATCCAGGCAAGGCCCCTGGAAACGGTGCTGCAGTTTGATTCAAACCGTCTTGGGCCAATAGAGACCTCATCAATTGAGAGGATCCGCTTTGAGAGATGACCAGGTTCAAAGGGGCCTGCGCCCCAAGCCCTCTTAATGAAATATCCTCGGAATAAAGGACATTTTCTTTATGTTTGAGACTAATCTTGATCGGGTGTGTATCGGTTTTAATATGAAGAATGACCTGGAATATTCGCCTGGCACCTTTTGGCAGATCGGCGGTCATGGAATAGGTGGTTTGATAGACACTGTTATCATACTCACTACCCTGGGTGACCTGGGCGTAAAGCGCTGCATTGACGGGAGGACCGTTGTTCTCTATCCTGATCGTTAACGGTGTCCAGGAATCCTGGGCATACTGGTTTCCAAACCCGAGTATCGTTTTGACCTGTAAAAGCTGAGTGGTCCCGGATGCATGGAGAACCCTTGAAAACAGGGCCATGAAAAACAGCAGCAGGGTCAGTGTTTTGATCATGGGTTTGAGGCATGGATTCATTGGATACCTATTTACGTTATAAGCAAAAATCCACGGGCCCGTTTCTGCCCTAAACTGGTTTGTATATTAAAACTGTTGAAATATCAAACAGGTTTTACCGTGATTTGCCAAGGTAATGAACGGCCTGAAGCACCTGGGAATCATGTGTGAATGCCGCATTTCCTTTTGATCCTGTCAGACTACCTGAAGCCTGCTTTAAGTCCCCGGTAACCGATACGTCGGCACGGGTATGGATATCCGGTGTAACGCCATTCCCCTCAATGGTGCGGTTGTGAGGGGTATAATACCGCGCAATGGTATATTTAAACCCTGAATCTTCATCCAGGCGTACCAGGGTTTGGACCGAGCCCTTGCCAAATGAGGTTGTGCCCACAATTACAGCGCGCCCGTGATCCTGAAGCGCGCCGGCAACGATCTCAGATGCACTGGCCGACCGCTGATTGATCAATACTGCCATGGGGTAATTCCGCCGGACATCATTGGTATTGGCATGAAAAGACCGGGTTTGAACCTTGTGCCTGCCTTTTACCGTTACAATTATCCCCTGTTCCAGAAACAGGTCAGCCATCTCAACGGCCTGTTCAAGATGCCCCCCGGGATTATCCCTGAGGTCAAGAACCAGGGCCTGTAGGCCGGTATCAGACGATTCCAGGTCTTCAAGTGCATCAATGAACCCCTTCATGGTATTGCCCTGGAACCGGTGAACACCCAGGTAGGCAATCCCTGATCGGGTCAGCATGGCACTGGTCACACTCTTGAGAATCACATGATCCCGGGTGATCCGGATAATGATCGGGCTGTTCAGATCCTGCCGGATATAAGCCAACTCAACCGGTGTGCCTGCCGCTCCTTTCAACCGGCTCACACATGCGTCAAGATCCAGCGATTCGGTGGCTTCCCCGTCAATTCGAATGATCTTATCTCCGGTCTTCATGCCGGCTGCAAATGCCGGTGCGTTTTCAATCACCCGAACCACAACAAGATCGGATTCCCGTTTCTGAACCGTCAGCCCGACTCCGGCAAAACTGCCTCTGGTCCGGTCTTTAAACGAGGTGTACCGGTCGGATTCAAGATATACACAAAAAGGGTCAAGACTCGTCAGCATCCCATGTATGGCATGATTGACCAATACTCCGGGTTCAATCTCCTCCACATAATTGGCGCTGAGCTCCTCCAGTACACGGGAGAATTTAATCAGGGAAACCGCAAGGTGATCATCCATGGCCAGGGCCTTCTGACCAACCCCTGAACCTGCTGCGGCAAATATTATGGCCCAGACCGCCACTTTTTTAAGGATCATCTCTTCATCCCCCTCAAAAGACTGGTCACTGCCCTGCCCCGGATCACGGTCTGCCCATCCTGATTGTCAATCCAGGATGTGATTCCGATCTCTTCAGCCGCTTCATCGATTTGAGTAATTTCAAACCAGGCCGTCAAGATGTCACCCAGGAAAACCGGCTTTAAAAATTCCAGGGTCTGTGACTTGTAAATCGCTCCGGTACCCGGGATGTGCATCCCGACAAGGGTGGAGAACAGTGAGGCAGAGAGCATGCCGTGTGCAATGCGCTGACCGAAAAATGTCCGGGATGCAAAGTCTTCATCCACGTGCAGCGGGTTTAGATCTCCGGTAATGGCAATGAAATGATCCAGGTCCTGTGCGGTCACCGTCTTGGTCAGACAGGCTTTTTGACCGACCCGCAGGTCATTGAACCGGGTGAGTTTCTTTTCCATGTTTACACCCTTTTAAAATGATTAGAACAGTCTTCTCAATGACAGTGCCGCCTGGTGTCCGGGATCGATCCGTAAAATCTGGTTCAGGTAATCATCCGCCTGGATGAACTTGCTTTTTTGATAATAGATGTTGGCAATATTATATTTACACTTAAGATGCCCCCTGACGTGCCGGTCAACCTTCAAAAAAAAGTCCAGTGCACCGTCAATGTCACCCGATGATTCCGCGATTAAACCGGCTTTATAGACGAGATCATAGTTGGATGGATTCTCCCTGATACTTTTTTCAAGCAGTTCCTTGGGGAATTCATATTCATGAAGGTCAAAACAGATGTCAATAATGGTATCCCTGACCTCACTTTGCTTTTTGGAATTTGAAATGACCTTGGAAAAGATACTGAAGGCTGTGGACCTGTACCCTTTTTTAAGCAGATTTCTTCCGATATCAAATCCCCGGTCATTATACCGCCGGCTCAACGAAAGGACCTCCAGGTAATATTTACCCGCCTTCTCGAGCTGATCGGTCTTGAGATAGTAATCCGCAAGATACACCCTTGAGACCGTATCCTGCCTGTTGAGGCTGACAGCCTTTAACAGGCATTTCTCTCCGATCTGATTTTTCTGGATCTTAAAATGCAACAATCCCAACTCTCTGAGAAGCCTGGAGGCAGAAGGTTTATGGACCAGGGCTTTTTTAATCTCATCAATGGCTCCGTAAAAGTCTCCTTTTTCTTCAAACTCCCTGGCATTAAGCCTATGGACCTTTGCAGGCTCAGGATTGTTGAGACGATCGATGACATTTGAGATCCTGGTTTCAAGGGACTGTGGTGTAAGCGGTTTTAACAAATAACCGTCAATTTCAATTTCTGCGACTTGGGCAACAATTTCGCGTTCTGCCTCTGCCGTGATCATGATCACAGGCAGGTCCCTGAGTTCAGCATCATTCCGGATATCTTCAAGCATTTCAATACCGTTCATAACCGGCATGTTCCAGTCGATCATGGCCAGATCAAAATGGTCGCCCCTTAACACCTCCATCCCCTCTTTACCATTTTCTGCAAACCGCAGTTTGCTTCCAATTTTGAGATCCTTGAGCATCTTGCGGATGGTCAGCCTCATGCTTTTCATGTCATCAACAATAAGAATCGAAAGGTCTCTGACCTGCAAGGGGGCTATGTTGTCCAAGATGATATTCCTTAAATTATTTGATCATCAGATTGTGATCATAGTAACCCGGCATCAAGAAACTTTGATTTTTCGATTTTGCCTGTTTAAAATTGACCTTAACGTATTCTGGCCGTAAAGCCCACAATAAGTTTAACGATCCATTCATATTACAGGATTTCATCAGTCAGGATTTCTTGATTTTTACGCGATAAATGAGCGGCTTTATTTTTGCCTCGGATTTTATCTGTTCGGAAAAATACCTGAACATGCCGGTATGGTAAACAATGATACGATCCGTCTGTTGTGTCGTAATCTCAGTGGCAATCGCGCAATCTTTTCGAATCGGAATACCCGAAATAGAGAGTTCAATCCTATTTTCAACCGGCAGCCTGACCTGCTGCTCAATAAGCCGTATCAAATGATTGTATCCGTTTAGATCAATCCTTGCAAAAGTTTCAAAATCGGTGGCACAGATTTCATCGGCTGAAAATGAAAACTCCTTGATCCCTTTTGACGAAAGGATCGCATGCTTCATTTCCCGCATCCAGAGTCTCGAGGCATCAGGTCCTGGAACATATGCATCCAAAGTCGATTCACCACTCTTTAAGGTCAGGATTGAACCGTAACTTTTAAGATTCAAATTGGATTCATCGGCAAAATATCCGGGAACCAACCCCTTTAAAAGCCCCATACCAAGGCCAATATAACCATAGGTATCGGAAAGGTTAACATTCTGTAGGAACTGATCCCGTTCACTTTTAGTGACCACCCTGATTTGGTGGGCCTGCCAGGGTGCCTTATCTTCGGGCATGAGAACCTTACCGGAACTTCTGATTGAACCAAAATCAATTTCATGCATGGAATTGAATATATCGTTTAGTATAACAGCCCGCTTCTTATCCAGCATGCTCCACTTGATCACTTTTTCTTTTTTATTCTCGTATTTCGGTGAAAACCAGAGGTAAAAAACAAACAGAAAGGCAAGTGATATTGGTACCGCAGTTAATAGGGTTGATATCGGTGTATTGAAAGACTTATTGATTAAGAATGCGGTAAGTGTCGTCATGGTGAGACAGAAACCAAAAAAGGCCGACAATACAAAATAGTATTCCTTTGCAAGGCTTTTTAAATACATCCTTGCTCTTTGGGATATAAGCTCTTTTGACCGGATGATCGACAGATCAGATTTTTCTGATATTCCTTCCATAATTCATCTGGCGGTAGATTATAATTCAAAACAAGAAAAAGTGAAAGCTGATGGCTTGACATCACAACTTTGACTGCCAATATTGTTCTTTAGTTAGAAAAAAGTTAGGGTTGACTTACTACAAACAAGGATATGACATATGGCCAAGACAAAGTGTATCTGCGAGGATAAGGGTTCAGGCAAAAAGAAGAAAGCCTGTAAGGTTAATTCCAAATCCGAGTTAAAAAACGCAAATGTTTTGTCCCTCTATGTCTGCAAGGACTGTCAGAAGCAGAGCATCAGTGCCAAAGCCATATGTAAGCCAAAAGAGGTTTCACCCTCTTTTGTCTGCCAGAAATGCGGTTCCCCATCCAAAAAGAAAAAAAACCTGTGCAAACCGGCCAAGTCAAAAATTCTTTAAATATCAATTCGCTTACCCGATGACACAATCAGGTTTCAGACATAGTAATGCCATCAAGCTCACCCCTGACTGCTTCAGCCAGGGTTTCGAAACGGTATGGTTTATGGATATATCTGCCGGCGCCTAACTGCATCGTTCGTTTGACATCATCTGATTCAGAGTAGCCGCTGGCAATCACTGCCTTCTGGCCGGGTTTAAAAGCGATGACCCGCTCATAGGTCTGCAGCCCGTTAATTCCCGGATCCATGATCATGTCCAGAAGCATGAGATCGGCATCACTTTTCTGAAGGTATTCAATGGCCGCTTCTCCGCCGGATACTGCATTCACGCGATAGCCTAGTCGTTCCAGCATTTTGGTTGCAAGATCCCGTTGCTCCTTGACATCATCGACAACCAGTATGTGTTCCCCTTTTGCTTTGAGTGTGGATAGATCAATCGTATCTGCGTCTCCCTCCGGCTTTTCTTCGGTGGAAGGAAAATAGATGGAAAAGGTCGTTCCCTTTTCCAATTCGCTTTCAATCTCTATTCTGCCAAAATGATCTTCAACCGTTCCCCAAACAACTGCCATACCGAGTCCGGTTCCACTTCGGCCCATCACCTTCTTGGTGTAGAATGGCTCAAAAATTTTTTCCTGTTCCTCGTGTGTGATGCCCACCCCCTCATCACTGATGGATAAATTGATCTGGGGTGAAGGATTCGAGTTGCCCTTCCAATCGGCCTCAACAGGGGCTGTATTCCGGGTTGAAATCAAAATTCTTCCACCGTTGGGCATCGCTTCTGACGCATTGGAAACCAAATTCATCAACATCTTAGACAGGTGAATCGGAGACCCTTTCATCATTTTTAAATCGGTAGCCAGATCCAGTTCCACCCGGGTCATCGGATTGAAAGATAAAAGTTTCTTGTATTCCGGGGATGACAGGTAGGTTTTGACGACAGTATTAAGATCGATCACATCACTTACCGGTACGCCTCTTCGTGCAAGCGTCAGAAGGTCGTTCACAATTTTTGCGGCCCGTTCCCCGGAGTCCTGTATACTCTTGAGGGGTTCTCGCATTTCATGGTTTGCTGGCAGGTCCATAAGCATCAGTTCCGGATAATTGATGATCCCTGACAGTACGTTGTTCAGATCATGTGCGACGCCCCCTGCCAGTTTACCGATCGCTTCCATTTTCTGGGATTGCCTGAGTTTGAATTCCGCTTCCCTGCGCTGCTGCTCCAACTCCTTGGAATGGGTAATATCAAATGCGATCTGGAGATGAACCATTCTCCCGTCTATCCATTTAATCACCCTGTCATGATTGGCATACCATCGGTTTACCAGGGGGTTTTTTGACTCCCACATGATCATACCGGTCGGCTGTCCATGCTGATCCAGAAGTTCACGATTCCGGCAGTGATCACAAGGATGATCCAGGCCTCGAAATACCTGATAACACAGTTTGCCTTCATAATTATCCCCGAAAGCCTCCTTCATGGTCAAATTCATGAACTGGATCTCATAGGTTTCCAGGTCAGCGACATAAACTGTCGCATCAATACTGTTCAAGACAGCGACCAGCCGATCGTTGGAGTCGAGCAATGCATTTTCCGCCTGCCTTATACTGTCTATCATTCGGTTAAAGGAATTTCCCAGCCGCCCGACTTCATCCCTGGTGTTGACGTTAATAAACTGTTCCCTGCTCCCGTCCGCAATGATTCGGCTAGCATTGGCAAGGTTGACAATCGGCTTGGAAATAGAGTTTGAAATCAACAGGGAGATACCTGCAGCAATCAGGATGAACAGGCAACCCCATTTGATATTTTTTTCAATCAGACCTTGAATCGATTTCTGAATCGGGTCTGTGGACATACCCAGTAGGATATGCCAGGTGTCCTTACCGATGGAGACAGGATGAACCAGGAGAATTCCGTCTAATACCCCCTCTTCCGTAAATTGAAAATCTGTTTTCAGGCTTTGCTCTAAAGTGAGCAGTTGCGGGTCGACCTGCTTGCCGTAATATTTCTGATCATTTGCCAGATAGACTTCACCATTGGGTTTGACGATTTTTGTAAAAACAATATCTGCTTGTTCAGAATTGGCTGAATCACGGAGTAAATTTTCAACAAAGATCCAGTTCAAAGACCAAAACGCACTTTTTGTGCTTGAGGCGATATTCCTTGCCGTGTTCTGTCCTTTCTGAATCAAGTTTGCCCGGAGTGTTTTTGATTCAGTTAAAACTGCCACATACGTACTTGCAACGATGACCATTGAAATAACGATCACCACACTCAACATGATCTTGCTTCTGATCGATATCCCCATCTGAAAGGGATCACCAGGGAGTTCATCCGTCTTAATCTCAGTCAATGCGAATACCTAATCCTTGAGGGGTGTAGGGCTACAGGCGGCTAAACCATCACCGGAATTCCGGGTTGGGCTTCGATCACGCGGGTTTCAGGTGATACTGCCTTGACATGTTCCTTGAACGCCTCGCAATCCTGCACCAGAACCGGAAACGTCCCGTAATGCTCTGGAATAACGATTTTAGGTCGAATCAGTTTACAGGCATGTGCTGCTTCTTTCGGTCCCATGGTAAAAGTCCCGCCAATGGGCAATATGGCGATATCCGGTTGGTAGAAATCTCCGATTATGGTTTTCATATCCCCCATCAAAGCGGTATCACCGGAGTGGTATAGTTTAAGTCCGTTTTCAAATTCGATAATGTAACCCACAGCCTCCCCGACAAAATGGTTCTTTCCTTCAAATCCGGTCAGCTGTGCCCCTGCTGAATGAAACGCCTCCACCATGGTGAACTTGATCCCGTCGATGGAAGAGGTGCATCCTTTGTTCCCAATGGCAAATGTCTGGCAATTGGCCTCAGGAATCTCTGATTTTATAAAAAAATTGAGCTCCCAGGGTGCGATCACTTTTGGCTTATGCTGAGATATCAGCGCTTTTGCATCATTGATCATGAAGTGGTCTACATGACCATGTGTCCATAAAATAAAATCAATGGAGTCAAACCCGCCTGTCTGGCGGTATTTCCCCGGGCATTTGGGATTGGTGCTGATCCATGGGTCAAACAAGATGTTTTTCCCGGTTATGGACTTGAACAAAAAACTTCCATGACCCAACCACTCGATTGAAACCTGACCGTCAAAATCCAGGGTTGATGTGCTATATTTCAATTCGGTTGCATGAGCAAGTCTTGGCACCCCAAAGATGCTGCCAAGAACTGTCATCCCCTTAAAAAACTGACGCCGGGATAATTCTATCACTTAAACTTCCTTAAAGTATTCTGATTTATTCAGACAGGAATCGCAGGGTGTTTCGTCACCTGCAAATCACACCAGTTGAAAACCTGTATCACTTCAACACGTGGTTCGGATCTTACCAAACGATTATTAGAATACAGTTAGCAAGGCTGAGGTTCTCATGTTCCTCAACGGGATAGCCGGTGAAACTCTGGCCTGCATGGGTAAGGCCCCCATCTAAAGTCATGGTATTATACGAACTTTAAAAAAGAGGCTTGCATTCTTTACAAGAATCAGCTTAACATCCCGTTGCTATTTGCAGCGATCCGGTATTGAAGCGTAAATTCACCGGATCTGCAAAACCCTGAGAATGATACGGTTGGGATGAATATCTTTAATACAACCAGTACGAACCTGGTGAAATTGGCGGCATTGGTCTGGTTTGCCGGTGTCTTTATCCTGCTCTATAAAAGCACGGCAATGATGATTGAAGCAGTGGGTGTCGGTGCACCGTTATCCATGGTGGCACTTACTGTTATAAGCGGTTTGATTGTCGGTATGATCAAGGCAAAAACCCTTTTCATTCATGTGTGCCAGAAAAACATCAACCGGATCTTGGGTTTAAAGTCCCCTAGAATATGGCAATTCTACCGTGTCCGATTTTTCATCTTTTTATTTCTAATGATAACACTTGGAAATTATGCGTATCACCTGTCGAGCAGCAATGCATTTCTTTTGCTTGCCTTATCAACCCTTGAGCTGTCTGTTTCAACCGCTCTTTTCATCAGCGGAAAATGTTTTAAAAAGGTACTGATAAAAAAACAGATATAGTGTTTATTCGGACCTTCTGTTTGCCCGAGACGCACGAGGGCAAAACACTGTTTACAACCCCCTTGTATATCTGGTACAAGAACTGGTAATCGGTCTTTATATAATTTCATTAATCAGACAGTCGTTCTCAAAAAGGATGCAGACCCAAATGAAAAAAGACAAAACGGTTAAGGAAAGAAGAAAAGTGGTCAGGTATAAAGCGATGGAAGGCTCTTATGCAGCAACAAGCCCTGCTTCATCTAAACCCGGTCAGATTGTTGATATCAGCATGGGCGGCCTTTCGTTTGAATATATTGATGCTGACAGCACATATCAGAACAGGGCTGAACCCTCTGAGAGTTACATCTATTTAAACAGCCCCGGATATAGCGTAGAAAAATTGCCTTTTAAAACTGTTGCTGATTATGAAATGAGGGATCAGCCCCCTTCCGGCGCTGAGAATTTAAGACGGCGGCACATCAAATTTACCGATTTAAGTTTAAAGCAGATGTTTGACCTAGATTATTATGTGAAGAAGAATTGCAGTAAAAAAGATGATTCGTGAGCACTTGGTTCGCAGCACCCCTTAATTTTTAGTATTCAGTTCTTGAAAATTCACCTCCATCATCTTACCTTTCCATTATCCCTTCACGGCATAAATGATAACCCTCAGAATGGTTATTCTTTAAGCTTCGTTATAAACAAGAAAGCCGGTGCAATCAATAGTGGATTTGGGAGAAGCAGTGATGATTAAGATCGTGGAAGTCGGGCCCAGAGACGGGCTTCAAAATGAATTCAGTATGGTTCCCACAAGTGCCAAGATCGACTTTGTAAATGCCTTGTCTAGGACAGGTGTTAACGAAATTGAGGTCAGTGCTTTTGTCTCTCCTAAAAAAATTCCTCAGCTCCAGGATGCTGCCATTGTATTTGAAAAGATCCACAGGGTCAAAGGGGTGGTGTATTCAGCCCTTGTACCCAACGAAAAGGGGCTTGAACGGGCTTTTCAGGCGGGTGTTGATAAAGTTTCCCTGTTCACCGCTGCCAGCGAAACTTTTAATCAAAAAAACATTAATACATCGATCAAGGGCTCGCTGGCAAGGTTCAGACCCGTTGTCACCCAGGCCGGAAAACGCGGAAGGCCTATCCGGGCATACATCTCTACTGCCTTCTGGTGTGCGTTTGAGGGTAAAATATCCGCCCAAAAAGTGGTTAACCTGGCGAGTTCCCTGATGGATATGGGGATAGACGAACTATCGATTTCAGACACCATTGGCAAAGCAACCCCGGATGATGTTGAACAATTGATGGATAGTTTGCTCCCGATTGTACCACCTGACCGGATTGCGGTCCACTACCATGATACCTATGCCAATGGCATTGCAAATGTGCTTAAATCCCTTTCATATGGTATACGGACGGTTGATGCCAGTGTCGGGGGCCTGGGGGGCTGCCCGTTTGCGCCAGGGGCAACAGGCAATGTATCGACAGAGGATGTTATCAGGGCTTTACGAAACGCTGGTGAAACCCTAACCGCTAACATTGACCGTCTTTTGCAAGCCCGTGAACTGTTGAATCCATACCTGCCGGCGCCCTCCCTGCCGGAAACTGATCCACCGGATTGTTCCACCTGTGAGTTTTTCAATAACGGCCTATGTTGCGGCAGACATGAACTCACCCTCTAAACACTATGCATTTGATTATCCATGTATTATTCTCGAGTCTACATGTTGTTCAGCTCTTCCTGGATCATTTTTTCTTTATAATTCTTTATAGGCACGTCCATAAGCACTCTCAAACCATGACAAGCTAAACCGATCCCCCAACCCAAAAGAGGCCATACAGACCAGTATGTGTCATTGGATTGAAGAATATTGATCACTACCAGCATCAGATTGACCAGGACATATACGGTTAAATGTGTGATGAATCCTATTTTCGCTTCAACCCTTTGTTCTGCCGTTCTGTAGAGTTTGTCTTTTTCCATTTTTAACTCCTTTCAATACAAGTCTTTTAATTGCTGAGCAAAATAATAAAAACAATATATCGATACTGCAATTGATCTGCGATGAAACGTGGAAAACGATGGATAGACTTTAAAAACATGTGATGGTTGGTTTGTTACTTCAGCAACTGAAATAGCCAGACTTGCCGGCACTGCTGCTGGAATGGGTTAACCTGTTTTCGAACAATAACATCGGTTGAACGCTATTATAGACTTTTCGGTTCTGGACGACAGTATTGCCACTGAGTAGATATTTATCAGTGAACGCGAAACTTGTCCTAATTCTTGAAAAAGAATAAAATTTCAAATAGTTGAAATTTTCAATAAAAACAGATACGGTCCTTTATATTGCAACAGAATTGCCGTCAAAAGGAGGAGAAAACCATGACCAAAAGGATACTTGGATTGATCATCTTTTTCCTGGCGTTCATCTTATTACCGGCCATTTCCTTTTCAGACTATTATCAATGGCAGGATGAACAGGGTGTATGGCATTTTACTAACACTCCTCCACCAGAATCAACCACCTTTGATACCGTGGAAACCGTTGAAACCCCTCCTGAACCAGCTGCAAAACCGATGCAGTTTATACCACATGAGCCTGAAGATAATCAGGAAGATGACTTTGAGGATGAAGATGAGCAAGTCGTTGACAATTCGTCGATTCTTGAAGGGCGGCGTGAGTTTTACCTCGAAGTGGATAAAGGCGCAAAAATAATCGAAACGCTGCAGTTAGAGCCTAAAGAGAAGCAAAGACTCTCCATTCAAGCCTCAAAAAAAACGTATGTGGGCTATTATACCGACATTCCAAATGAGGATATGCGCAGATGCGGGTATTGCATTAAGCTCAAGCAAGAGGGCATTAGAGCTTCAGTTGAATCTCCCAGCGGAGGGCAGGATTTATTCCCAAGAAACGGAACCATCAGCTTCTTTATTGAGAACCTCGCCTCTTTTCCTGTTGCGGTTGAGGTTTACAGGCAATAATAGCTACACCCGGATTGATGAAAACGGCATGAATTGAATTCTCCCCCTGAACAATTCTCACCAGACTTCACATATTGACGCGATCAACATTCATTTACAGAAATGCCGCTTCTGAGCTGCCAAACAAGAACGACCCCACCAATGTAAACCGTCCTCTGGCCTAATGTTATACACAAGCAGTAATGAAATTTTTTGATGAAAGATCAAACTATCATTGAAGTTGATTTTGATGAGTGAGAAACGGGAAGTTTTAAGTTTTCCAACAACTGTTTGCACAGTAAACCACCTTGCACATGTTTTGCACATGCAAAATGGTTTGTAAGTCTGTCATAATCAATTGATTTTATAAGATTTTTTTGGTGGAGGCGGCGGGAGTTGAACCCGCGTCCGAAAACATTCACACCAGGCTTCTACATACTTATCCTGAATTTTACAATTTGCTGAAGTGCCCCCTCCAGGATGGCTTCACTCCAGTATAGCCTG
>QZLA01000223.1 GCA_004796375.1 Desulfobacteraceae bacterium
CCTGCCATATGTCCAGGTACGCTTTCAACCCCTTGGTTTTATCAAATATAATAAATTCAACATCAGGCAGGTGACCCAGCAGCTTGTACTCCATCTTTCCGATGACCCAGGTAATCTGAATACCCGGTGCTTCGGCTTTCAATGTATGGATCACCGGCAGCATATGGGTGACATCGCCCAGTGCAGATAACCTGACAATACAAATGGAATGTAATGCTGCAGACGCCATTCTATAAGCGGTCAATCATTCAGTTATTGTTTTCATGCCCTGCCCCGGGGTATATTTCTATTGCCAATTGGGACCCATAAAAGCACGCCCCTTCATAGGATACAAGGCGGGTTCATGTCAATATAAAACTGGCCCCGAACTGGTGTAACGCCTTCTAAAATTAGGAATAATATAGATTGCACCATGGGGTGCGGTTAACAATGGAATTCATTTCTGGTATGATCAGGCATGATTTTTCTAAACACCACAATACGGCAGCACCGATTGAACTATGGTGTGATTGTTTTGGTTCTGATCCTGTTCAATGCCTGCTCCGGCACGAAACTGAACACCCAGCGAACTCTCGTAGAACCCTCCACCGTAAGTTCTTACCGGGTAGATCCTGAACAAGAAAAAGTGGATGCCCTGGCCGCCGACTTAATCCGCATGGCTGCCCCGCACACCCGCTCAGCATCCCATACGGCAACAGAAGCCCGGCTGATGGCAAAAACCGCCATTACCTATTCAAGAGACCTGGCCGGTAAATACCAGATTATCCGGCCGCCCCTGCTTCATAACATCCTGGTCCGGATGGGGCTAAAGGAACGGGGTCTGTGCTACCACTTCGCGGACGACCTGATGGCACGGATGAAAACACTGGAACTCAAAGATTTCAAACTCCGCCACGGGGTTGCTTTTGAGGGCAGTGACATCAAGGAACACAACTCACTGGTGGTCACACCAACGGGTCGTCCCTTTTCAGAAGGCATGGTCCTCGACCCCTGGAGAAATTCCGGTGAGCTCTACTGGGCAACAGTTGAACAGGACACCTATCCCTGGGAAGAGAGAAGGTGACGGATTCATGATCCTGAGAATAAAATGCTGCCGTGATTTAGCGTTCTTTCTTCCCCGGATACACCGTCACCGCCGATTTGATTATCACCTGACCCGAAGAGCAAACCTCAAGGATATTATCGAGTCCATTGGTGTTCCCCATACAGAGGTCGGTCATATCCGGATTAACCACAGCCTTCCGGCAGGTTTCGACTATATCCCAAAAACCGCTATCCAGCTTGACGTTAAGGCCGTTAAGGCGCCGACGGATTATACCCGGCCCAGTCTGTTGAGATCCGAAACTCTTGAGACCTTATCCTTTGTCGCAGATGTCAATGTAATTAAGCTCGGACGGCTGATGATCCTCCTTGGTTTTGACGTATGCTATTCAAAGGGGTATTCCGACCGGTCCATTGCCGATCTGGCCCACCGTGAAAAACGGATTGTGCTGACCCGTGATACCGCACTGTTGAAACGAAACCGCATCGTGTTTGCCAGAAGATTAAGGGCCAACCACCCGTATGATCAACTCAAAGAGACGGTTGAGTTCTTTAACCTCAAACCCCGTATCCGTTTTTTTTCCCGCTGCACATTGTGTAATGCCGGGCTCAACCGTGTGGACAAGGACGCCATCCTGGATAGACTCGAACCAAAGACAAAAAAGTATTATCACACCTTTTACCAGTGTCCGGAATGCACCCGGGTGTTCTGGTGCGGATCCCATATTGAGCATATGAGATCCGCGTTTGAACGGCTGGGCGTTCTTGAATAAGGGGTTACTCCAATATCAACGGCAGCATGCCAGGTACAATCACGGTATTTGCGCCCACCAGCTCCCGGATGGCATCATCCACATTGATTCTGGGTCTGCTGGCCCCCCCGCCGCACAGGGTGACGATGGACGTACCAGTACTCTCAAACGCACTTAAGGCATCCCCCACCGTAACGCTCGGATTTGCCTGTTTGATCAATGCCCATGCCCCTGCCACATGGGGGGTGGCCATGGAGGTACCGTTCCATGACTCATAACTGGTATTGCTGTCCCCGGTGGCGGAGTAAATACTGGCACCGGGTGCAAACAGGCGTAGGAGTGTTTCGTGCCAGTTATTGAAACCGGTTTCAACATCCGCATCTGTAGAAGCCCCCACTGAAATGCAGGTGGAAATACAGGAGGGTGCTCCCACAGCGCCACAGTACCCGTTGTTTCCCGTGGCAATGGCCGTGGCAATCCCAACAGATCTCAGGTTATCAACGGCTGCCTTTCGGCTGTTGGTATCACAAAAATCAGTGTATGCCCCGCCTCCCAGGCTCATGTTTGCAGAGGCGATGCTGTAGGTGGACCTCAAACCGTACACATAATCCAGTCCTTTGAGCTGATCTGAATCCCAGGTAAGCACGCAGGGTGTAATAGACGGGCTGCCGCAGTCACTGGAACTTTCAAACTTTGAAAAGACCTGGACTGCTATGATATCGGCGTCCTTGGCCACTCCATATAATGAGTTATTGTTCCCTGCAGCAATACCGGCCACATGGGTACCATGGTCCCAGCCAAAATAGTTATTCGGGTAATGTGCAGCAGAACCGGTACCCTGATCCTCGGTTTGCCCGTTGGGGCAATCCCCTTCTTGAGAATAGCACTTTTCAACAATGGTTTTCCCGCTAAAAAACTCATGGGTTCTTCGAATCCCGGTATCCAGCACCGCCACATACCACCCCTGGCCGGTGTACCCCATGTTCCAGGCATCCTCAGCGCCAATAATTCCTACCGTGTTATCCAGTGAGGGCTTATCCGGTATGCGGGTTTGACCTGTAAGCGGTTTGATGAACGTGCCCGGATCTTCGACCGGAAGGATCAGCGGTTGAGGCTTATCCTCTTCTATCCCGATCACCTGGGGTAGATTGGCCATCTCAATCAAAGCATCGGTCCCGGCACTCAGGGCCATATAGGGAATGCTGGAAAACACCCAGTTGATTTTATGTTCGGTCCCTTTCAGGGCAGCCGTCACTGTATCTGCACGGCTGGAAATAGCCTGCTTGAGGGCCAGATCTGCTGAAGCGGCTCCCTGGGGCGCATCAAGCCCTGGTTTTTTCACCTTAAATTGGGTGGAGGCCGCTGTCAGGGCATCGATCCCATCCACATCCAGTTTGATGATCACCCGTACCGATCCCTTTTCCTGGGCGATATCGATAAGCTGTTCAATCCGATCCCCGGATGCGATGCCGGAAGTCTGTGCAAGGGCGGTACAGACTGAACCGGTTAAAATTAAAATCATTGCCGATACCAGCAAGACGATATGAGTGAAGCCATATGCCGGTGTACGAGAAGAAACTAATTTCATCTTCAGACCTCTCTTTAAGTTTGGTTCATTCGATTTCGACAGAAAAAAGTCCCTATACCCTCAATGCGATAAGGCGCTTTGATCTGAAACACAAAAACTGCATTCTTTAAGAATACCATGCCTTATCACCCAATTCAATTGTGATTACTGTTCCCAATCATGATTCTTTCCCAGCACCCGTTCGTTATTAAAAGACCAGTAAGTCAATTATATGCCAAGCATCATCTACTGGCAGCCCTGGCGCAAACCCATCACCTCTTGTCTGAGACGGGTAATGTCAAAACATTCAGGAACCATGGGGGCCCCGATGATGAGTTCCACCCGCGACCAGAAGCGCCTGGGCATGGATCTTAAGGCCCGGCCGTTCCGGTGGCTGAAAAAACTGCCCCACATCCCCCGGATCGCCATGGGAACAACCGGTACCGGGTGGGTTTTCATCAGCTTTTCAATTCCCTTTTTAAACACATCAATCTCACCATCACAGGTCAGCTTGCCTTCGGGAAAAATGCACAGCACCTCTCCGTTTTCCAGGACCTTCTGCATCTGCTTGAACGCCTGATGGTACACGTGAGGGTTCTTTTGCCTGGAATGGATGGGGATGGCCTTGGCACTTTTGAATATCAGGTTCAACACAGGTAAGCGGTAGATGGGCTCATAGATCACAAAACGGATGGGCCGGCGGCATGCACCGGTAATCAGCAACCAGTCTACCAGGCTGACATGATTGGATACCAAGATACAAGGTCCTGTGGCCGGAACCTGGGAAAGACCCTGGTGGCGGGTGCGGTACATGAACCGCCCGATACCCCAGACCGCAAAACGCAGGA
>QZLA01000331.1 GCA_004796375.1 Desulfobacteraceae bacterium
GATTTCGGCGGGGCGATGATCAATCCGCGCTGTCCCATGCCGATGGGTACAATCATCTCCAGGGCCTTTCCCGTGAGATCATCATCATCATGGATCAGGCAGAGCCTTTCAAAGGGATTGATACTGACCTGGTCCTGAAGATAGGGGGTCTGCGGGACGTCGTCCACAGGAAAGTGATTAATGGTTTCAATATTTACGAGCGCGGCATTTTTATTCCCCGGGATGAGGTGGTCACCCACCCCTTCAATATAACTTCCCTCTTTAAGGGAAAGCTCTGTGATCATGCTGTTGGGCACATAGATATTATCTTTATCCGGTTGAAAATTACGATCAATATCCCGTAAAAATCCGTATCCCTGGTCCATAATTTCAAGATGACCTTGAACAGGTTTCACCATCTTACTCCTTTGGCAGTAACTGATATGCTTCTAAAGAAGGATAAAAGCCAGTATGAAATCGCTTCGTTTATTTGAGTTGATTATTGTTGCGTCAGCTGGTGCTGAGAAAACCGATTGTCTAATTTCGTAAAATTGTATTGAAACTTTCATCGAAAGTCAAGCAGAACACACAGGGATGGTTCAATAAATATTCAATGCACCTGTTCCCGGCAGGGATGATTTTTTCTCCTATTGGCCCGTATCCTGGAAAAGGTGCACATCCCTTTGGGGATAGGGGATACTGATTCCCTGGGCGTCCAGTTCGATTTTGATGGCCTCGGTCAGATCAAAGAACACATCCCAGTAATCAGAGGAATTGACCCAGGGCCTCACCACCAGGTTCACACTGCTGTCGGCCAGTTCGGATACAGCGATCATGGGCGCCGGATCCTCAAGGATTCTGCTATCGGATGTGAGAATGTCGCCAAGAGCCGTTTTGGCCTTGCGAATATCATCGTCATAACTGATGCCGACGACAAGATCCACCCGCCGAATGGGATTGGCTGTGACATTGGTGATCACGTTATTGGCAATACTCGAGTTGGGGGCGAATATTTTCTGGTTGTCAGGCGTGTGCAGGATGGTGTTGAAGATGGATATCTTCTGGACCGTTCCGGTGACATCCCCTGCTTTGATAAAGTCGCCGCTTTTAAAGGGTTTGAAAAAGATCAGCATGATCCCTGAGGCAAAGTTGGACAGAGAATCTTTCAGGGCCAGACCCACGGCCAGACCTGCAGCACCCACCACGGTTAAAAGGGAGGTGGTGTTGATGCCCAGCTGTCCCAGGGCAGCGATCAGAACGGCAACAAACAGGGCATAATAGATAATATTCTCGAGAAATTCAACCAGGGATATATCGGCTTCTTTTTTTCTCAATGGGTACATGAGCAGGCGGGTGATTTTCCTGGCCAGCCACTTACCCACAATAATGATGATAATGGCAGCCAGTATTTTCAGGGAATACTCCTTGAGAAAGGGGATGATCATATCGATGGTTTTTTGAATATCCATGGGTTGTAACTTTCCTTGTAAACTAAGGTTCGTAGCGGAATCCGGTGCCCTTTTCGTATGGTGCAGCCATTAAACCACAGCCGGTGGCTCAAAACAAGATATTAATTTGATCTTGACTTTTAAGTGTCTTGTAAGTAAGTATTACTCACCATGTGGTGTGTGGATTCAATCAATCAGGAGCAACTATGAGGCATAAAGGAAAAACCAACCCGCCCGGACGGATCCGGATCATGAAATCACTGTCGGATCTGATGGCTGAAAAGGATTTTCATTCGATCACCACGGCTGAGATCGCAAGAAACGCCGAGGTCACAGAGGGCTTGATCTATAAATATTTCAGGGACAAGAAGGATTTGCTGTACCAGGTACTTAAAGAACATTTCGAGGCATTCCAGAAAAAGATCGAAACCCGGGTAAATGAAACCGGATCCTGTGTAGGCAAGCTGGATATCATCATATATACCAGTCTTGAAAGTTATGCGGCCAACCGGGTGTTTTCTAAAATTCTGCTGCTGGAGGTTCGCAACTCATTGGATTTTTTCAAAAGCTGCGCCTACGAAATGGTGCAGACCTACTCCAGGACCATCCTGAATATCATCCGGCAGGGGATTGACACGGGGGAGCTGAAGCCGGGTACCGATCCTGTGGTATTGAGAAAGGTGATACTCGGCGCCATTGAACATGCCTGCCTGGGTGAAATTATTTTTGGCAGAGAACTGGATATCGACCGGGTTTCACGGGAAATCTCCTCAATCATATTTCAAGGGGTTAAAGCATGAAAGAAACACGTTGCGCACATTCGGAAATCGACCGGGTCATTGGAAAAAGTATTGAATCAGGATCATATGTGATTTGCGAAGATGAGGCCAAATCGATTCTGAGGCAAGGCGGTGTTGAGGTGGTGGATGAGATCTTTGCAAAGACCGGGGTTCAAGCGGTCGAGGCGGCCCGGTCCCTGGGATTTCCAGTGGTGCTCAAAGGGGTCGGTCCTGAACTGCTGCACAAAACAGAGTCCGGGATGGTCCGGGTGGGACTCCAGACCGAAGCCGACCTGATGGATGCGGCACAAAGCATGACCCAAGCCGGAAGTGTCAGGATGGACGGGTTTCTGGTGCAGCCCCAGGTTCTCGGGAGGCGAGAGCTTGTTGCCGGCATGTTCAGGGATGACCAGTTCGGCCCGGTGATCATGTTCGGTCTCGGAGGGATCTACACCGAAGCGTTAAAAGATACGGTATTTAAAATCGCGCCGTTAACCCAAGCCGATATGGAAGACATGTTTGCGCAGCTCCAGGCAAAAGTGATCCTGGATGAGTTCCGCGGTGAGAAGCCGGTGGACAGGCAGGCACTGAAGGCCACGCTCCAATGCCTTTCCGATCTGGCGGTTCAACATCCGGCCATCCGGGAAATTGATGTCAATCCACTCATTGTTGATGAAACAGGCCGCCCGGTTGCCGTGGATGCCCTGATCCTGACGCAGGACCCAAAGAAAACCCCGGAAGGTCCTGTGCCACTGACCATCAACCAGGATATTGCCCGCTCCTGTTTTTACCCCCGGTCCATTGCATTCATAGGCGCATCAGCCGGTGTGGGCAAGTGGGGGCACATGCTGCTGACCAATACCCTGAACAGGGATTACAAAGGAGAGATCTTCCTGGTCAATCCCAAAGGCGGTACCATTGCCGGCCGGAAGGTGTATGCCGCTATTGATGATATTGATGCAACCATTGACCTGGCTGTGGTGACCATTCCGGCCCACCGGGTGATTGATCTGATTCCCGCACTTGAGCGGAAGAAAACCCAAGGCATGCTGGTGATCACATCCGGTTTCAGGGAGGTGGGGCCCGACGGGCATCAGCTTGAAGATGAGTTGGTTGCAGCGGCGTCAAAGGCGGGTATCGTGATCCTGGGGCCCAATACCATGGGCATCTGCAACCCCCATATCGACCTGTTCTGCAGCGGTGTTCATGTGTATCCCATTCCGGGGTCAACCGCGCTGGTGTGCCAGTCCGGCAATATGGGAACCCAGCTCATGGCATTTGCCGAGCAGCAGGGGATCGGAATCCGGGCCTTTTCAGGATCCGGAAACGAGGCCATGGTGACCATTGAGGACTATATGGAGGCCTTTGAAACCGATGAACTGACGCGGACCGTCGTACTCTATCTGGAAAGCGTCAAGGATGGTAAACGGTTTTTCAATTCTGCCGCCCGGGTATCTAAACAGAAACCGGTGGTGGTGCTCAAGGGGGGGAGAACCTCACAGGGGACCCAGGCTGCATCCAGCCATACCGGAGCATTGGCCTCTGATACCAAGGTGTTTGAGGCGGCCTGCCGCCAGGCCGGCATCATTCAGGTGACCCAGCCCATCGAGCTTTTGGACCTGTCTGCCGTATTCTCCTCGCTTCCCCTGCCCAAGGGAAACCGGGTCGCCATCATGACGCTGGGCGGCGGCTGGGGGGTCATCACCACCGACCTTTGTGAAGAAAACAACTTGGTGGTCCCCCAGTTGCCCCAGTCCATGGTTACGGCGCTTGACCAAATTCTGCCGGATTACTGGAGTCGGGGGAACCCGGTGGATATTGTGGGTGAGAGTGACCCTTCCATTCCGTTGAACTGCATGGAGGCTCTGCTGAAATGGGATGGATGTGATGCAGTGATCCATCTCGGGATTCACGGAAAACGGATACTGGTCAGCAAAATGATGGATTCCATTATGAATACGGATCCGGGATACAAACCGGATCAGATCGACTGGTTCAGGCAGGCCATCGAGCAGTTTGAGGAGGAGTACACCCAGCGCATGATTGAACTGACCACCCGCTATGATAAACCGGTCCTCGGTGTCAGCCTTCTCACCGATGCCGACACCCGGACCCTCTACAGAAAACCGGACAGCCCATACAAGGCCGTGTATTTCCCTTCACCGGAGCGGGCGGTTAAGGCACTTCAAGGCATGGTTTCCTACAGCGGGTGGCTCGAGAAGCATAGGGGTTAAGGCTTGTGAACTTGGACAATAACTGCTATGCAAAGAGGGTACATCTTTCATTCCGGCAATCAATCCGGGTCATTGGCCCTGATATTAAACGATTAGGAGACATATGATGCAATCAAAGGTCACCACTTCAAGCTTGATCAAGATGAAGCAGGACAAACAGAAGATAACCGCATTGACCGCATATGATTTCCCCTTTGCTTCAATGCTGGACAGCCAGGGGATCGATATGGTCCTGGTGGGAGATTCTCTGGGGATGGTGGTTCAGGGTAAAGAGAATACCCTGCCGGTCACCATGGACGAAGCCGTGTACCATACATCCATGGTTTCCCGGGCCTGCAGCCGGGCCATGGTGGTTGGTGACATGCCCTTTATGTCCTACCAGGGGGCGCTGGACCGGGCAGTTGAAAATGGCGGCCGATTCTTGAAAGAGGCGGGTGCAGCAGCAGTAAAGCTTGAGGGCGGCGCAGATGTCTGTCCGGTGATTGAGGCCCTTGCCAAGGCCGGTATTCCGGTACAGGCCCATATCGGCCTGACCCCCCAGTCCGTTCATCAAATGGGCGGGTTCAAGGTTCAGCGGGATGAGGAACGACTGCTGCAGGATGGAAAAGATGTTCAGAATGCCGGTGCATTTTCAGTGGTCCTGGAGGGCATCCCCTCTCCCATCGCGGCAAAAATCACCGAGGAACTGGTTATCCCCACCATTGGCATCGGTGCCGGACCGGACTGTGACGGGCAGATCCTGGTACTCCATGATATGCTCGGGATCAATGACCGCTTTCTTCCCAAATTCGTTAAAAAATATGCGGACCTGGCGGCCCTGGCCAAGCAGGGCGTTTCAGAGTATGTGGAAGAGGTCCGGAAGGGAAGTTTTCCCTCGGCGGACTACGAGTACAAATAAGGGACAGGTATGGCGCCAAAACCGGATTTCTCAATCATCGGGTGTGGACGGGTGGGGATTGCCCTGGCCGTATTTCTCTCCAGGGCCGGGTATCGCCCCGCTGGTTTCTTTTCAAAAAGTGCCGGGTCTGCACAAAAGGCATGTGATACCGCCGGGGCAGGCAAAGTGGCCGAATCCGCTGTCCAGGCGGCTGCCATGGCAAAGGTGGTGTTTATTTCAACACCGGATCAGGCGATCGAATCCGTGTGTGAGGACCTTGCCGAACATCCGGAAAAGATGCAGGGGATTACGGTATTCCACTTGAGCGGGGCATTGTCTTCAGACATCCTGATTTCCGCTCGACAAGCGGGAGCATCCGCCGGTTCCATTCATCCCCTGCAGAGTTTTGCACCCTTTCAGGGCGGACAGTCCTCACCGTTTTCAGGGATCAATATGTCCATAGAGGGAGATGACTTGGCGGTTGAACTCGGGAAAACTATCGTCAGGGATCTGGAGGCCCGTTATTTTTGCATTCCGACACCGGCCAAAACCCTGTATCATGCGGCAGCGGTGGTGGCGTCCAATTATCTGGTCACCCTTGAGCATTTTGCCTTGGAATTGTTGAATCAGGCAGATCTTTCACCCGAAAAGGCCTTTGAAATCCTGGAGCCCCTGATATGGGGAACATTAAACAATATCAAATCCCAGGGGACCATCAATGCTCTGACCGGTCCGGTGGCAAGAGGAGATGCCACCGTGGTCGGGAACCATCTCAGGGATATTGACAAAGCCATGCCTGATTTCAAGACCCTGTACCGGGTCCTGGGGCAGCATACCCTGGAGATCGCCCGAAAAAGGGGGGAAATAGATCCCAAAGCCGCAGCCGATCTTGCCCGGTTGTTTGAAGAGGAATCCAGCTGACCCGCTACGCAGGGCCTGAATTAAATGCTGTGAAGTGAAAGCGGTGCCTGGCCCTTTTCCTCAATCTGGCGGTTGGCCTGTTCCAGACTTTCTTTTCCGGAAATAACGGCCGTCCCTTTCATGGAATCCTCAATATCAAAATAGGTCCGGGCGGTTTCGACGATCTGCTGCTTGTCAAGCGTCAGCAGCCTGGATTTGAAATCCAGTCGCATCTGATCGGTCAAGCCGGTAATGGACCGGTAGAATGCCTTGATAGATGCAGGACCAGGTGTTTCCGGCTTGTCAATATCCGAACAGACCTGGAGAATCGCTTCTTTGATGTCATTGTCGGTGTAGCTGCCATCCATGACATAAACACAGGCATTTCTGTATACATCCAGGGTCCGGGTGATATGGGGGTCCCGGTAGGAACCGAATGAGAAAAAGCCTTCATCATAATTATAGGAGGCAAAACCGCCGTATGCGCCGCCTTTTTCACGTATCTCCCTGTGAAGATACAATGATCTGAGCAGTTTGCTGATGATTGCCAGCGCCGGTGCGTCCGGGTGAGGCATTCGCACGGTTTTGAAGGCCTGGGCAACAAATGATACGGCCGTATTGGTATGCCATCCGTCATGGGAGATCCCGGGCCGGTCATCCAGGGCCGGCAGCGTAAACGTAAGGCTTCCTATTCCTGCAAGGTCGTCATTAATGGTGTTAAAGTGCCGGTCTGCCTTTTTGATTGAGTCTGCCGACCCAATGGCAGCCGCCTTGAAGTTGTCCCGGATACAGACCGATTCACTGATACGGCTCAGGTCTTCTGACAGGGAGGTCAGTGCCTGCGCCAGGGATTGAGGGTCTTCCATCGCTTCGGTCAATTTTCTGATAAACCGGTACTGGGATATCCCATGCCAGAGTTCGTTGATGTGAGTGGCCGGTGAGATGTGCCGGCTGGCCATTGTGATGGCATAGATGTGGCCGCTGGCGACAATTGAGGATTCCAGGGAGGCCTTATACTGAAACAAGAGCTGCTTTAAGCGCTCATGGTCCTTGAAACTGTAATGTTTTATAAATTCTTTGATCAGGTCGAACATGGGATCTGCATTTCGATCCAATGCCTTACCCTGGATGGACAAGAATGCATGGGCATGATCTGCATTTCTGTAAAAGGATCCTGAAAAGGGAGAGATGAGGATTCCACCGGTATACAGGTCCATGAGTTTCGCCACCTCTTCATAACTCCTGTTTTGCGTGCCTGCATTGGTAAATGCTTTACAGAAAAACGGAATCAGGGGCAGCATCGCCTGGGAAACACCCTGAAGGCCTGAGGGGCATGTAAAATACAAAATGCCTGACGTGGGCTTTTCATATGGGGTGATCTGCTTCAGGTTATCCATTGGAGTGGGTTGAATCACCTGCACTTCCGGTGGAATATCTGAAATCGCCAGGGTGGGCAGCACGGAAGGATCCTCTTCAGCTTCCTGGATGGCTGCAAGTTCCTTGGCATCCGCAGTTAGCTTTTCAAGATCCGCTTCTGAAAGTGTTGACCGGATGGCCTCGAGTTCTGCCTTGACCCGGTTGAGTTCCTTTCCTTCCAGCGCCTGGTCCGGATAAAGGGTGAACATTACCCGATGGGGGTTATCCAGAAAATATTCCTTGATTTTGGTTTCCAGAAAAGGACCTGATGATATCGCCTGCTGCAGCTTGGCAAGATCATGGTCGATGTTGATGCAGGCCACCGGATCCGCGTCGTGAATCAGTGCCGGCGTAATGGCCAGGACAAGCTTGATGCCGAACGGGTGAGGGGTGTTGGTGATCTCTTTGCGGTAAAACTCGATCTGGTGAATGGCTGAGTCAATGAGTTCCCTGGGTATCTTTTCCTCCACCAGTTTTTCAAGGGTGGAAAAAATCAGGGATTCAACCTGCCCGGCGGCATCTTTTGTGATATCTTTCAGGCCGGTGACAAACATGGTGTCACGGTTGTCCGGATCAAATCCGGATGCATCGCTGAGTGCCGTGCCCAGTCCTGAGTCGATCAGGGCCTTGCGCAGCGGAGACGCGGCATTGCCCAGCAATATCTGTTCAAGTACCGTCAGGACCAGCACCTCAAAATCATTTTTTACATCGCAGGTCAGCCAGGCAACACAGGCCTGGTATTTTTTATCCGGCGGTTCGGCATCGGAA
>QZLA01000405.1 GCA_004796375.1 Desulfobacteraceae bacterium
ATGGTATACTGGGCAACGACAAGGTGGTGGTCCTGGATGTACGTGCCGGCAGGGACTGGGGATCATCTGAGTTTAAGATCAAAGGCGCGTACCGGGCTGATCCCGGGGATTTCAAGGCATGGGCAGAAAAATTTCCCAAGGACCATACGCTGGTCCTGTATTGCGCATGACCGAATGAAGCCACCAGCGCCAGTTTGGCGAAGAAATTGTCCAAAAAAGGTTATGAAAACCTGTTCGCCCTGAAAGGGGGATGGAGGAAATGGTTCCGGGAGAAACTTCCGGTAGAGGAAAAATAATGACAGATTGTTCACTTCAAACCGCCTGCTCCGGTGTGACTTTTGTAATGCAACGTCCGGGGCAGGCGGTTGTTGAATTGTTGAGGGGGTAAGCCGGATATTGTGCAACTGCTAAACATGGTAAAGCACTTCTTTACCGCTATTCCATCCAGGTACCAACAATCCTTTAATCAGGCCCTGATCACCACCAACGTGGAAAGAATCAGGGTGCTCAGCCTGGGATTTATGGGGATCGGGATCCTGCTTCTTGTGCTAGACTCCCAGATGCTTCAGACACAGGCAGATCCGGGGTTACACCGGTTTTACCTATGGACGGATGCGGCGCTCCTTTTTTTGGGCGCCCTGATATATCTGTTTTTCACCCGGGTGGCCAACCGTCTTCTGCCGGGATCGACCCAGCTGTACATGGCCACGATATGTGTATGTGTGGTGATGATGACCTGGTGCGGAGTGGTAAGTGCCATAGAATACTTTACCCATCAATCCGTGACCACACTGATCCTGGGTGCCCTGATCGTGGCCTGCGGTGTCTATGTAAGGGGCTGGGTCATCTGCCTGTCCTATGCCGCAGGAATTACCGCACTGGTGTTGTTCGAAAAGATCATTGGCCCTGAACCTGTCCATTTTCTTTCAGAACATACGGCACTGATCTCTCTTTCATTGCTGGGGGTTCTCTTGTCAAGGATCCTGTATGTGAATAAAGCGGATAATTTTCTTTTCCAGCAGCAGATTGTGGAGAACAATCAGCAGCTGGCCAATGAAATAGAGATCAGAAAACACACCCAGGATAAATTGAATAAGGCCCAGAAGGTTCTTGAACAAAGGGTGTTTGAGAGGACCCAGGAACTCTTTCTGGCCAACGAGGAACTTAAAAACGAAATGATGCAGCGTCAAAAGGTCCAGGAGAAGCTGAACCAGTCCCAGAAAATGGAGGTGATCGGGACCCTGGCCGGCGGGATTGCCCATGATTTTAACAATATCCTGTTTCCCATTGTAGGGCATACTGAAATGCTGCTTGAAGAGATGGAACAGGACAGTCTGCTGCGGCCCAGTGTAAACGAGATCTATACCAGCGCCCTGCGGGCAAAGGAACTGGTCCGGCAGATACTGACCTTTTCCCGCCAGGACAGTACCGACTTTACACTCATGAAAATGAAGCCCATTGTTTCTGAGGTGCTTAAGCTGATACGCTCTACCACGCCGTCAACCATACGGATCGTCAAGTATATCCGATCAGAAGGGTGTGTGATCAAGGCGGATCCCACACAGATTCATCAGATTGTCCTCAACCTGACCACCAATGCCTTTCATGCCATGGAAGGCCTCGGCGGGACCTTAACCGTCGGACTTAAGGAGATTGAGACATCGGGCATGGATATCGGCCTGCCGGGTATGCCTGCAGGAACCTATGCCTGTCTGTCCGTGGAAGATACCGGTTCAGGCATGGAAAAAGAGCTGATCAACAAAATATTCGATCCGTTTTTTACCACAAAGGAGAAGGATAAAGGGACCGGCATGGGCTTGTCCGTGGTTCATGGTATCGTCAGCGGCATGAATGGATTTATCAAAGTAGACAGTGAGCCGGGTAAAGGATCCCTGTTTCAGGTATTTATCCCTGTCGAAAAGGGGGATGACCTGGTGGCTGAGCCTCAGCCCATGGCCCAGCTCCCCCGTGGGTCCGAGCACATCCTCCTGGTGGATGATGAAGAAAGCGTGGCCCATATGGAGAAACGGCTGCTGGAGCGTCTGGGATACAAAGTGACCGTGTTTACCAGCGGAACAGAGGCACTGGATGCTTTCAGGGATGATCCCGACAGGTATGATCTGATCGTTTCCGATATGACCATGCCCAACATGCCCGGGGATCTTTTGTCCGTTGAGATTCTTAAAATCAGACCCGGGATACCCATCCTGATCTGTACCGGATTCAGCCAGTCCCTGACAAAGAAGCGTGCCCGGGAGCTGGGGATCAGGAGTGTCCTTGCCAAACCCGTTGTTATGAAGGATTTTGCCAGAACAATCCGGGCGGCCTTTGATGAGAGCCCTGATCAGGCCGATGCAGGGGAGCATCAAACGGTTCACGGTGACCCATCCAAGCCTGCCCAAACCATTTGACAAATGCTTTAAAAATTGTCAATAAATTTGTTAGCAAGGGGTTAATTGTGACAGCAAGGGGGGGGGAGTCATGGAAGAAGAGATCC
>QZLA01000217.1 GCA_004796375.1 Desulfobacteraceae bacterium
CGGCTGCGTTTCTGCCATATTCTGAATCCGGCTGACCAGAAAATCCCTGGCATCCAAATCCAGATGAATCAGGTCGATATGGCATTGAATCGCTTCCTCAATACGGTTTAATGCCAGGAGGGCATCCCCTTTGACCTGCAGCGGTAATACTGCCGGGCCATATGTCAGCAGGGCTTGATCACAGACGATCAGTGTCTGTTTATAGTCCTGGGCTTCAAGCAATGAGATGGCATATCCCTGGGTGGATTCAAAATGACCATGATTGAGTGCATGTGCCTTTTCAAAATATGTCAGAGCGTCAATGGCACGACCTGCCTGGAGCAATGATTCGCCGGCAAGAAACTGAGCATGGCCATGATGCGGGTTAACCTGCGCTGCCCGGGTCAGCCTGGCGATGGCTGCATCTTTCTGCTCTGTGTGTCCATAGCAGATCCCCGCATTAAAAAGCGTGTTAAAATGATCCGGATGATCGTTTAGAATACCGTCATATATTCGAATGGCGCCTGGAATATCGCCGGATTGCATGGCAAAGGTGGCCAGGTTATATTGGGCGCAGGTATAATCGGGGGTAATCTGCAAAGCATTTTCAAAACAGGTTTGAGCAAGGTCACTCTCTGCCTGGTTCATGCGGCACATGCCAAGTTCATTCCAGAACCTGGAGCGGTTCTTGACACAGCATGGTGATTCATCTGCCAGCCGGTCTTCAAGAAAGTGGATAAGGCCTGGAATATCTTCTTTTTCCTTGAAGGAATGAATTGTGCCGCCCAAGGACGCCTCGGTCCAGACTTGTGATTTTTCATTGAACAATACCGCCATTTTATTCTCCTGGTCTCAGTTGTGATCCTTGTCCTGATTGCTGGTCTTAACAAATTGCATGCCAAAACCTGATTTACCCTAAAAAAACAATTGGTTGTGATTTGCTCTTCTTTTACTATTGTCTTAAATGGCAATTATTGATAATTATTGTTTAATATGACGAAAATCCACCCAATAAGGCACAAATGGTTTCAAAGGGGCTAAGTGTTTTGCAGAGGGATCGATCCTCAGACTTTGAATTTTTTCAACAGGCGGTTTCCCATATCTCCGGCAGCCTTGACCTGTCCCAGTCCATGGTTCAGGTATTTGCTTTTTTGAAAGATCACTTTCCAATAGACGGCATTTCCCTCCATCAATACTCCCACCGGCTCAAAGCATTGAAGCTGCTCTTTCTCGTTACCAAAGACCGTTTTCAGTATGTGGAAACCACCTTAAACCTGTCAGAAAAAGAAACCGTTTTCATGCAAGAGCATGAGGCAATGGTGGATCCGATCATTCTTTCTGAGGAGAATGACTATGAAATAGAAGATAGACACAGGCATGCCATTTCTCATCTATTGCCCTACCGGCCAAGCACCTACATGGTTGGAATCATGCAGTCCGGTGAAAAACCCGTCGGCCACCTGTGCCTGATCGGTTCCGGAAAAGTTGAATTCACGGACGAGCATAAGAATAAATTGAGGCTCTTGTTGTCTCCATTTACACTGGCCATGTCCAATATGCTCCGGTTTAAGCGGGTCATGGAATTCCAGGAAAAGCTTTACAACGAAAAGAACAGCCTGGAAAACACCCTGGATCAATTAAGGGAACCGCATATCATTGGAGACAGGGGTGGACTCAGAAACACCATGAATGTGGTTGAACAACTCAGGGATAAGGAAACCCCGGTACTGATTCTGGGAGAAACCGGTACGGGAAAGGAATTGATTGCCGATGCCATCCAAAAAATATCACCAAGAGCAGACCAGCCGTTTGTCAAAGTGAACTGCGGTGCCATTCCGGACAGCCTGATTGACAGTGAGTTGTTTGGATATGAAAAAGGGGCGTTTACCGGTGCAAATAAAAGCCATCCCGGCCGGTTTGAACAAGCCCATGGCGGCACACTCTTTCTGGATGAAGTCGGAGAACTTCCTGCACACGCACAGGTTCGTCTGCTCCGGGTTTTACAGAATAATGTTGTGGAACGCATAGGGGGAAAACAATCCATTCCCGTGAATGTCAGAATCATTGCGGCCACGAACCGGGACCTTGGCAAAATGCTTCAGGAGGGGAGTTTTAGAGAGGATCTTTATTATCGCCTCTACGTTTTTCCAATCCAGATCCCTCCCTTACGGGAGCGAAGCGAAGATCTGCCCGCCTTGGTTCACCACTTTATCGAACAGAGCTGCCTGAGACTGAAAATAAAAACCTCCCCGCTCATTCACCCGGATACGCTTGAGGAAATGAAGCAGTACTCATGGCCCGGCAATGTCAGGGAATTGGAAAATATGGTCGAACGGGCTGTTATCCTTTCTCCGGATGATTATCTAAAACTGGGCCGTTTTCTTCCTGGGAATTCTGCCATAATGACCGGAAATGAGCCATCATCAATAGATGATATGGAATCCCTGATTGATAAAAAAATCCAGGATGCCTTGGACAGGCATTTAAGCAGGAATCCATCATACCTTACAAAAACCAAAACAGATACAGGCCCGATTCATACCGATCATGAAATCTTCCCGGGATCTTCTCCGGCAAAAATTCAACCCCTTGACCAAACCATCAAGCAAAGCATCCAAAGTGCGCTTTTAACCACAAAAGGACGCGTGCACGGCCCTGGAGGCGCGGCCCAGTTACTGGGGCTGAATCCCTCCACCCTGCGCAACAAAATGAGAAAATACGGCATTGATGCATCCGACTGGCGTTGAAAAATATAAGTATCGCGATAGAAATTAAACAGGAGAATAAATGCCAAAAACATCCATCCTAATCTCCATTTCATTTATCATAGGTATTTTCTGCATCAGGTATATTCAATCATTTGACCGGCATGAAAAGGAACCCTTCTGGCATATGTTTGCCGTCACCTGCTGGGGAGGCGTGTCTTCAGTAATACTCAGTTTTATGCTTTATGCTGCTTCCCATTATCTGGGCATAAAAGAATTCCACAACAGCTTTGGCGCCCTGTTCGTTATCGGCCCGGTTGAAGAACTGTCCAAGCTTGTTGCCTTGGGTGCCTGTTATTTTATCATCTCCAAACAGATGAATGAGCCTGTGGACGGGATCATCTATATGGCATGTGTGGCCTTGGGATTTTCCCTGATCGAAAACTATCTCTACGCGACTCAAGGGGTGGGCAATGAATACCTTTTGTTGTTGAGAGTTTTAATATGCACACCCATGCATATCAGCTTCAGCGTTTTTATGGGATTGGCGTTTTATATCTGCCTTCAGAACAGGAATTCATTTCCTTTGCTGATATATGCCTTTATATATGCCAGTCTTGTGCACGGGCTGTATGACCTGGTTATTTTCAACGGACTTTTCCTGTTTGCACTGATGTTTATTTTTAGGGCCACGTACACCTCGGCCCTGTCATTTTTAAGCTACGCAGTCGCTAAAAGCCCATTTAGGAAAACACTGTCACAGTTTGTTTCTGATTACGCAGATCCCAGGCCGGAAGAAGGAATAGAATGCCTTCACTGCGGCAGTAAAGAGGAAAAGCTGACCTATAAACGGCACAAGCTTGCATTCCAGAAATGTGATCATTGTGACATGTATGTGGCCACCCGAAAGAGCATCCTTCTAATCTTTCATCATTTTGCTTCCACGTTTAAGAAGCTTGACGATCACATGACCAGTGCTACCTTTTCGGGAAAGCAGTACACCAGCATTCACTCAAATAATTTCATTTCAGAGCAAAGGCGGCTCGGTTTTTTTAACCTTGAAACATTTGATCAAACACTTGAAGAGCTCAATCAGAAGATCATTGAAAACATGGATAAAAAAATCTGGTTTCCAAGCAAACTTTTTGAATTGAGAAAAAGAGTGGTCACCATTGATTACCAAAAAACTGCTGCTGAAAGCGGGAAGGCCTTTTGGCACTGGGTGATCTATCCCTATTCTTCTGATCGCAACAAAACAGTATATACGCCGCCGCCAAACGGCCCCGCCTGGAACTGGAAAGCGTTTTTAATTCCCGAGCTGTGGTTTCTCTACCATGAAATCCACGGTGTTTTCCTATTGCTGCTCATATTGTTTTTATTCTTTGGGTCTTTTATGTTTTTCGGCATCATGATCATCTTCAGCAAATGGATGCTGCTGATCCTTTTATGCGGCCGCATACTCGCCGGGCGAACCGGAAACCAGATATATTATGCCCGGTATGGAAAGTGGCCGGACTAACCCGTCAAACCGGTTAACTGAAAACGTTAAAAGCCAAAAGGCAAGGGCACCTAAATGGGAATATATACTGATCCTCACTTCGGTTGAAGATTATAGGTAGGCCGTCCTCTCTTTTTTCTAAATTATTCCTAGTTACTCTCATGAATTTGTGAATGTAAAAGTAAAAAAATAAAGCCACTGAACTCTTTGCCGCTGCCACCGCTCCTTTTTCCTGTCGTAAAAAACAGGTTCACCGGATCATCCATCACACTTCCTTGCTTGTCAGCCACGTCCTCGATCTCTAATTTGAAATGTTGAAAGCTTGATAAATAAG
>QZLA01000293.1 GCA_004796375.1 Desulfobacteraceae bacterium
GACTGGAGCCGTTGATTCTGGAAGGGCAGTTCGATAACGGTAAAGATCAGCGCAATGATAATAAATGCCGCCACAATGGCGATGTTCATTTTTAGTTTTAATGTCAGTCTGATCATGGTTGGACCACCGTATGAAACGTTGGAATCCCGGTCGTATATTTTAAAATCACAGCCTGCTTGACGGCATCTCCGTTGGGGTCAAAGCGTAAAGCACCTGTGGCACCCATGAACGCCTGAGTCGACTTCAGTGTATCACGGATTGTTCTGCTGTCACGGGATTCAGCGATGCGTGCTGCCTTAGCCAGAAGCATGACCGCATCATATGCAGAAGGAATATCAAGGCGGGTAACTTTTCCGTACCGGCTTTCAAAATCTTTGACAAAGGTCCGGCTTACGGGATTTTGAAGGGCCGGGTGCCAAAAGGCGGTTCTGAACGCACCGAAAATCGCATCTCCTGCAAATTTATGGATGGGTTGGGTTCCCCAGCCATCACCACCGAGCAGCAATGCAGTACTCCCTGAGCGCCGCAATGTACTTATGATGGTTCCTGCGTCCCGGCTGTACCCGGGAATAAAAATCAGGTCAGGCATCAGTGGGATGACCGCGTCCACCAGGTGTTGAAAATCCGTGACATCTTCCAGGTAGTCAAACTCTGTAATCTCATTGGCACCACACTGGCGATAGGATTGAATGAAACTTTTGGCAAGCCCTTTGCAATACCTGTCTTTGGTATTGGTCAACACGACGGTTTTTTTTGCATTCAGTTCTGAACAGGCAAACTTCGAAAGTGTGTCGCCTTGAAATCGGTCGGTATAACAGGTCCTGAATACAAAATCCCTCTCTTTTGTAATTTCCGGGTGGGTGGCTGTGGGGGTGATCATAACAATCCCGGCCTTCTGGAGGACCTCTGCGGATATCAGCGCGTTGGAACTTCTCATGGGACCGATGACAGCAGGGACACCAGAGCGGACAGCTTTGAGGGCTGCAAGTTTTGATCCGATCACGCTGCCGCCGTTATCAAAAATCTCCAGTTGGATGTTCATATTTCCGAACCTGTGATCCGCACCGATCTTGGTAACGGCAAGTTCAACTGCCTGGAGGATGGGATGCTGGTCCACCCGGCTTTTTCCCGATTGATCCAGGATGAGACCGATCTTAAATGAGGCAGCGGTGCAATGGCCCGTCAGCGGCAGGGCCAAGACGTACAACAGGACCAGAGGAACTAAAAACAGATGCGATGGTTTCATAAGCTGCTTCGGATCAGGGTGATAAAATTTTGTAAAAGGAGGAGTCATAATCATCAAATTTGAGCACCATTGCTGACTTGTCCACGGGATCTCCATTTTGATCAAACGTAATTTTCCCGGTAACACCTTTAAATCCATTTGTTCTGGCCAGCTCGGCCCTGATGTCGGTCCTTGAAAATGTCCCGGCCCGCTTAACTGCATCGGCAAGCACCATGAACGCATCATATGTCAGGGCCATGACCGGTTCATTGGTCACGGAACCGTATTTCTTTTTAAATTCTGCGACAAAACGCCGGCTTCGAGGATTGGGTGAATCGTAATGCCATTGGGTGGTGTAATAGTTTCCATGAATATAACTCCCGCCATAGGTATACATCTGGTTGACCCAGCCGTCACCGCCCAGGAATACGATGGATAGCCCCATCAGTCTTGCCTGTTTGATGATATAGGCAGATTCCCTGTAATGCCCGGGTATGTATACAATACCCGGTGGATGATCTTTGATTCTGTCCAGGAGAAAAGCAAATTCAATGGTATCATTTTGGTATTCACCCTCAAACATGACCTGGCCGCCCTGGTTGACGAACCGGTCAATAAAAACTGAAGCAAGTCCCATACTGTACTTACTGGAGGTGTTTGTAAAAACCGCCGAGGACAATGCACCGAGATCATGCAGTGCAAAATCGGCCATTACCCGGCCCTGGAAATCATCAGTAAAACATACCCTGAATATATAATCTTTTCCTATCGTGAGCTCAGGGTGGGTTGAGATGGGAGAGATCATGGGCACCTGGCCGGGCTGGAGCACCTTGGACATGGCGATGGAGTGGGAACTGTAGGTCGCACCGATTACCCCGATAACACGGTCTTTCACCGCATTCTGAGCAGCGTGTCTGGCACCGATGGGTGTACTTTTATTGTCATATTCGATCAATTGGACCGGATGGTTGAGTAATCCGCCGGCCTGGTTCAGTTTATCAGCGGCCAGTCTTACCGCTTTAAATGCCGCCTTGCAGACGGGTGCGGCATTGCCGGTGCGGGCAAAAATGATGCCTATCTTGACCGGTTCTGAGGCAATGGATGAATTTGGGGGCAATAGTAACGGGAGCAGCAATATCCCAACCAACCAACGAATCCAGAACATACTAAATTGCATTTTAAGTAATTCAACATCCTTAATAATTTCAAAAATCACATTTCCACGGAATATCAACCATTTAAACAGCGGTTTGTCAATAAAAACCTCCAAAACACTGTCTGTCATAGGCATGAAGATTTTAACAAAAACTCTCGACATCTGTTCCATTATGGTCTTTAATGCATCAAAATTTTTTAAACCATCATCTTTTTTTTGAGGGAGATCCATGATGCATTTCCATATGCCTGTAAATTTATACTTCGGCCCGGGCACCCTTCATGAGGTTGGGAGTATCGTCCGGGACGTTCTCAAAAAGGTGAAGCCTTTACTGATAACGGATAAAGGGGTTTTGGGAACCGGAATCCTGGCCCCGGTGTTTGATGCATTTGAAGGCATCCGGGTGTATGATCAGATCGAGCCCAACCCCAAATCTGATACCATCAACCGCATTGCCCAGGAAATTCGGGAAATTGAGCCGGACCTTGTTATCGCTGCGGGAGGAGGAAGCCCCCTGGACGCGGGAAAAGCGCTGGCCCTGCTGGCAACGAATTCCGGTGATATCGAAGATTATGAGGGAAGGGAAAAATACAGGAAAGATCCCCTGCCTTTTCTGGCGATTCCGACCACTTGCGGCACCGGGAGTGAAGTGACCTGGGTATCGGTAATCACAGATGTCAACCGGAAATTTAAAATGTCTATCAAGGGACCAAAACTTTATCCGGCCGCGGCTATTGTTGATCCGGATCTGATACGGACCCTGCCCGCACCGATCATTGCATCGACAGGCCTGGATGCCCTGACCCATGCCATGGAGGCCTATCTGTCCAAACCGGCCACCGTGATCACCGACACACAGGCGGTAAAGGCGTGTCAGTTGATCATGGGCGCCATCGAAAATGCATGCAAGGACATCTCCCGCCATCATGAGGACCGTGAGAACCTGATGTATGGTTCCACAATTGCCGGTTTTGCGTTCGGGAACTCGGATGTGACAGCGGTACACTGTATCTCGGAATCCATTGGTGCTGTATATGATGTGCCTCACGGCGTGGCCAACTCGATCTTTCTTCCGTATGTTCTGGAATATAATCTGGAGGCCTGCATGCCGAAAATGGGCGGTCTGGCCAGGGCACTGGGGGTGGATGAGCCGGATGACAAATCAGCCTGTAAAAAGCTGATCCAAACGATCCGGGATCTGTCCCATCGCCTTGACATACCCTCATTCAGGTCCCTGGATATCGACCCCAAAGCGTTTGACATGCTGGCACAGATGTCGGTCCAAAACGGTTCAACGC
>QZLA01000225.1 GCA_004796375.1 Desulfobacteraceae bacterium
ACAAATGTTTTAAATATTGTCAATAAATCTGTTAGGAAGGGGTTAATTGTGACAGCAAGGGGGGGGAGTCATGGAAGAAGAGATCCACAAGGAGATTAAAAACCGGATTATCCGGTTGAAGATGATAGACGGCACCACCATCACCGGGCAGGTCAATATCAACAGGGAACCCGGATATGATCGCCTCAGCGATATGGTGGTCAGTTACAGGGAGCCCTTCCTGGTGTTATTTTCAGTTACGGTATACCACAAGGATATGGACACGGCAGTCCATCAAAAGACATTGTTCATCAATAAAAATCATATCCTCTGGGCCACTCCGGAAGAAGATCAGTAGTTTTCCGGATTAAACTGTTCAATCGTCACGCGGCTCTCTAATATTCCCTGCTCGAACAGGGAGGTGAAAAACAGATCCAGTGCCGCTAATTTAGGGGCATCCAGATCGCAATACAGCCGGTCAAAATACTCCTGGACCTGTCGGGGCTCAAGACCCAGGGTCTGAACACCTTTGGCAACAATCGCCTCAATCTTGTCATCACCCATTTTCCGTGATGCCAGTAAGATGTCATGGGCTTTCGCCACCCACTCAGGTGTCTGCTTGACCACATCCTTTCTGACCACCCATAGGGCAAATACAAAGGGCAGGCCGGTCATTTCCAGCCAGAGCTGGCCCAGATCCGTGATATGGGGATAGGCATATGACCAGGGCTGGGTCAGGGCAGAATCGCCAATGACCAGCACAGCATCGCACGAATTTTTTAGATGATTCATTTGGTTGACCGGTCCGGTCTGATAAATTGGATGTACATCCCGCCGTGCAAATATCAGTTTGACCAGAGATGCTGCTGTGGCGGATTCGTTGGACAGTAAAACGGTTTTTCCGTCGAGTTGATCCAGGGGGCATCGACTGGCCAGGAGCACGCTGAGGACCTTGCCATGGCTTGAAATAGACAGGTCCGGAAGGATGAGAAGCTCTTCATGATTCATGGCATAAAACGCGGATGAAATGGGGCTGATATGAATCTCGCCGGTTTTTATTTTCCGGTTCAACACCGCCGGAACGTCAGGGATCAATTCAAGCCATTGGGGACAAAGCCCGTGATCCATGCCGTAATATACGGGAAATGCGTTGATATAACTGATTTTTCCCATTTTGATTTTAACAGTCATTGTGGACAACTTTCTCCATTAGAGCTTCAGGGGTTTGCGCGTCAACAGGAAGATACACAAAACAGGCTCTTTTTCCTTTTGAAAGGGTGCCGGCAATTGATTGGATATCCAGGGCCACCGCACCATTGATGGTGGCCATGCCGAAAATCGTTTCCGGCCGGATTTGTTGATAGCTTTGGGCCGTGAATGACATCTCATCCAGGATGCTCAAGCTGGCACAGCTGGCCAGACTGTCGGTCCCGAGAGCGGGAAAAAGCCCGGTGCTGAGAAATGATGGCAGATCAGGCAGTCGGTTGTGCAGGTTTTGATTGCTTCTCGGGCATGCGCAGATTTTAACCTGTTTTCGAACCAGGAGATCAAGGTCATTTTTATCGACATCCAGCAGGTGGACCGCCAGGGTAGACCCGTCAAGAATACCCAGTCTGTTGAGATACTGAACCGGGGTGGGTGCGGGCAGCGGCCAGGCGGAAAAATCGATCCCCCTTTGCTTGAGAAAATCGGCCCACGATCCTTGTCCTGTGGTGATAAACTCATGCTCATCCCTGGATTCGGCCAGGTGGATGGAAAAGGGCAGCGACCGTTGCAGTGCGGCCTGCTTCAATCGGTGGAGCAGGGCAGGGGAGGTGGTGTGGGGTGCATGGCCGGCAACGGACAGCTGTATGTCTGATACCTGGGGGCTTCCCGGTGTTTCGGTGGTTCGGGCATCCAGGTCGGGAACACGACTGCCCAAGTATTCCTGAAACCATACTCCCAGCCCGCCGGAATTTTGGAGGGCGTTTTTTGCAATGCCCAGCGTGGAGATATCGCCGGCATATCCGGTGCCGGCTGCGACCATCACCCTGGCTTCATTTACGGCAGCGCGTTCAAGCGAGGCTGTGGTGTGGCGGCTGCGCTCTTCCAGGAGTTTTTCCACCCATGTTTGAAACGGAAGATCAAAGGGGATCTTTTGCTTTAAAGCAGACAGCTCCAGGTGGGTATGTGCATTCACCAGGGCAGGAATCAGGGTACCGGGCCCATGGTCGATGAGTTGTGCATCTGTAACTGTCACAGGCAACTTTCCGGTACCGGTTTCGACAATACTGCCGTTGCGGGTATGGATATACCCGTTTTCCAGGATCCGGTCCACCTGCGTTACAATCCAGCCTGCCCGGTGGATGGTTTCCCCTTTGGGCGGCCCGATGGTTTGAAGGTCTTGAGATGCAGTCATATCAAATTATAGTAGCAGTCCCGCTGGCGGGGCTGGAATCCGGCTTTTATAATCAGCCTGCGGATCTCTTTTTCCGGGAGCATGAACCTTACACCGGCTGACGCCACCACATTTTCCTCGATCATGGTACTGCCCATGTCATTTGCCCCGTAAAAAAGAGCAGTTTGTGCGATTTTATCTCCCTGGGTGACCCAGGATGCCTGAATATTATCAAAATTATCAAGAAAGATACGGCTGACCGCCAGAACCCTGAGATACTCGACTGCGGACCGGGGCTTGACCTTGATCTGGGTGTTGGTCGGCTGAAAGGTCCATGGAATAAACGCGGTAAACCCGTGGGTGTCATCCTGCAGCTCACGTAGCCTGTCCAGATGCTCAAGGATGTGGCCGGCAGTTTCAAGGTGACCGAACATCATGGTGGCCGTGGTTCTCATACCTAAAAGGTGAGCCTGCCGCATCACGTCAAGCCATTGGTCACTGGTGCATTTGTTGGGTGATGCCTGGGTGCGGACATCATCACACAGGATTTCAGCACCGCCGCCAGGTACGGAATCCAGGCCGGCCTCTTGGAGGATGGACAGGGTCTTTGCCACACTCAGGTCTGATTTTTTAGCGATGTAGTCGATTTCCGGTGGTGAAAATCCATGGACATGGATATTGAAGTGGGATTTGATATCCT
>QZLA01000073.1 GCA_004796375.1 Desulfobacteraceae bacterium
CCTCAATACTCGACGGAGTGGAGGCCCGGATCAGCTGCAGAGACTCCATTATGATTGCGGACAACGCCAACGGCCGGTGTTCCTGTTCCCCTTTACGGCTGAAACTCAGCAGCTGCCGTACGACATCCTTTGCCCGGAGGCTGGCGGTTTTGATCTCACTGATATTCTGAAAGGAGGGACTCCAGTCAGGGATCTCATCCAGGGCCAGTTCGGCATAGCCGATGATAATGCTCAGGATATTGTTGAAATCATGGGCAATTCCGCCGGCCAGGGTACCGATGGACTCCATCTTGTGGGCCTGGCGCAGTTCGCTTTCCATGTTCTTGAAATCGGTGATATCCGTGGCAATCTGCAGTCTCACATACCGGCCGTCGGTCCATTTAATCGCCCGGTCATAATTGATATACCATCGTTTGGTAATGGGATTCTGATCATCCCAGACATGCACCCCCGTAGGATTGCCCTGATCATCCAGTAACAGGTGGTTGGTGCAGCGCACGCAGGGTGAACTGCTGTTCCTGAACACCTCATGGCACTTTTGCCCGGTCATGTCGGCACCAAACACATCCCTCATATGTTTGTTCATAAAATAGATGTCATAGGTGTCAATATCAGACACATACACCGTAGCATTGATGCTATCCAGAACGGAAAGGAACGTTTCCTGGGAAGTTTGAAGAGCTGCCTCAAACTCCTTATTTTCCGTTATGTCCCGCCCCACTGCGATGATCGACACCACCTGACCGGTGTCATCCGTTACTGCGGTACCGACCCAGGCCAGCCATTTACAGCCCTCGCGGGTCATGGCCCGGTGTTCTACAGATGCTTTACGGGGAGAGGAGAACAGGCCCTCCATGGCCTGACGGGTTACTGCCTCATCATCCGGGTGAACCAGGGGCCAAAATGCCTGGCCCAGCAACTCTGCCTCAGTTTTGCCGAATTTCCTGCAATAGGATGGAGATACAAATTGTAAATGGCCCTCAAGGTCAACTTTGACCACCAGGTCAATCTGATTTTCAATCAGCAGCCGGTATTTTTCCTCACTCTCCCTGAGTGCCTGCTCTGCCTGCTTGCGCTCTGTTATATCGCGGACAATGGATAATATGGTGGGGTTGCCCTTGAAATCAAACAGGTAAGCACTGACCTCCACGGGAAAGGGGTCTTTGTTTTTCCTGTGGTGAACGTTTTCAAAAATGCAGGATTTCTCTTCATATATCTGTTCAAGTACGTGGTAGATCTTTTCTTCATGAGCCTCATCCACCAGTGCCTTCACCGATATGTTCAGCATCTCCTCCCGGGTGTACCCGTACATGCTGCAGGCCACATCATTCACCTCAATGAAATTCTGGAGCTTTTCCCCGGGAGAGGACTGATGAACCATCACGGCATCATTGGAGTTGGTGAACAGCATCCGGTATTTTTCTTCACTTTCACTCAGGGCCCTGGTCCGCTCGGCCACCTGATGCCTGAACAGCGATGTGAGGGCCAACAGGGCAACAACCAGTACGGCAGCCACGCTTAAAATCCCCGCCACCAGACGATAGGAGACCCGCTCTTTGCCCGGGGTGCCGAAATACCCGGCCAGGATCTGGTAATAGACGGATTGATGATCCTTCCGCCATTCAGACAGATGTTGATCGATGCGTTTGATAATCTCGCTGTTCTTCTTTTCAGGTGCTGCAAACAATGCATTCACCGGGCTGAACATGATCGGTGTGGAATACAGGGGGAATCTGGATTTTAGAAACTCTCCGTTAACATTATTGATCACCCCGGCATCTGCCAGACCATTCATGACAGCGTTACATACATCATCATAGGTGGGTAGTGAAACCAGCCGGCTGTTGACATTGAATTTCCGGCAAAGCTCGGAGAAGTGTCTGGCATTGATATCCTTTTCCATGACTGCAACCGACTTCCCTTCAAGGTCCAGAATGCTCAGGATACCGGAGTCCTTAGTGGAATATACCTGGCCCCAGGCAGTCACCACCGGTTCCTTTGAAAAATCAAAGATCCGGTCCCGCGCCTCGGAATAAACAATGCTCACCATCAGATCAATGTCCCCGGATTCCAGGCGCGCCAGGTTGCCGGACCAGCTGTCATCCACAAAGGTCAGCTGCCAGTTCTCTTCCCGGGCAATTTCACGGATGATATCCGGGTAGATCCCCTGGGCAGCTCCGGAGTCATCCACATAGCTCAACGGTTTGTTCTGGAACACACCGATACGGAGTGTAATGTCTGAGGAGGCATTCCCTGACAAAGCAGTCACAAAAGATATCAGGATAAATAGTAACGCTATAAAGGCGGGTGTTTTACGCACAGATGACATACCGGTCTCCGGGAGTTGACTGAATTCAGGGTCAAGGTATTGTAAAGAATAGACAGGGGATTTTCAAGGCCCAACTTGCCGGAAAACCGGAACCGTGGTTCAGGTTATTCCTGCAGCACCTGTTTAACGGCATGGGCCAGGTCTTCATTCATGCCGGGCAGTTCGGCAATCTCTTCCAGGCTTGCACCTTTTATCCTGGCGATGCCCTTGAAATGCCGGAGCAGCATCTGCCGTTTTTTGGGCCCGATACCGGGCACACTGTCCAGGACACTGGTTTCTGACCGTTTTTCCCTGCGCCTCCGCTGAAAGGTGATGGCAAACCGGTGGGCCTCGTCACGGACCTGCTGGAGGAGATAGAGCGCTTTAAGGGACGGGTTGGTATTCAACGGGTTGGAGCGGTTGGGAATATATATTTTATCATGGGTTTCCCCCTTGGCCTCGTTCTTTTTGGCCAGCCCTGCCACACAAAACCGGCCCTCCAGCTTGAGATCCTTGAGTACAGCCATGGCCATGCCCAGCTGTCCCTTGCCGCCGTCCACTACCAGGAGGTCGGGAAAGGGCATCTCATCGGTGTCCTTTAAAAAACGGCGTTCGAGTACCTGGTACATATAGGCATAGTCATCCTGGATATCCTGGTCCCGGATGATGAATTTCCGGTATCCCTCCTTGAACGGGCGGCCGTTTTTAAACACCACCATGCCGGAGACCGGGTCCTGACCCGCCAGGTTTGAGTTGTCAAAACATTCGATGCGTTCCGGCAGCTGTTCCATCTGGAGCAGGTCCTTGAGCATCAGGATGGCGGCCCGCTCCTCCTCCTCTTTCTGGAGGCGCTTGTCCAGCTCCCGCTGGGCATTGATCATGGCCATTTCCTTGAGCCGGCGTTTTTCACCCCGGACCGGTACGGAAATCACCACCTTTTTTCCCTTTTTGACCGTGAGCATCTGCTCGATCATCTCGGTGTTATCGATCTCCTGATTGAGCAGGATAAAGCTGGGCAGGAACACATTGTCCCGGTAATACTGGTCCACAAACGCGGACAGGATCTCCAGGGGCTCCTTGAATCCCAGCTCAAGGTGATAGTGGGCCGTGTCAATGAGGCGGCCTGACCGGATGACCAGGACCGTCACGACCGCCCTGCCCTTTGCCGCGGCCAGGGCCATCACATCCCGGTCTTTGAGGTCCGGGCTGACCACGGACTGACGTTCCATCACATTCTCGATGGCAAACATGGTGTCCCTGAGCTGGGCGGCCTTTTCAAATTCCTGTTTGACTGCATATTCCTTCATCTCGATCTTGAGCTTTTTAACCACCTGCCCGGACTTGCCTTTTAAAAACAGGACCGCATCCTGGACCGTCTTCCGGTATTCCTCTTCAGGCACGGCGTTGCAGCACAGGCCCAGGCAGGCCTTGATCTGGTAATTCAAACAGGGACGGGAGCGGTTCTTGAACTGGGTCTGCTTGCACTTTCTGAGCCGGAATATCTTCTGGATCTGTTTGAGGGTCCGGTTCACACTGGCGGCAGACGAGTATGGCCCGAAATACAGGGCTTTGTCGTTCTTGATCTTCCTGACCTTCTGGATGGCCGGATAGGGCTCGTTCAGATCGATTCTCAGGAGCGGATAATTCTTCCCATCCTTGAGAATCACGTTGTACTTGGGGTTGTGCTCTTTGATCAGGTTGGATTCCAGGATAAACGCCTCATGGTCGGAGGCGGTGGTCAGGGTGTCAAAATCCTTGATCAGTTCAATAAGGGCTGCGGTTTTGGGATCGTGATTCTGCTTCTTGACAAAATAGGAGGCCAAACGCTTTTTCAGGCTTTTGGCCTTGCCCACATAGAGGATTTTCCCCTTGGCATCCTTCATCAGGTACACCCCGGGCTGATGGGGTGCGGCCTGGTATTTTTCCTGGATGATATCTGTCATGGGTGTAGACGCACCTAAAACGGCGGCAGGTCCTGGAGCTGTTTGATCTTGTCCCGGTACTCGGCAGCCAGTTCAAACTCCAGGTTTTCCGCTGCGATCTTCATTTTATACTCCAGGTCCTTGATCATCTCATCCAGGTTCAGTTCTTCCGATTCATAGGATTTGATGGTCTCCTGCACCGACACCTCTTCGGGTGTGGCATCTTCGGCCATGGTATAGTCAAACACATTGATATTCTTTTTGATGGTCGACGGCACAATGCCGTGAAGCGCGTTGTACTGTTTCTGGATCTTGCGGCGGCGGTTGGTCTCATCCATGGCTCTTTCCATGGATCCGGTGGTGCCCTCGGCATACATGATCACCTTACCGAACACGTTCCGGGCCGCCCGCCCGAATATCTGGATAAATGAACGGAACGACCGTAAAAACCCCTCCTTGTCCGCATCCAGGATTGCCACCAGGGAAACCTCGGGTATATCCAGTCCCTCCCTGAGCAGGTTGATGCCGATCAGCACATCAAACAGCCCGCGGCGCAGGTCCTGGATAATATCGATGCGTTCCACCGTACCGATGTCGGAGTGCAGGTATTTCAC
>QZLA01000111.1 GCA_004796375.1 Desulfobacteraceae bacterium
GTCCCGGGGTGATCCTTAACCAGCTGTGCCGCGTGATTTAAGCAATTCCGCTGGGCCGTCATTCTCCGGATAAAACTGTCCAGTTTGCTCATACTTCTCCTCGAGTAAATCTTATAAAAGTGACATGAAAGGAACTAATGCGTTTGTCCTCAATCCAAAGTCCGGATGTCTGCATAAAAAAAGCCCGGGATCGTATTGAACCCGGGCTTTGAGTTTGGAATAAAGATCTGATACGGCTATTCGATGGGTGGCTTCTTCCTTACGGATCTGCTTGGCGCAGATACAGGATCAATCGAAAATAAGTTCCACCATGGCCATGGGTGCCACATCCCCTTTTCTTGGGCCGAGTTTGGTCACGCGGGTATAGCCGCCTTCGCGGGTGGAAAACTTATCTCCTGCTTCGTTGAAAAGGGTATGAACCACATCTTTCTCGCGGATAACGGCCAGGGCTTGTCTCCTGGCATGAAGGTCACCCCGTTTGGCCAGAGTAATCATTTTATCTGCCAGGGGGATCAGTCCTTTGGCCTTGGCTTCAGTTGTTTTAATTTTACTGTGCTTGAACAGAGATGTCACCATGTTTCTAAACATAGCTTTTCTATGACTTGAGGTTCTATTCAGCTTTAATCCAGATTTTCTATGTCTCATGGAAATTACTCTCCTTCCTGATTGATTTCTTCTTCCGGTGGTTCAAATCCTTCAAGATCCATACCCAGGGAAAGTCCCATGGAAGAGAGGACTTCTTTAATCTCGTTAAGGGATTTTCTTCCGAAATTCTTGGTTTTCAGCATTTCGCTATCGGTTTTCTGTACCAGTTGGTATATGGTATGGATTCTGGCGTTTTTCAAGCAGTTGGAACTTCTGACTGAAAGCTCAAGTTCATCAACGCTGCGGTAGATGTTTTCATTGAATTCTCTATCACCATCATCCTTATGATCATCAGACTGATCAGGCTCCATATCCTCATCAAAATTGATGAAGGGGGCCATCTGCTCCTTGAGGATTTTAGCGCCGTAGGCAACGGAATCCTCAGGGGCGACACTGCCGTCGGTCCAGATTTCAAGGGTAAGTTTATCGTAATCGGTTTTCTGTCCCACCCTTGAGGTACCGATCAGGTACTTCACACGTTTGATGGGCGAAAACACACTGTCAATGGGAATGGTTCCGACGGGCGCCTCATCATCCTTGTTCTGGGAGGCCAGAGCATAACCTTTGTTGATTTTCACAACCATGGTCATATTCAGTTTCCCGTTTTTGGACAGGGTCGCAATATGCTGCTCAGGATTGAGAATCTCCACATGACCGTCCGGGCTGATGATATCCGCTGCTGTTACCTGCCTCTCGCCTTTAACGTTCAGCGTGAGAATTCTGTCTTCAGGATCATCAACTTTCAGTCTCAGCTCTTTGAGGTTCAAGATAATTTCAGAAACATCTTCTCGTACATCGGGGATCACGCTGTATTCGTGACAGGCATCTTCAAACTTTACCGATACAATGGCCGCACCGTAGATGGATGACAGGATGATACGTCTTAATGAGTTACCGATGGTAATCCCATACCCTCTTTCCAGGGGTTCGCAAACAAATTTACCATATGTTGAAGTTGTAGTAACATCAAGCTTTTCAGGCTTGATCATCTCTCGCCAATTCACATATGCAAGTTTTTCAGATGACATCTATATCTCCTGAATAGTTATATGAAATAGACAAAATGACAGACAATCCATAAGGAAAGTCCTTATTTTGAATAAAGCTCTACGACCAGCTGTTCCTGGATAGGAAGCGTGATATCCTCACGGGCAGGCGTGTTGACAACGGTGCCTTTGAAGTTATCCTTATCTATCTCAAGCCACTGTGGTATACCGCGTCTGACAATCGCTTCGAGGGAATCTTTAATCGCCTGAATCTCTTTGCTCTTACCCTTAAGCTCGATCACATCGCCTTTTTTGAGTTGATATGACGGGATGTTCGCTTTACGGCCGTTCACGGTGAAGTGACTATGCCGTACGAAATGTCTGCCCTGGTTTCTTGAGTTGGCAAAACCAAGTCTGAATACTGCATTGTCCAGACGTCTTTCGAGCAGGCTCAGCAGGTTGGTACCGGTGATACCTTTCTGGCGGTCCGCCCGTTTGAATGTAATTCTGAACTGTTTCTCAGACAGCCCGTAAATCCGTCTGATTTTCTGTTTTTCTCTTAACTGCATCCCGTAATCAGACAGCTTGCTTCTTTTCTGGCCGTGATCACCCGGGGGATACCCTCTTCTGTCAAAACTGCATTTATCTGAAAAGCATCTGTCTCCTTTCAGAAACAGCTTAATATTTTCGCGTCTGCATTGCCGGCAAACAGAACCTCTATAACGTGACAACGTTCTCCTCCTTTATCAAACCGGTAAAGTTATACTCTTCTTCTCTTGGGCGGACGGCATCCATTGTGTGGAACCGGTGTAACATCCTTAATCATGGAAATGTTGAATCCAAGCGCGTGAAGCGCTCTCAAGGCAGATTCGCGACCCGGGCCGGGGCCTTTAACGTATACACCGATATTCTTCAGTCCATGCTCCATTGCTTTGGTTCCGGCATCCTCTGCCACCAGTTTGGCTGCAAAAGGGGTGCTTTTTCTGGAACCTTTGAAACCCTGCATTCCGCCGCTAGACCAGGATATGGTATTACCGTTTTCATCCGCAATGGTCACAATGGTATTATTGAAAGTGGATTGAATATGGACGATCCCGGTGGAAATATTCTTTCTGACCTTTTTCTTGGTCATGGTTTTCTTTGACTTTTTTGCCATTCTTCGTGCCCTTTAAATAGTGTTATTTCTTCTTGACCGCAGCCCGTTTCGGACCTTTCCGGGTTCTTGCGTTGGTACTTGTCCGCTGACCATGACAGGGCAAGCCTTTTCTGTGACGCAATCCACGATAGCATCCGAGATCCATGAGGCGTTTAATATTCATGGATACCTCAGACCTGAGCTCACCTTCAACCTTGTAATGGCTATCGATGACCTTTCTGATGGAATTCACCTGCTCTTCAGTCAGGTCGTTTGCCTTGGTCATTGGATCGATGCCGGTTTCCTCAAGAATTTTCTGAGATGTGCTTCTACCGATACCGTAAATATAGGTTAAAGCGATCCATGCATGCTTATTTCTTGGTAAGTCTACTCCTGCGATACGTGCCAATTTTCTGCCCCCTATCCCTGACGTTGTTTATGGCGTTTATTGATACAAATGATGCGAACGACACCACGTCTTTTAATTACTTTACAATTTCTGCAGATCTTTTTAACAGATGCTCTGACTTTCATCTATCTTACTCCCAAACCTTATGGCGGTTTTAACAACCCTGCCTATTTATATCTATATGTAATTCTGCCGCGGCTCAAATCATACGGTGAAATTTCAACTGTCACCTTGTCTCCAGGTAGAATCTTGATAAAATGCATTCTCATTTTGCCGGAAATGTGAGCCAGCAAGACATGTTTGTTTTCCAGCTCAACTTTAAACATCGCATTGGGTAATGTCTCAAGTACTTTTCCATCTACTTTAATCGGCTCTTCTTTTGCCATAACTTGTTTTATTCTCCCGTCGAAAATTAAATTATGATCATCTGCCTTTTAATCGATTAGAACCGGATTTACCTAAGAATCCGTTATAATTCCCGGTAATCAAATGAGATTCAATCTGGGCCATGGTGTCGATGGCAACACCCACGACAATCAAAAGAGCGGTCCCGCCGAAATAGAACGGTACATTGAACCTACTCATCAGGACTGTCGGCAGAACACAGACAGCGGACACATAAATTGCACCCCCTACTGTAATTCTTGTTATGACCTTGTCAATATATTCAGCTGTACGCTTCCCCGGTCTGATACCCGGGATATATCCGCCGTTTCGTTTCATGTTTTCCGCCACGTCATCCGGATTGAACTGGATGGCCGTGTAAAAAAAGCAGAAGAAAATGATGAAACCGACAAATGTGATGTAATAAACGATGGTGCCCGGATTAAACATGGCTGCAATGCTCTGCATGATAGGCACATCGATGAACTGCGCAATGGTGGTCGGAAACATGATGATCGATGATGCAAAGATCGGCGGGATCACGCCTGACGGATTGATCTTCAGTGGAAGATGCGAAGATTGTCCACCGTACATTTTCCGCCCCACGACCCGTTTGGCATAGTGCACCGGAATCCGGCGCTGTGCCTGTTCCATATAGACGATTGCAGCGACTACGGCCAGCATCAGAACAGTCAGGATGATGAGGGAGAAGACCCCCATTTCACCTGTTGTTATCAACCGTGCGGTGTTGCCGACGGCTGCCGGTCCCCTGGCAATAATACCCGCGAAGATGATCAAAGAGATACCGTTGCCGATCCCGCGTTCAGTGATCTGTTCGCCCAGCCACATGATAAATGCGGTCCCTGCAGTCAGGGTAATGATGGTCACAATTCTGAATCCCCATCCCGGGTAGAGAACAATCGGTGCACCAGCCGGTGAGGTCATGGCTTCAAGCCCGACACTGATACCGAATCCCTGAATGACGCTGAGCACGACCGTACCATAGCGGGTATACTGGGTTTTCTTTTTTCGACCGGCGTCCCCCTCCTTGGACAGCTGCTCAAGGTGCGGAACAACTACAGTCATCAGTTCCAGGATAATGGAAGCACTGATGTAAGGCATGATTCCCAATGCAAAAATCGACAGCCGCTCAAAGGCACCACCGGAAAACATATTAAACATGGAAAACAATGTTCCGGAGGCTGCATTAAAAAAGGACTGAAGCGCTGCTGAATCAATACCCGGTGTCGGCACATGGATTCCTACCCGATAGACGAACAACAAGGCGAGCGTAATCAGAAGTTTCCTTTTGAGTTCAGGAAGTTTGAATAAATTTTGATAACTGTTTGGGTCAACCATCTATTTTGATCCTTACCTTACATCCTTGGGATTAACTTTATTCCACAAAGCTTCCGCCTGCAGATTCAATCTTTTCTTTGGCGGTTTTGCTGACCAGGACATCCTTGAGGGAGAATTTTTTGGTGACTTCTCCGTTGCCAAGGATTTTCACCCCATCGACTTTTCCTTTAACCAACCCGGCTTCCCTGAGAACGGCCACATCAATGGTCGCTCCGTCTTCAAAACGATCCAGATCGGATACGTTCAGCACGGCATTGTTGGTCTTGAAAATGTTGGTGAAGCCCCGTTTGGGCAGCCGCCGGTAGATCGGCATCTGTCCACCCTCGAAACCGGGGCGGACGTTTCCGCCGGATCTGGCCTTCAACCCCTTGTGTCCTCGTGTGGACGTTTTTCCCATACCGGAGCCGGGACCACGGCCAACGCGTTTTCTATTTTTTCTGCTACCTGGAGCAGGTGATAATTCATGCAGCTTCATCGTTATACCTCCTCAACCTTTACCAGGTGTGAAACTTTTTTGATCATGCCAAGGATTGCGGGGTCGGCATTATGTTCAACCGTCTGGTGCATTTTCCTCAACCCGAGTGCACGGACAATTTTGCCATGCTTACCAGGTCTGCCGATGACACTCTTTACCTGTGTAACTTTGATTTTGTTTGCCATTTTTAAGAACCTTTCTGCTATATATCTTCCGGTCTTAGACCCCGTCTTTTGGCCACATCTTCTTTGGTCGTCAGGGATTGCAGTCCCTGGAGCGTTGCTCTGACGATATTGTGGGTGTTATTGGTACCCAGACACTTGGTCAGAATATCGGTGACGCCCACTGCTTCGAGGACCGCACGGATACCGCCGCCGGCAATCAGTCCGGTACCGGGTGAGGCGGGTTTCAACAGGACGCGCCCGGCGCCGGCTTTACCGACGACCTCAAAGGGAACCGTACCGTTGAGAATTGAGACCTTAACCATGTTCCGTTTGGCCTTATCCAATCCTTTTCTGATGGCTTCGGGGACCTCAGCGGCCTTACCAAGCCCTACGCCAACGCTTCCTTCACCGTCGCCGACAACTACGAGTGCTGAAAAGGAGAAGTTCCTACCGCCTTTTACAACCTTTGCAACTCGATTGATCCTGACGACTTTATCGATCAAACCATTGTCTTCTGTTTGCTGTTGTTGCTGCTGCTGCTTACTTGCCAAGGGATTTCCTCCTTAATTAGAATTTCAAGCCGGCTTCCCGGGCTCCTTCTGAAAGTGCTTTGACACGGCCGTGATACAAAAATCCGTTTCTATCGAAAACGACCTTGGTAATCCCTTTATCAACGGCCCGTTTACCTACAAGGCTTCCAATCGCCTTTGCAACATTCTTTTTGTCACCAGTGACATCACTTTCGATGAATTCCTTGTCAAGTGATGAAGCGGATACCAGGGTCGCGCCCTTGGTATCGTCGATAATCTGTGCGTATATATGTTTCGCACTTCTGAAAACGCTCAGTCTCGGACGCTCGGGACTCCCGGAAACCGATTTTCTGATCCGTTTCTTTCTTTTCAGTCTTGATACCAGTTTTGGTGATGTATTTCCCATAATATTTAAATTCCTGCTATTTAGTCTTTACCTGCTGTTTTACCAGCTTTTCTGATAATGCGTTCATCAGCATACATGATACCTTTACCCTTGTAGGGCTCGGGGGGTCTGACGCGTCTGATATCCGCTGCAGCCTGGCCAAGGACTTCCTTGTTAATTCCGGAAATTGTGATTTTGGTATTATTTTCAACGTTTGCAGAAATCCCTTCGGGGAGTGCAAATTCAACAGGATTGGAATATCCTACGTTCAAAACAAGGGTGTTGCCTTTGACTTCAGACCGGTAACCGATACCGGAAAGCAGCAATGTTTTTTCATATCCGTTGGTCACGCCGACAACCATGTTGTTGATTAAAGACCTGAACAGGCCCTGCAACGCAACCTTCTTCTTATCCTTTAGATCGGTTTTCACTTCAATCACGCCGTCATTGATCTCAATATCGACATCCGGGTGTAACGTTTTTTCAAGGCTGCCTTTGGGACCCTTTACTTCAATCGTGTCTCCTTTGATGGCCACCTGGACTTTTTCTGGAAGCTGAACCGGTTTTTTTCCTATTCTAGACATAGATAACTCCTGTACTACCAAACGTTACATAGAATTTCACCGCCAAGGTTCGCTTCTTTTGCCTGTTTATCTGTCATGATACCCTTGGAAGTCGATACAATTGAAATACCCAGGCCGTTCAAAACCGGCTGGATCTGCTTTGATTTCTTGTATACCCTGCAGCTGGGTTTTGATACCCGCTTAATTCCGAAAATGGTGGGCTGACCTTCGGATACATATTTCAAATATACCCTGATCACCCCCTGCACATTATCATCCAGGAATTTAAAATCTTTGATGTATCCCTGTTCTTTCAGCACCCGCATCATTTCAATTTTCAATTTTGACCCGGGGATATCCACCTTGGCAAACCCTGCCTTACCACCATTCCGAATGATTGTGAGCATGTTTGCAATTGGATCACTCATTGCCATTGGTTAATCTCCTTAAATACTTCTTTTCGCTGATATTAAAACTGTTCTAAAATAACCGGATTACCAGCTTGATTTGGTAACCCCTGGAAGTTTGCCTTCTGAGGCAAGTTTCCGAAAACAAATCCTGCAAATACCAGCTTTTCGAATAAACCCTCTTGGTCTACCGCATAAGGGGCATCTGTTATAAGACCGTACAGCAAATTTTGGTTTTCTTGCCGCCTTTGCGATCAGAGCTGTTCTAGCCAAGCTGTCCTCCTTAAGATCCTTAATTTCTGAAAGGCATTCCCAAAAGCTTCAGGAACTCTTTGCCTTCTTCATCGGTTTGGGCTGTAGTTACAACCGTAATATTCAGACCCTTGATACTATCTGTCTTATCATAGTCAATTTCAGGGAAGATAATGTGCTCTTTGATACCCAGGCTGTAGTTGCCGCGACCATCAAATGCCTTTCCGGATATTCCCCTGAAGTCCCTTACACGAGGCAAGGCGATATTTACCAGTTTTTCGAAAAAATCATACATTTTGGCCTGCCGCAGGGTGACCATGCATCCGATGGCAACACCAGCCCTGAGCTTGAAGTTGGCAATGGGTTTTTTGGCCCGGGTAATCACCGGTTTCTGACCGGCGATCAGCGTCAGCTCTGCTGCAGCGGATTCCACAATTTTAGGATTCTGGATCGCTTCGCCCAATCCCATATTCAGAACGATTTTTTCAAACTTGGGCACCTCTAGCTTGTTCTTATACTGAAAGGTTTCCATCAGCTTGGGTGCAACTTCGTTTTTATATTTTTCCTTAAGCGTTGACATTTACACTCTCCGGTATTGGTCTTACGAATCGATCTGCTCGCTGCATTTCTTGCAGACCCTGACCCGTTTTCCATCTTCTAATTGTTTTATTCCAATACGTGTGGGCTTTACACAATGATTGCACATCAGCATGACATTGGAAACATTGATCGGCATGGCCTTTTCAACAATGCCGCCCTGGGGGTTCCCCTGGGAGGGTTTCTGATGGACTTTGGCCACATTGATGCTTTCAACGGCAATACGGCCTTTTTTCCGGTTCACTTTCAGTACTTTGCCGATCTTGCCCTTGTCTTTACCGGTAAGTACCTTTACCTTGTCGTCTTTTTTTATTCTGATCTTCATTGTTTCCATAAGAATTCTCCACGAGCCCTTAATTAAAGTACGTCAGGAGCCAGAGAAATGATTTTCATAAATCGTTTCGCACGAAGCTCCCGGGCAACCGGGCCGAAAATACGGGTTCCGACAGGCTCATTGGATTTGTTCAAAATAACTGCAGAATTATCATCAAATCTGATCATGGAACCGTCAGGCCTGGAAATCTCTTTCTTGGTTCTGACAATGACCGCCTGTACAATATCACCTTTGCTTACTTTGGCATTGGGTATCGCCTCTTTTACCGAACCGGTGATAATGTCCCCGATCCCGGCATACTTGCGTTTGGAGCCGCCGAGTACTTTGATACAGTAAAGCTCCTTTGCCCCTGAGTTATCTGCGACCGTAAGTCTTGTTTCACTTTGAATCATTTCATGACTCCTTTAATCACACAGCTTTCTTGACAATTTCAACGACTCTGAACCGTTTGAGTTTGCTTAACGGTCTGGTCTCAATGATTCTTACCTGATCACCGATCTGGCATTCGTTTCTTTCATCATGGGCATGATATTTTTTGTAACGTTTGATAAATTTCTTGTAAATCTTGTGCTGTACATATCTTTCAACCTGGACAACCACTGATTTTTCCATCTTATTCGAAACAATCAGACCCATCAGTTCTTTTTTATTACTCTTGATATTTTCCATATGCGTAGACTTTGTTTTTAACTAATGTTTAAGTTTTTTTCCCTGGATATGGTATACAGCCGGGCAATGTCTTTTCTGACTTTTGAAAGCGTGGCCGTATTCTCGAGTTGTCCGACGTCGTTTTGAAAACGTAGATTAAAAAACTCTTTTTTCAACTCTACGAGTTTTTCTTTAATCTCTTCAGCTCCAAGTTCTCTGATTTCACTGGCTTTCATTACTTATTTACTCCTTTCCACAAACCGGGTCTTTACGGAAAGCTTGTTGGCAGCCAGGCGCATGGCTTCTTTGGCAAGTTCTCTGGGAACCCCTTCCATTTCATACAGGATTCTACCGGGTTTCACTCTGGCCACCCAGGCATCTGTGGAACCTTTACCTTTACCCATTCTAACCTCAGCAGGTTTTTTGGTGATGGGTTTATCCGGAAAGAATCGAATCCAGCTTTTTCCTACCCTCTTGATTTTACGGGTCATGGCAACCCTGGCCGCTTCAATCTGTCTGGCATTGACGTATCCGCATTCTACCGCCTGAAGTCCGTACTCTCCGAAGTTCAATGAACTGCCTTTCTGTGGACATCCTTTGGTTCTTCCACGAAACTGCTTGCGGAATTTGACGTTTTTTGGGCTCAGCATTTATCCTATCTCCTCTTTGACGCTATTTCGAACCAAAGCCCTGTTCAGCGGCACTCAAAATCTCGCCTTTGAACACGAATGCTTTAATACCGATTTTTCCATATGTCGTGTTTGCTTCGGCAAAACCGTAGTCCACATCAGCTCTGATTGTGTGCAGGGGAATCCGCCCCTCTTTGTACCATTCGGTCCGCGCCATTTCAGCCCCGCCAAGACGACCAGCACAGATAATTTTGATACCTTTGGCACCAAACCGCATGGCAGAAGACACACTTCTTTTCATGGCCCTTCTGAATGCGATTCTGCGTTCGAGCTGCATGGCAATGTTTTCAGCCACGAGCTGCGCATCGATTTCAGGCCGGCGTACCTCTTTAATGTCGATCAGTACGTCCGGTTTGAGCATCTTTTCCAACTCCTGCTTGAGCAGCGCGATTTCAGACCCCTTTTTACCAATAATGATTCCGGGTCTTGCTGCAAACACTCTCAGTCTGATCTGCTTGGAAAACCGCTCAATTTCTATTTTTGAAATCCCGGCATGATACAGCTTCTTTTTTAAAAATTTTCTGACTTTGAAATCTTCCTCAACAAAATCAGCATACTCTTTATCGGCATACCATCTGGAATCCCAAGTCCGAATGGTGCCTAATCTTAATCCAACCGGATGTACTTTCTGGCCCAAGCCGCTTCCTCCTTATTTAGACGGTTTCCTCAACAATGACTGTTATATGACTGGTTCTTTTCAAAATTCTGCTTGCTCTTCCCCTGGCTCGTGCTCTGAACCGTTTCATGGAAGGCCCCTGATCGACAATAATGTTTTTAATCCGAAGGTTATCCACATCAAGCTCATTATTGTGTTCTGCATTAGAGACGGCAGACTTCAGGGTTTTTGCAATGATACCCGCTGCTTTTACCGGCATGAATTTTAAAATATTCAGGGCGTCTTCGACGCGTTTTCCCTTAACCTTGTCGATAGGCAGGCGCAGCTTGAAAGGTGAAATTCTGACGTATCTAATTTTTGCTCTAACTTCCATTTTAAAAATCCTTTAACCTCAAAGATGTTATCTTACCTTTGACTTCTTGCTTCCTGCATGGCCGTAAAAGGTCCGGGTCGGTGAAAATTCACCCAGCTTATGGCCTACCATGTTCTCGGTAACAAACACCGGTACGAATTTTTTTCCGTTGTGAACGGCAAACGTGTTACCGACCATTTCAGGGAATATGGTTGATCTTCTGGACCAGGTCTTAATTACCTTATTGCTCTTGGACTCGTTTGCCTCAAGCACCTTCTTCAAAAGATGCGGTGCAATATAGGGGCCTTTTTTTAATGATCGTGGCATAATTTGTCACCTATTTATCTACGTTTAGCTCGTCTTTTAATAATGTACTGATCGGTTCTGGCACTCTTACGGGTCCGCTTACCTTTGGTAGGCTGTCCCCAGGGTGTACACGGCTGACGTCCACCGGACGAACGGCCTTCACCACCACCCATGGGATGGTCTACCGGGTTCATTGCAACACCTCTGACTCTGGGCCGTTTTCCCATCCAGCGGGTACGCCCGGCCTTACCGATACTGACATCGCCGTGTTTCTCATTACCCACACGACCAATGGTGGCCTTGCACAGCAGGTGAACCATTCTGACCTCTCCGGAGGGCAGCGCCACCTGGGCATAACTTCCTTCTTTGGCCATGAGCCGCGCATATGCACCGGCACTGCGTGCCAACTGACCGCCTTTGTTCTGCTTGAGTTCGATATTATGAATTCTTGTACCGGTGGGAATCTTTTCAAGTTTGAGGCAGTTGCCCGGCTTGATATCGGCATCGTCTCCGGTTTCAAGAATATCACCGACTTTTACATCCAGGGGAGCAAGGATATAGCGTTTTTCACCGTCGGCATACACCAACAGTGCCAGCCGTGCACTCCGGTTGGGGTCATACTCAATAGCAGTAACCTTGGCCGGGATCCCGTCCTTGTCCCTTTTAAAATCAATGATACGGTATTTCTTTTTAGCACCGCCGCCTCTTCTTCTGGCGGTAATCCTTCCGTTTGAATTTCTTCCGGCCCGTTTATTCAGACTTTTGGTCAGACTTCTTTCGGGCGTGGTTTTCGTAATTTCTTCAAAAGAAAGGTATTCCTGAGCTCTTCTTCCAGGAGATGTCGGTTTGGTCTTAATAATTGATGACATATGTTATACCTCTTTAAACACCTTCAAAAAAATCAATGCGTTGTCCTGGCATCAAAGTGATGATCGCTTTTTTCCAGTCTTTTCTTTTACCGATAATTCTGCCGCGCTGCTTGACTTTACCTTTCACCTGAATGGTTCTGACCTTGGCGACCTTGGTATTGAAATTCTTTTCAACCGCATCCTTGATTTCGATCCGGTTGGCGCGCTTGTCAACCTTCAGGGTGACCTGGTTGCTCAACTCTTTTTGAAGGGTTGTCTTTTCGGTAACGACAGGTCCTCTGATAATATCGTACTGTTTCATCTTAGCTCAGCCTCCTTTCGATACTCTCAATGGAGGATTCCAGCAGAAGAAGGTTATCAAACTTGAGAATGTCGTATACGTTCAAACCGTCTGTTTTCAGAACCTTGACACCAGGAAGGTTTCTTGAAGACAGGGAGAGATTCATATCGTCAGTATCATTGACAATAAGAATATTCTCAAGATTCAGTGCATCAAGCACTTTCACAAGTGATTTGGTTTTGATTTCCTGGAGTTTGAAATCGTCGATAATAGTGATTTTTTTATCGGTGAGCTTGCTGCTCAAGGCCATCTTGAGCGCAAGTCTGCGGACTTTCTTAGGTACGGGATACTCATAAGATCTCTGAGTCGGACCGAAAATGACCCCGCCGCCTCTTCTTAAGGGAGATTTAACGCTGCCTGCGCGAGCATTACCGGTCCCTTTCTGTCTAAAAAGTTTTTTGGTGCTGCCTGTAACCTCGCCTCTGGTTTTGGCTGCAGCAGTACCGCGCCTCCGTTTTGCCAGCTGCATCCTGACGACCTCATGAAGAACGCTTGTTTTCACGGGAACATTGAAAATCTCATCAGGAAGGTCTTTTTCAGACACTTTCTCGCCTGCACTGTTCAACACATCTACAGCAGTCATTTTCTTCCTCTTATTTCCAGCTATGCATCACTGCGAAATGGATTGCAATACCCATAGCCGATATTAATACGAATTGTAAAAAGCCGGACGGCTTATAAATAAATTATCCGACTTTCCTGATCTCTACAACACCGGTTTTGGGGCCGGGGATAGCGCCTTTGACCAGAATGATATTTTGATCAGCTTTAATATCAACGATGGTCAGGTTTTTAATTGTTTTTCTATCCACACCCATGTGACCGGGTAATCTTTTTCCTTTGA
>QZLA01000186.1 GCA_004796375.1 Desulfobacteraceae bacterium
CCTTACCATCAAGAGAGGCCAAAGGGTTGCCCGAATTCATCAGTTTGGCCTTCCAGGACAATGGGTCTGCCGAAGGAAACCGGCTTGCCAGGATGCCTGCGGCACCGGTGACATGGGGGGCTGCCATGGAGGTGCCGTTCCAGGATACGTAGTTCCCCATGGACGTTCCGATTTTAACATCGTCAATATAAACGCCGTTGAGCTGGACGGTATCATCTGCATCCAGCCGGAAACGGAACCGGAACTGACTGGTTTTATAGGCCGGCGGAATATTGACGCATTTGGGGGACCAGCCCGGAGAATTCGCCGCAGTACTGTAAACTGTGGTCCAGCTTGATCCGTTATCCGGTGAGATTTCCAGATACAGATAGTCGAACCCGTTCTCAAGCTCCCGCCAGATCATGAAACTCAATGAGAGGTTACCGGCAACCCCGCTCAGGTTGAGGGGGCCGCTGGTCAGGGAGACATCGGCATTGGCGGCATAATTCCCCGACGGGCTGTCTGACCAGGCCTTTGTACCGCTGTACCCCTGTTCTGCGGTGATGGCCCATGGAGAGGCCGCTGACCAGAAGCCGGAAGCGGTTTCCATGTCATCTGAAAACCGGCTGGCATCTGCGCAGGCACATGCCTCCGCCGTAATGGTGGTGCTCAGGATATCCACACCCGGGGCCCCGATATCCACGGATCGCAATCCGTAGCATGAGAAGCGCCCCAACTCGGCTTTATGGTCTGTGGCGGAAACCGCAATAATATTATCCTCCCGGTAGGATGAGGGGTAATGGGGTACAATATCGTTGTTGTCGTTGCTGTTGCCTGCTGCTGCTACAAAAAGAATACCGGCATCCCCGGCCGAGCCAATGGCATCAGACAGTGCCTGGGAAAATCCGCCACCGCCCCAGGAATTGTTTGAGGCAACGATATTCACGCCATGGTTCAGCTTCATATCGATCATATATTCAATCAGCTCAATGGAGTCGGCCGTATCACCCGACCCATCCGCACCCAGAAACTTAAGGGCCATTATCTTGGCATTCCACATCACACCGGCAACACCGGTGCTGTTGTTGGCCACCGCCGCAATGGTACCGACCGTATGGGTACCGTGCCCGTTGTCATCCATGGGATCGGCGTCCCCATTGGCGCTATCAATGCCATATATGTCATCCACATATCCGTTACCGTCATCATCCACACCGTTACCCGGTGTCTCACCCGGGTTTGTCCACATGTTTGCAGCCAGATCCGGGTGGGTATAATCCACCCCCGTATCGATATCCGCGATAACAATGCCGGATGACCCGGTGGTGGTGTTCCAGGCCTGGGGTGCATTGATGTCCTCGTTGATCGTTCCCTGGGTTTGGCCGGTATTGTTGAACCCCCATAATTTCGGATAATGGGGATCATTGGGGGTCGCCAGTATATGGTGGATGTAATTGGGGGAAACCGATGCCACCCCGGGGTGATCTGCATATTGACGGAGCAGTGCTTCCGTGCTGATGGTATCGGATTTCACCAGGAAGTAGGCCTGCTTTCTCCGGGTGGACAGGGTTGAAAAATGCCTGTCTATCCTTGATTGGGTGCTAGCAGCCAGTCGGTTGAGCGAATCCCCGGATATCCCGGTGTTCATTTTGACCAGCACCTCACCTTGCCTGAAGGGATGGGACAGCATACCCTCTGATGACAGGTTGGCCTTAGATGAACCTGTGGTGACACCCTGAGAAGATATATCATATTCAAACACAGGTCCGCCTGAATAGGCCCGGACCGGTTGAATCAAAAGCAAAACTGCAACAGCGAAAAGCGTAAAATGATGGTTCTTCATGGACAGCCTCCAATGACATGACGAATTTTTGGGGAACATGTTCCCATTTCTATAATTCCAGGGGCCTGTTGTCAACCCGTTAAAACGACAGCAAAAACATGGCTCACTGCCACCCGGGACCCGATGTCCGGTCCGGACAAATCTGATCCATGTGGTTGGACTTTACCCCTAAATCCCGTATGCTTGGCCTGTTCTCTCAAGGATCATTACGACACCCCGAACAAGGAGTTTCAAAATGACATCTACGGTATATTTTATTGATTTCAAGGCCACCTCCCGGGAAAATCTTCCGGAAAAGCTGACCCGCCTGATCGATGCCGCCGGTATGGGTCAAACCGTGGAAAAAAAAGACCTGACCGCAGTCAAGCTGCACTTTGGTGAGCAAGGAAATACCGCGTTTTTAAGACCGGTTTATGTCAACACCATTGTCAAAGCATTAAAAAAACTCGACGCAGACCCGTTTCTGACCGATGCCAATACCCTGTACGCCGGAACGCGGAGCAACGCTGTATCCCATATTAAAACCGCAGTGGAAAACGGATTTGCCTTTTCCTCCATGAACAGTGTACCCGTCATTATTGCGGACGGTCTTCGCGGAAAATCCGAAATTCCGGTTCAGGTGAATCTCAAAAATTGCCAAAAAGTGTATCTGGGCGGAGAAATCGTCAATGCCGATGCCCTGGTTTCTGTTGCCCATTTCAAGGGGCATGAATTGACCGGATTTGGCGGGACCCTGAAAAATCTGGGGATGGGATGTGCGTCCCGTAAAGGAAAGCTCGACCAGCACTCCAATGTCAGTCCCAGGATTAAACGAAAGACCTGTATCGGATGCGCGGCCTGTGCAGATCACTGCCCGTCCCATGCCATTACACTCCAGGAAAAGAAGGCCTACCTGGATCCCCAAATGTGTATCGGCTGCGGTGAATGCATTGTCAGATGCCCGACTGAGTCGGTTAAAATCAACTGGAACCAGACCATTCCCGTATTCATGGAAAAAATGGTGGAATATACCAAAGGATTGCTGGACAGCAAAAAGGGAAAATGCTTTTTTATCAATTTCATTGTGGATATCAGCCCCAAATGCGACTGCCTGTCCTACAATGATACACCCATTGTCAGGGATATCGGGGTGGTGGCCTCGACAGATCCGGTAGCCATTGATCAAGCCAGCGCCGATCTGGTCAATCAGCAGGCCGCATTGCCGGGAGCTGCACTGTCCACCCATCTTTTGGCCGGGGAAGACAAATTCAGGGGGCTTTATCCGTCTGTGGACTGGGAACACCAGCTCCAGTATGCCATGGATTTGGGGCTGGGCTCCCGGGATTACCATCTCGAATTTCTGGATAC
>QZLA01000274.1 GCA_004796375.1 Desulfobacteraceae bacterium
CCGACCTTGGACGTCAGGTCCTTTGCCTGGTCCATGGCCTTGGTGATGGTGGATGCCGGATACATGCGCGGGGGGCGGTATATGTAGCCCGCGGAACAGAACCGGCAGCCATGGGGGCATCCCCGGCCGGTTTCGATCAGGATACTCTGTTTGAATGCCGTATCCCGGGTGACCACCTGGGTGGCAGTGGAGATGGTTGACAGGTCCGGTACATGGCGGACCCGGATCGGGGACTGTGCCGATTCAGATGGCCGGTGGGGAGTGGCGGTGGGGCTGACGGCGGGCGCTGGTTTCCAGAGCACCGGGGTATGGCGGGCCGGAACATAGGCCCCTTCCAGCCGGGATTCGATCTGCGCCAGCAGGTGCTGGCGCGAGGGCAGAGCGGTGTACAGGTCAAAAAAGGGTTTGATGAGCATTTCTGCCTCTCCAAGCAGAAAGCAGTCGATCAGGTCGGCAATGGGCTCAGGATTAAGAAAACAGGCGACTCCCCCCGCGATCACCAGGGGGTGGATGGTGTTTCGATCAGATGATCGCGAGGGGATGCCTGCTTCCCTAAGGAGATGAACAAGATGTATAACGTCGTTTTCAAATGAGATTGAAAACAGAATGATGTCAAATTGATCCAGGGTTAAACCCGCTTCCTCTGACCTTGCCTGGGCCGGTGTTCTTGCCTTTTCGGGTAAAAACACCCGCTGACAGGCCACGGTATCCACCGCATTGATCAGCCGGTAAACGGTCTGGAAGCCCAGGCTGGACATGCCGGCCTGGTAGGTGTTGGGGTAAACAAGGGCTGCCTTGATCAGGGACTTGTCCTGCTTGACAATGGCACCGGTTTCTTCGCGCTTACCCCCACGTGGTTTAAACCGCCGGGGTTTCATTCATCAGTCAGCTTTGCGCCTTAAAAATGTCGGTACCTCCAAATCGTTGTAGTCCAGGGATGAGTATTCATGAACCAGGTCATCACCGCCGACGGCTCTTTTGTTGGTGACCACCACGGGCTCTTCTTCATTCCAGTTGGCCAGTTCTTCTGCCGTGGCCGTTCTGACTGTTCCACGGGCAATGGGTTCGTCCGCCATATGGGCGGACAGGGTTTCGGTGACCGGGACTGCTGGTCTAACCGCTTGGGCCGGGCTGCTGCCGGGCTGTTCAAAGCGGTGTACATTAGGGCCCATTTCAGCCACCTTCTCCTCCTGGCCGATACCGGTGGCAATCACTGTGATCCGCATCTCATCACCCAGTGAATCATCAATGGTCTGTCCCCAGATGATCTCTGCGTCGTCTCCCACCTCTTTGTAGATCCGGTCAGAGGCTTCGGTCATCTCATCCAGGGTCAGATCTGAGCTGGAGGTGATGTTCATGAGCACACCCTTGGCGCCGGAGATGGAGATATCTTCCAGCAGCGGGTGTGAGATCGCTTTTTCAGCCGCTTCTGTGGCGCGGTTCTCACCAGAGGCGATCCCGATACCCATCAGAGCCATGCCGGCTTTTCTCATGGTGGTTCTCACGTCTGCAAAGTCCAGGTTGACCAGACCCGGCATCATGATCAGGTCGGTGATGCCTTTGACCGAGTGATGGAGGATCTCGTCGGCCTTGATAAACATATCCAGCATACGGGCACCTTTGGGTGCGATGCCCCGGAGCCGGTCATTGGGGATGGTAATGACGGTGTCGGTAATTCCCTGGAGCTTTTCCAGGCCGTCAAGCGCCATTTTTTCCCTTTTCTTGCCTTCAAAGGAGAAGGGTTTGGACACGACGGCCACGGTCAGGACGCCCAGGTCCTTGCAGATCTCTGCAATGACCGGGGCGGCGCCGGTACCTGTTCCGCCGCCGAAGCCAGCCGTGATAAACACCATGTGGCTGTCTTCCAGGGCTTCCCGGATCTCATCGATGTTTTCGTGGGCGGCCTCGCGTCCGATGGTGGGATCAGCGCCCGCACCCAGACCTTCAGTGAGCTGCTGTCCCAGTTGAATTTTGGTTTCCGCCTTGGAAAAATCCAGGGCCTGGACATCGGTGTTGGCCACAATGAACTGGACCCCTTTGAGCTTGGAGTCGATCATGTTGTTCACTGCATTACCGCCGGCACCGCCGACACCGATCACCTTGATTTTTGCCGTAGTCTCCGTTTCCACATAAGAAAAACTCATCATCCACCTCCCTAAGGGTTTTAAATTATATCTTTAAACCATTGTTTCATTCTATTTACGATATTGTTCACCACGTTGCCGTCGGTGTCTTTGAAATCCAGGCGGCAGGCGTTCTGGCTGCCGTAGATCACCAGACCTACGCCCGTGGCATAGGCCGGGTTTTTAACGATATCCTTGAGCCCGCCGATCTTGTCCGGCTCGCCGATGCGGACAGGGACGTTGAATACCGATTCGGCCACCTGGGTGATGCCGTCCAGCATCACGCTGCCGCCGCTGATAATGAAGCCTGCGGGAAAGGAGTTTTCCAGCCCGTTGCTGAACAGCTCCTGTTTGAGCAGGGAAAAGATCTCTTCGACCCGGGGCTCGAGGATTTCAGCCAGGATACCCTTGGACAGTTTCTTGGGTTCCCTGCCGCCCACGGCCGGGACTTCGATGGTCTCGCCGGGTTTGACATTCTGGGGGACACAGGTACCATGATTGATCTTGATCTTTTCAGCTTCAGGCAAGGGGGTGCGAAGGCCCACTGAAATATCATTGGTCAGGTTGTGACCGCCCAGGGTCAGTTCATAAATGTATTTGATATTATTGTCCTTGAACAGGGCCAGGTCCGTGGTGCCGCCGCCGATATCGGCCAGGGCGCATCCCAGTTCCTTTTCCTCGTCGGTCAGGACCGCTTCGCCCGAAGCCAGTGACTCCAGGGCGATATCACAGACCTCCAGACCGGCTTTGTTGCAGCACTTGACAATGTTCCGGGCAGAAGACACGGCACCGGTCACAATGTGAATTTTGGCTTCCAGCCGGATGGCGGTCATGCCCACGGGATTCTGGATCGATTCCATGTCGTCCACGATGAACTCCTGGGGAATCACGTGGAGGATCTCCCGGTCCGTGGGGATAGCAACGGCCTTGGCTGCATCAATGACCCGCTCCACATCCTGTTCGGAGATTTCGCGGCCCTTGATGGCAATGATGCCATGGCTGTTGAAGCCCTTGATATGGTTTCCTGCAATTCCGACATATACCGAGGATATGTCACATCCGGCCATGAGTTCAGCCTCTTCAACCGCCTTTTTTATGGAATCCACGGTTGATTCGATATTGACCACGGTGCCTTTGCGCAGTCCGGTGGACGGGTGAGTGCCGACCCCGATGATGTTGATCTCATCATCCAGGTACTCTCCGACCACGGCACACACCTTGGTGGTACCAATATCCAGGCCTACTATGATCTTTTCATTTCCCTGCAAAGTCAAACCCCCTTTTCTAAATTGTTGTGCAGAGTTTCATTATCCGTTGTTTTCACAAATATATTTTCCATGTCGTACAGGTCCATGGAGTAGATTCTTTTCTGGGGTATATGGGTCTCCATATACGATGCGATGCGGCCGGCCCGTGCAAGTTTCTCCTCGAACCGGTCAAACCCGAGCTTGAGGCGCACGCTGGGTTGTTCAGGGTCCAGCAGGACATTGTAGTGATCCGGAACCTCGATGGTGATGCCCATGTGGGCGTGGCAGGTGATGGTCTGGATATCATAGGAAAGCCCCATCTGCAGGATGTCGAGCGCAGCTTGAAACGCCCGCCCCTTGAACCGGTATCCTGTCCCGTTCTTCTCCAGGGTCAGTCCCTGGATGGTGGGCAGGCCCAGGGCGGCATCTGTTTTTACATCATATTCCTTAAAGGGCTTGCCATGGGTGTTGATGAGAATGCCGGCCACCGGTTCAATGCCGGCAACGGCCAGGGCGCTTTGCTCTGAGATAAGGATGTTGAGTTTGTCCGGCAGGTTCCGGTCCAGTGTGACCGAGGCCACCCACGGCATGCTCTGGATCTTTTTTTCCAGCAGGCCGGTGTTGACAGAGAGCAGGGAAGTGCCCGGTTCCAGGCCCAAGGTGTCGATAATCTCCTGTTTGGTGGTCATCCGGTTGCCCTGGATATGGACCTCCTTGAGTGTGAAGTAGCCGGACTGGAGGATGAAATCATGGGCATAGATGGCCAGTGCGGTCAAGGCAATGGTGAGGCTGATCCCGCCGATCCACCGGGTCCACTGGTCAGGCACGGTGACCTTCAATGACCGTTTGGCCCTGGGCGGCTTGGGGGCCGGTTTATACCGGTTGGGTGTTATTTTTTTATTCGCCTTCAATTTTCACCTCGGTTTCCAGCTCAACATCAAACTGGGTCTTGACTTGCTGCCTGACATGGGCTACCAGGTCCAGGATGTCGGCACAGGTGGCATCCTCATGGTTGACAATATAGTTGGCATGCTTTTGGGAGACCTGGGCTCCGCCGATACGTGTGCCTTTTAACCCGCACAGCTCGATCAGCTTTCCCGCAGGTTTTTCCGGGGATGGATTTTTAAAGAAACATCCCGCACTGGCTGCGGCCACGGGCTGTGTACGGTTCCGCTGTTCAAGATTGGTTTCAAACGTTGCCCGGATCTGTTCCGGATCACCGGTTTCAAGTGCCAGGTCAGCCTCCAGGATGATCAGCTCGCTCATGGGAACGGTTAAGCGCTCCGGGTTTACCCGAAGCTTGCGGTAATTCACTTGAAGATCATCACGGTGGAGTCTATGGACCTGGCCGGACCGTTTTTCCATCACCCGGATGCTGATGAGACGGTCAGTGATGCTGCCGCCGTGGGCTCCGGCATTCATGTAAAGGGACCCCCCAAAGGTTCCGGGAATGCCTGCGGCAAACTCAAGGCCGGTGAGTCCCTGTTCAATGGCCTTGCGGCACAGGGCGTTCAGCCGGACGCCTGCGGGTGCGGTCATGATCACGGTGTCGTTGTTCCGGAACTCCACGGGCTGGTTCAGTTCGGACAGGCAGATCACGAGCCCCCTGAATCCTTTATCCCTGAACAGGATATTGGTGCCGCCGCCCAGTATGAACACGGGAATCCCCGCCTCCGCAGCGGTTTTGACCAGATCCTCCAGGAGCGTGGGGGTTTCGGGAGTGGCAAACAGGTCTGCAGGACCGCCCACCCTGAACGAGGTGTGCCGTTTCAACGGTTCGTTTTCCTTGATCCGGAACCGTTTTGAAATGTCCTGCAGTGTATGTTTGTCAACGCCGGTCATATTTGTTTTATCGTCTCCTAAAGCATCTCCACCAGCTCTTCACCCAGGGTATAGATATCTCCGGCACCCAAGGTGAGGACCAGATCGTTTTTCTCCAGCCGCTTGGATAACAGGGACAAAGCGTCGTTAAATGACGGGGCATAGGTCACATCCTTGTGACCATGGGCCTGGATGCCGCTGCACAGGTGCTCAGAGGTCACCCCGTCAATGGGGTTTTCGCTGGCCGCATAAATGGGCAGCACCACCAGGGTGTCGGACTGGTAAAAGGATCGGGTAAAGTCATCGAACAGCGCCTGTGTCCGGGAGTACCGGTGGGGCTGGAACATCACGATCAGCCTTCGGTCCTTGAAGCTTTCCCGGATGGCGGCCAGGGTGGCCGTGATTTCCGTGGGGTGGTGCCCGTAGTCATCCATGACCAGGATCCCCTTTTTCTCTCCCTTGACCTCCAGGCGTCGACGAACACCGTCTATTTTCTCCAATGCTTCCTTGATCACTTTGAACTCGATGTTTAATTCCAGGGCAGTGGCAATACCGGCCAGGGCGTTCAGGATATTGTGTTTGCCGGACATGCTCAACTGGATATCTCCAAGGCGTTCCCCCTTGGAGCGTACAGTGAATGCACTGACATTCCCCTTGAATTCGATATTACTGGCGCGCAGATCAGCCTGGGCGCTGAGTCCGTAGGTGGTATACCGGCACTGGACCTTGGGCAGGATATCCTGGATATGCTCGTTGTCCAGGCAGAGAATGGACAGGCCGTAAAAGGGCACGGAGTTGATAAAGGTAATAAATTTGTCCTTGATGTCATCGATATCCGAGTAGTAGTCCAGGTGCTCGAGATCGATATTGGTGACCACGGCGATGGAGGGTGCGTATTTCAGGAACGATCCGTCACTTTCATCGGCCTCGGCCACGATAAAGTCTCCCTTGCCGTGGAGGGCGTTGGTGTCCAGGTTCTTTAAAAGGCCGCCGATCACCACGGTGGGATCCAGGCCGGCCCGGTTCAGGATATGGGCAACCATGGCCGTGGTGGAGGTCTTGCCGTGGGCACCGGACACGGCAATGGCATACTTGATGCGCATCAGTTCTGCCAGCATCTCTGCCCTGGAGATAATCTGGATGGACTGTTCCCGGGCCGCAGTCACTTCAGGGTTTTCCTTAGGGATGGCCGTGGAGGTGACAATTACCGAGGCCCCTTGGATCTGCTCACTGCTGTGCCCCTGGAAAATGGTTGCACCGAGCTTTTCCAGGCGCTTGGTGATTTTGCTCAGTTTGAGATCAGACCCGGATACAGTGTAGCCCAGGGTCAGCAGAAGTTCTGCAATCCCGCTCATACCGATGCCGCCGATGCCCACAAAATGGATATGATAGTTTTTCTGATACATATTAAGCGGTTCCTCCTTTGGGCGGGGTTTCGGTTAAGCCGGGTGTCACGGTGTTGCTGCCGGAGTTGGCAAATCCGGCCATATCAAGGAGTGACCGTGCAATGGTCTCATCGGCATCGGCCATGGCCATGGATTGACTGGCTTCTCCCATTTGTGCCAGAGTTTCCGGGCTCTCCAGAAGTCGAGAGAGTTCCCGGCCAAGGATACTGGCGGAAAGCTCTTTGTCGGCAATCATGACCGCGGCACCCTGGTTCACCGCGGCCCGTGCATTGTGTGTCTGGTGATCATCTGCGGCATGGGGGAAGGGGATCAGGATAGCGGGCAATCCTTTCAGGGCCAACTCTGAGAGGGTGCCGGCCCCTGAACGGCAGATGACCAGGTCTGCCCTGTCCTGGCAGACAGGCATGTCATGGAAGAAGGCGCGGGTGTCATGGCGGATCCCCATGTCCTCGTACTGCGCTTTGACCCAGCCTTCATCCTCCTGACCGGTCTGGTGGATCAGGAGAATCTGGTCTCTGATGCTCGATTCCCTGATGGCGCCAACCACGGCCTGGTTGATGCTGTGTGCCCCCTGGCTGCCGCCGGTGACGAGCAGGACCGGACCTGTGTGCTGCAGCGGTTCTCCGGTGTCAGCAGAGGGGGCGGCCTTCCGGATCGGGTTTCCCGTGAACTGGGCCTTGGGAGATTCTGCAAGGGTGCGGGTCTCTTTGAACGCAATGAAGATTTTTTTGACAAACCGGGACAGCATCCGGTTGGTGATGCCGGGGATACTGTTCTGCTCCTGTATGGCGGTGGGAATACCGGTGAGGAATGCCGAGAACACCACGGCAAAAGAGGAGAACCCGCCGACCCCGAGCACGGCTTTGGGTTTGAACCTGAAAATGATCCACAAGGATTGCATCATGGAAACCATGATCACCATCATGGAAGAGAGTTTTTCAAACAGGTTCTTTCCCTTGAGGGGCCGTGCAATGATGGACTTGTGTGCAAAACCGTACCGCTCAAGGGTCTCAGTTTCAAAGGGGTGGTCGGTACCCACAAACAGGATGGCAGCCTTCGGGGCGATCCGTTGGATGGCCTGGGCCACGGCAATGCCCGGGAACAGGTGCCCGCCTGTCTTTCCTCCGGCAATCATGATATGCGGGGTCAGGTTATCCATTCCGTGTCTGTGCTCCAATATTCATCAGCATGCCGACAGCCAGCATATTAACGATCAGGGATGTCCCCCCGTAACTGATAAACGGCAGGGTCAGCCCCTTGGTGGGAAGGACCCCGAGGGCCACGCCGGTATTGATGATCATCTGGGTGGCCAGGTAAGTGGTCAGCCCAAAAGCCAGGATGCAGGCAAAATGATCCCGGGTGGTCCTGGCGATTTTCAGCCCCTTCCAGATCAGTACCCCGTAAAGGGTAAAAACAGAGAGAACTCCGATCAGCCCGAGTTCCTCACCGATAATAGAGAAGATAAAATCGGTGTGGGGCTCGGGCAAATAATGCATTTTCTGCATCCCAAGGCCCAATCCTTTGCCCAGTACGCCCCCGGAGCCAAACGCCTTGAGGGAGTGGGTGATCTGGTAACCCGTGTCATAGGGGTCGGCCCAGGGATTGAGAAAGGCCAGGATCCGCTCTTTTCTATAATCCACCTTGTAGACCAGGAAATAGAGTGCCGGCATCAAAAAGGGCACGGGAAATAGCAGGTGGATCACTTTGACACCGGCAATGAACATCATGGTCCAGGTGATGATCCCCATCACCGCAACAGTTCCGAGATCGGGCTGGAACACGATCAACACGGCAAACAGCGAGAAAACAAAAAGGTGGGGGATAAAGCCCACGGAGAACTGCTTGATCATGGCCTGTTTCTTGGACAGGGAGTAGGCCATGAACACGATGAGCGAAAGTTTGGCCAGCTCCGAGGGCTGGAAGGTAATGCCGAACAGCCGGATCCAGCGGTGGGCACCGCCGGCCTTGACGTTGAGTGCCGGAACCATGACCAGGCCCAAGAGGAGGATGCTTGCCGCAAGGATCAGGTAGGCCATGGGTTTGTAAAACTGGTAGGGAAAGGAGGCGGCCACAAACATGACGCCCAGGCTCATGACAAAGAAAAACGCCTGCTTCTGCATGTAGTAGAACACGGTGTTGTGTGCCTGCATACTGATGGCGGAGCTGGCCGAGTACACCATGATGATGCCCAGGCCGGCCAGTATAATCACCGGGAACAGGATACTTTTCTCACTCAGCACCGGATGTATGGCGTTACTTGTGTTCATGCGCGCTGCTCAATCTCCTTGACCGTTTTTTTAAAATCATCTCCCCTGGCCTGGTAGTTGTCATACATATCAAAGCTGGCACAGGCCGGCGCCAGGAGCACGGTGTCATGGGGCCGGGCCATCTGGCAGGCCGTTTCCACGGCCGCTTTCATTCCTTTGGGTTCCAGAACGGTGCAGGCATCTGCAAATACCGCTTTGATATGCGGTGCTGCCTCACCAATGGCCAGGATGGTTTTCACGGATTGCCTGACCGATTCCCTGATCGGTTCAAATTCGGTGTCCTTTTCCCTGCCGCCCATGATCAGGATCACATTGGTCTCAAAACACTGGATGGCACGGATGACCGCATCGGGGTTGGTGGCTTTGGAATCGTTATAGTACTCGACCGCATTGATCGTGGCCACATATTCCATCCGGTGGGCCATGGGCGCAAACTCCCGGATCACCTGCTGGATGCCGGAAAC
>QZLA01000190.1 GCA_004796375.1 Desulfobacteraceae bacterium
GCACCGGGATACGCCACCTTATAGGTGTATGGAGAGCGGTCCGGGCCGTTGCCTGCGGAAAACAGAACCACCGTGCCCGCGGTAATGGCATCGGAAAGCGCCTGGGTGATCACGGCTGACGGGCTGCCCACCCAGCCCCATGAGTTGGACAGGATATCTGCACCATTGGCCACGGCCACATCAATGGCAGACGCCACTTCATAGAATGAGGCGCCCATATAAACCGGCATGATGCTGATGCCGGGGGCCGTGCCTGCCACGCCTGTATGGTTATTCAACAGGGCACCGGCCTCACCGGCACATGCGGTCCCGTGATCCCCGCGCGGCCCCCCGCCCACCATGCCGCTGGGTTCATAACCGGTGACCAGGTTCAGGTCCGGATGGGTCAAGTCCACGCCGTCATCAATGATGGCGACGGTCACGGAGCTGTCAGGCGTTACCAGATTCCATGCCTCACCGTCTGAAATCCGGAGGTCATTGTCGTCTGTGCCGATCCCGGCGATTTGCCCGTTGTTCTTCAAGTCCTGAAGCCTTGAGCTGAACGGGTCGTTTCCTACCGGATCGGTGTCGATTTCAGTGGTGGCCACGATGCGGATATCATCAATGTAGGCGCCTTCTTCTTGAAGGAAGGCATCAGATTCATACAATATCCTGAACGCCTGATTCGTCTTCCGGTAGGTTTCAGGGACCCGGAACAGAAATCGCCGCCAGCCGCTGTCGGTGGTGGGATCAACGGTACAGTCCCCCTGGTGAGAGAGCGCCAGGTCTAAATAATAGCGGTTTGTACTTCCCAGGTCAGCGATCCCGACCCGTGCCCGGTCATAGATGATACTATTGAATACATCATTGATCGCGTAGAACCAGAGTTCAAGGTACACCTCTTCGTACCCTGACAGATCCATGGCAGGTGATTGGATATATGAGTCCATATTCAACGGAGCAGGTCCAGGGGGCAGGACGCCGTCGCTCCCGTTCAGGGCGCAATACATGGAGAAGGATCCGTTGTGGCTCAGATAATTGGTTCTGCCCCATCCCGCATCGGATGCGCCTGACAGTGTGCTGGTCCACCCGGGCGGCGGGAACTGCGCGGATTCAAAATCAATGGCGGCCAGGGTGACCCATGAAGGAGGGGCGCTCTCGGAATTTTCATTTTCAGGGGTTGCAGACCTTGTTTGGGATCGGACAAGATTCGGCCCGCTGGTGTGCTTTTTTTCAGTAATGGTGTCATATTCCTGATGCCGGGCAGGCGGTTTGGGTAAACTCAAGGGGAGGACCACATGGTTGGGTTCAGCATATAGCACCCTTTCCATATCTGAAAGTGTCTGGCAAACAATGTAACATCTCCCATTTGAGGGCGCATCGATCCGGAGCATAAACCGGTTGTGTTTCAGGGACTGGATGTCAATGATTCCCAGGCCGGGTGCCACGGGTTTTAAAAATTGAACAGCTTCTGCCAGGGAGGTATCGGTTTTGAAACCCAGGAGAATTTCATCCGAAGGAATCAGGATGGCACCTCCCTGTTCAAAGACGGGCTGCATCTCCTCAGCAGCGTTCATTCTCATTGCTGAGTCGATCCGGTCAGTCAGGCTTTTGGCCAGGGCGTTTCTATCCCGGGGAATATACCGGTATATGTTATAACCGGTTGTTTTCATCGCCCCATGGGTATTGAGCGGGTCATGCAACAGACTGTGACGGATGGTGAAGTCATCAAATCCATCGCCCAAGCCCCGAAAGGCGACCAGGCTTTCACTGGGTGTCATGTGTACCCGATTCCCTTCGTACATATAGGCATAGGTTCCCGGTGACGGGCCGCCCTGTGCCACAGCAGCACAGCCTGCAAGGAAAAACAGGGTGAAAAGTGCAGGAATGATTGCAGAAGCCCAATTGGGCCAGTTGCGTTCGATTGTTTTAATACAGTGAGATTCGTTGCCTGGGATATAAACGTTCATGATCATCTCCTTGATACATGATTGAGTTCCCGTGACTGACTTCAGACTGCAATGTGAATTTCTAACACCCATTCCAAAAAAGTCATCCAGTGACTTCAGGAAGGGCCAGGTGTGTGTGGTTATATGGGCAAGATTATGATAAGTAGCTGTTTTTTGTCAAGAAAAAGATCATACATTTATTCGGCATAAAACCGGTCGATCACGGTCTGAAATAAAGGATCCAGTTCAGCCCGGATATCAATATCATGTCCGGTCACGGGATGGTTGAACTGGAGACGGGTAGCGGCCAGGAGCAAGCGTTTGGCCCCGAAGTGATCCCTGAAAAAATGGTTATGAACCGCCTGGCCATAACGGGTATCCCCGATAATGGGATGGGAAATATGCTTCATGTGACGCCGGATCTGATGCCGCCGGCCTGTCAGAGGATGCAGGATCAGCAGGGAATACCGCGATGTCGGGTATCGATCCACGGCATACTGCAGCTCCATTTTTTTCAGGGTCCGGTATTGCGTGACCGAACTAACCCGCAGTTCCGGGTCTTGGGGGGCGGGGCTGTTGTTTTCAGGTATGGGCTTGAGCGCATGGTCAATGGTACCCTCGTCAGGCGTATGCCCTCGGGCCACGGCCATGTAGGTTTTCCTGACCTCACCGGATTTAAACCGTTCGATCATATGTTTTGCTGCCTCTGAAGACAGGGCAAAAAGGAGTATGCCTGAAGTGGGGCGGTCCAGCCGGTGGACCGGATACACGTGACACCCGATCTGGTTGCGCAGCATCTGCAGGGCAAACCGTTTTTCACCCCTGGCAATGGGACTGCGGTGAACCAGCAGGCCAGAGGGTTTGTTGATGGCGATGTAATCCTGATCCTGGTAGATCACGGCAAGCGGTTTGGGTTGCTGCATGGCCTGTATCAACTGTTCTGGGCCTGGGCCGGGCGTTTCAGAATAAGCAGCAGGGGGCGCCGGTCCGTCCGGTCTGCAGCTCTGGGGATATCATTGTTGTCCAGGATGATATAGATGAATTGCTGATCCATGCAAAGGCCTTCGGCTTTGCCGTATTTCATGTCACTGTATTGATATTCGGGTCGCATGACAATATGGCGGTAGGACCATCCCGGTCCCTCAACAAACCGCTCTCCGTTCCGGGAGAACCGGCTGACGACATAGGCGTTTCGTTCAAGCACATAGAGCCTGTCCTGTTCCCAGTGCAATCCCGAGAAATCCGGACTTCTTCCTTCTTTAAAATGAAACCTGGTCGAATCGGACGAATAGGCTGTTACCGCGGGCGGCGAGAAGCGGGTATCCACCTCCACCAGACCCCTGGGCTGCCGTTCGGCACAGAGGACGAATGTTCCGGGGCCTGTGAAAGCAATACCTTCAAAATATGCGTTGTTTTTCCTGAACAGGCCGGCAGCTTTTCCCTTTGATTTAAGGCTGGGGGTTATCCATGAGGCTGAATGATCTTGGGAGTCCACGCTTAGAATCCGGAAAAAGGCCTCACTGACTATAAAAAAGGTGCCTGTACCATTGCTGGTGATCCCTTCGAAATCACAATCCCGCGTGTAGGACATTTCCGTAGGTTTGGGAATATCCAGCGACAGAAACGGGACCATGGCCGCTCTATCCTGTTCAAGGCGGAGCTGAAAGATGGTGTCATCGTGTTTGTCAGATACGGTAAACAGCGATCCATTCCATTGGGTCAGCCCGGACGGCTGGTTATTTTCAGGGCCCTCGACATAGAGCGCCTGGTGAAGTTTCAGGGGAACAGCAGGGAGCCCGGCATAGGACGGGCGGGTAAAACATATCAGTAAAAAGAACACAACACAGAGGCAGTTTTTCATGGTTCATCCGTTTCAGGTTTTATGTTTTCAGTACTCGCGTGTCATCAGGAACCGCCCCCGGGTTCCGGCTTCATCTTCTGAATATCCGGTAATCAGGTCTTCGGATTCCATCACGCCCTCCCATCTGTCTAAAAAATAATCGTCCAGATGTCCAGAGAGAATCCGTATGCCGGTGGCTTCAAGAAAAACCTGTATGCCTTCAATTTCACCATATACCGATTCCTGGAGAATCAGTTCCGATCCATCATCCATGATATCCAGGATCAGGATAAATCCCTGGACCTGATTGCCCACCTGCACAAGATTGGCCTGGGCAATGGTGGTCCCATGCTCGTACTCCTCCTCAATCCGCCATGTGCCGGTTAGCTGGAAGGGGATATCCCGATAGTGAATGTCCTGCGGGTCGCCAAGCATATCTGAAAAATAATTGGGAAATTCCGGGACCATGGCGGTATCCAAAAGGATGAAGTCCATGTTGAACATCCCGGGGTCCGTGACGTCAAACGGAGAATCCTCGATAAAGTTCCAGATATCGTCATGATCATCCAGTTCAAAATCACTGACCGCTGAAAAGCCTCCCTTTGCGGGAAATCCAATGGCAAATATTTCTGCACTGTAAAAATCATGGGAGGTAGAATCCATGAGGAATACATAAAATGAATATATTCCCGGCGGCAGGTAGATGGAAAACTCGGCCTCCAGCTCTACCTCAAATAGAAAGGTCTGCTGTCCGGTCTCCTCCACGATCAGAACCAGGGGTATTTCGTCTCCCATGAGCGTGTCACCAACCGAGTCCGGAAGGAACAGCCGGCCGTTGATAGCGGCGGATTCCGCCGCAGAAGGCGCCGAAAAACGTCTTTGGATGTCAAGCTGACCATGATGCTGCTCAACCAGGGCAATGCTGCCGGTCTGGCTGACAATGGATCTTCTTCCCCCTTTGGCCGCATCCCACAAGCGATTGATAATCTTGCTGCCGAGGTGAACACTCAGCCCCACCAGTACACTTTCTAATGGTCCCATGGTACCTCCCTGTAATGGTGTATCGAGTCTGTAAACCTATAAAAAGGATACCTGAACGGATGGGAGGGTGATCAGGTGCGGGTCAGGTGAGATCAATCCAGTCCGATGTTGTCGAAAAACCGGCGGCGTTTCATCCGGTACAGGGCTTTATCTTCCTTGACCATGTAGTAGAACGGTTGATTGTGGTCATCCATGCACTCAAAAAGTCCGGTATAATCCTCAATATCCGTGACATCACATACACGGGAGACATCATCATTAAACCGCCGGCATACCGATACCCAGTCTTCTTCTGTTGCCCCCGGTTTAATTGAGATGTTTCCGGTTTCGTTATTGTATTCCGCCTGGATGCACTTCATGATTCTACCTCCACACGATTGGATATGTTCAGACTCAAGGTTAAATGTGAAAACATTTTAACAAATTAGGATAGATGGTGTAAAACGATTTTTAGATCCACTAACCCTGCAGATATCAGGAGGTGTTCAATGAAGAAAAAATTTCAGGCCCTGGTTGTTGAAGAGAAAGAACCCAAGGTGTTCGTCCGGTCCATTCGTGAAAGATCCATCAATGATCTGCCCGAGGGCGATGTATTGATCCGGGTGCGGTATTCATCCCTGAACTACAAGGATGCACTGTCTGCTACAGGCAACAAAGGGGTCACCCGGAAATTTCCCCATACACCGGGTATTGATGCCTCAGGTGTGGTGGAGGAGAGCAGGGCGGACAATTTTAAAAAAGGGGACGAGGTCATCGTCACCTCCTATGACCTGGGTATGAACACAGATGGGGGATTCGGCCAGTATATCCGGGTGCCTTCGGACTGGGTGGTTCCGATGCCCGAGGGATTAACCCCCCAGGAGAGCATGATTTTGGGAACTGCCGGGTTTACTGCAGCCATGTCAGTGGACCATGTCGTTCACCGGGTTGATGCATCCCGCGGGCCGGTACTGGTCACCGGATCCACCGGCGGTGTCGGTTCCCTGGCCTGCGCCATTCTGTCAAAACTGGGATATGAGGTCCGTGCGGTTTCGGGTAAACCGGATGATGGGTTTCTCACCTCACTCGGGGTAAAACAGATCATTTCCAGGGAGAGCTTTCTTGAGAATACCGGTCCGCCTCTGCTCAAAGCCAATTGGGCCGGCGTGGTGGATACCGTGGGAGGTGACATCCTGGCGACGGCCATCAAATCCACCATGGAGGATGGTGTGGTCACCTGCTGCGGTCTCGTTGCGTCACCGGATCTTCCCATGACGGTCTTTCCCTTTATTTTACGGGGGGTCACCCTTTATGGTATCGATTCCCAGCACTGTGCCATGTTTCGTCGGCAGGCACTTTGGGAAAACCTGGCCGCGCAGTGGAAACCGGACAACCTTGCGGGGATGGCGCAGACCATCACGCTGAACGAACTGGAGGCGTGTATTGACAATATCCTTAAAGGCTGGATCAAGGGCAGGGTACTGGTGGATCTGGGCTGATTAATGGGGGATGATGGTTTTGTTCTCTATCTAAATGGTTGACCTTATTAGCAAAATCCAGTAAGTCTTTAATAAGGCATATTGTTGATCCTGATGTTTATTCATACCCTCTAATAACAGGATAGTTTTATGAATAGATTGGCAACAGTATCCATATTTTTCCTGGTAATTGGAGTATCCGTAATCCTGACTGCCTCCGGGATTTCTGCCCAGGAACGCTTCATTGACAACAAGGATGGAACCGTAACCGACACCATGCTGAATGTCATGTGGGCTAAGAATGATAACCTGGGTGATATTGACTGGAGACAGGCGGAAAAATGGGTCCGTTACACATTTCCCTATACACTTTCGGTTACATATCCGAACTGGCGGCTGCCCACTCTTGATGAGCTCAAAACTCTTTATAACTCTAAAGCCTCATATAAAGGATATGAGACCGACTGCGGGCAGAACGTAAAAATTTTTTCAATTTTTGAGTTGAGTTGCGGCTGGGTTTGGGCATCTGAAGTCAAGTTTATTTCCGCCCGCCTGTTCAATTTCCACCGCGGATATTCCTACACAGACAGGGTTTCAAAGTACAAGGCCTACCGGGTCCTTGCAGTAAGGAATCTTGATTAGCAGGAAAACAGTGATACAGGTTTTATAAGTTTCCCAAGGGGTAGCCTGGCAGCCTAGTCGTCCGGGGAAAATACTCAGTGCTGTTTTCCGGTTGTTCCGGCAATCCGTATTTTCTGGATTGCAACAGCGGTACCGTAGAACACAAATCCAAGCGGAAACAGAACAGA
>QZLA01000383.1 GCA_004796375.1 Desulfobacteraceae bacterium
AAGTGGCCAAAAAATCTGCCACTTCGTTCTCTTTTATCCCTGCATGCCCCTTTACCTTAACCAATTCAACATCCTTGAATTCTTCAATTTTTAACTTGATCTGTTCGACCAGATCCTGATTTTTTTTGGGTTTCCAGTTCAGTGTCAACACACCGATGCTGTAGGTTGAGTCGGTAAACAGCCGCACTGGAAGGTCTTTGCGCTTCAACTCATCAAGGGCGACCAGGATGGCTGTTAATTCAGCGATGTTATTGGTTGCCGTGCCGATAAACCTTGAAATTTCTTTGCGGTGGTCGCCAAACACCATGAGGACACCGATACCTGACGGGCCGGGATTTCCTGAGGAGGCACCATCCGTGAAAATATTAATACATTCAGGGTCCAGTTGGGGCGGTACAACCCCCTCACCGGTCTGTTTTTTAGTCTTTGGCCTATCTTTTACATTGGATTTTGATGCGGAAGGCTTTTTCCGTGGTTTCGCACGAACCGCTTCTTCCACCGGCCTTAGGTTTTCCACCTTGACCTGATACTCATAATCCTGATTTAAATTATACTTGATTCTGACTTTTCCATTTTCCACCACAGGGGTGTTCTCTTGATCTGCGGCGACCCATACTTTGTTTCCCTTAAAGCTCATCCGGACGTAGGGCAACCGGTCCCGATCGTCCGGAGATGGGGTATCATCACTCATAGATAAACACACTTTCAATTTTACGGTTATATGCCTGCAGGCCCGGCTCCCAGGATTTTTTCAATTCATCGATGCTCACCATCTGTTGGAGTTGCTCCCTGAGCTCTTTTGATCCCAGGATCAGGTCCATGGGTAACCGGTCAAATTCATATTCATAGGGCGGTGCCTTGAATTCAAAGCGGTCATTATGTTGGCAAATGATGGCTTGAAGGCTTCTCAATGATAAGAGGTAGGGACGGTACGCATCCATATCAGTGATGTGAATAAAGAGTCCGCGGCACATCTGATCACTGAATTTGCCGGATGTCGGCTGGAAGCATACCTGTCGCAAAACAACCCCCTCAAGGTGGGGAGTAAGTTGCTCAATGATCGGTTCAGGGTTTATATAGGGGGCACCAAATTGTTCAAAGGGCATGGTAGTACCCCGGCCTTCAGAGACTTGGGTGCCTTCATAAATAACCTGCCCGGGGTAAACATAGGAAGAGGTCACCGTCGGCAGATTCGGGGAGGGGGCGGTCCAGGGCAGGCCGGTATCGTGGAAATAGAAATTCCGCTTCCAGCCGGCCATGGGGATCACCTCCAACGCGCATCTGATATTGAACTGCTCATTAAAATAGGTGGATATTTCAGCCACCGTTAAGCCGTGCCGCATGGGAACGGGAAACCGGCCCACAAAAGAAGACCATTCCGGGTCAAGGACATTGCCTTCGGTGACCACACCCCCCAGAGGGTTGGGGCGGTCAAGGATGATGACCCGTTTGTTCATTGATGCTGCCATCTCAAGACAGTACGAAATCGTATAAATAAAGGTATACACACGTGTACCAACGTCCTGGAGATCAATAAAAAGAATGTCGATCAGGTCAAACATGTTTTGTGTGGGCTTTCGGGTTTCAGAATATAGGCTGAACACCGGAATCTTAAACACCGGGTGCTCTATATGATCGGATTCGATCATATTGTCCTGCTTTTCACCGTAAAATCCGTGCTGCGGTGAAAAAAGTGCGGTCAGTTGATTGGGATAGCAGCGATCGAGCCATACCGAGGCATGCACAAAGTTCCGGTCAAGGGATGCGGGATTTGCAAGCAGGCCGATCCGGGCGGTATCAGGAATATCAATGGGAGACCTAACCAGATTTTCAAGGCCTGTTTTAACGTTATGAGACATGTGAATAAATCATCCTGGTGTTTATGATTAATGAGATTCAGGTGTGAATGTTTTCCTCATTTTTCGTTTAACGGTTTTTGTAACCCCGGGCAGTTATGCCATTGACAAAAAGATAAATCAAATCTAAATATGAAATCCATTTCGAAACAGGAGCAAAACACAATGAAGTTCAAGGTACCAGAGTCCATACTATCGATCAAGCCCTATGTGCCGGGCAAACCCATTGAAGAGTTTCAGCGGGAGTACGGGATCGATCACCCAGTAAAACTGGCCTCCAATGAGAACCCATTTGGCTGCTCACCCAAAGCCATTGAAGCGGTTCAAAATGCTTTGGGACATATGAACCGGTACCCGGATGCATCCAGCCACCAGCTGACCCGGAAGCTTGCCGAGACGTACGGGGTCCAACCCCATAATATTGTAGTTGGCAACGGATCTGATGAGATCATCGCATTGCTGTGCCATGCCTTTCTTGACAAGGGTGATGAAGCCTTGATGCCGCACCCCACGTTCCTGATGTATGAAATATGCGTAAACACCGCCAAGGGATCGGTGGTCAACGTTCCTCTGGGCGGCTTTGATATCAATCTTGACGGGCTTGCCAGGCGTATCGGCCCGAAAACCAGGATTGTTTTTCTGACCAATCCGTTCAATCCCACAGGAAGTGTTTTTGATCGAAAACAGATGGAAGCATTCATGGCAAAGGTGCCGGATAACGTGATGGTGGTCGTGGATGAAGCCTATATGGAATTTGTGACTGATCCCGAGGT
>QZLA01000378.1 GCA_004796375.1 Desulfobacteraceae bacterium
CGGAGTCAGAGTCCGTAGTCCTGCCATTGGACGATCAGCCAGTGTTTTTGATGAAGCCCTGTATACCTCAATTCACGGATTTAGTCAACCAAAAATATTTGGATCATGTTTGATAATCCCGGAAGATATGGTACAACCGGGTGATGACGTAAAGCAGCAAACCAAGGATGGGACGTGGATAATCACAAGTTGGATCATTTAGAGGCGTTGGTGCGGAACCGGGGGAAAGCAGGGGTGGCCTTTTCCGGAGGGATCGATTCCACATTCCTCGCATCCGTGGTCAATCATGTGTGCCAAGGGGACATGGTGGCGTTTCTGGCAGACTCCCGGTTTCAGTCCAAAAGGGATACCGCCTTTGCCAAGGATCTGGCCCACCGCCTTGGGTTTGCACTTGAGGTGGTCTCTGTTGATATCCTTCAAGATAGTGATGTTGCAGCCAATACCGACCAAAGGTGCTATTACTGCAAGAAAACCTTGTTTGCCGGTATCCGTGCGGCTGGGGAACGGCTTGGCATCAGTGCATTCTTCCACGGTGTCAATCTGGATGATCTGTCCGATACACGGCCCGGTATCCGGGCGGCGGAAGAACTGGGGTTTGAAGCCCCACTTGCAGAAGCAGGTTTGACTAAGGAACATATCCGTGGTGCAGCAAAAAGGCTGGGGTTGGAGAACTGGGACCGGCCCTCTCAATCCTGCCTGGCCACGAGGATCCCCAAGGGGGTGATGATTGAAAAAGGTGCCCTGGATCAGGTGGAGGAAGCAGAAGGAGTGCTCCTGGACATGGGCTTTGAAGTTGTCCGGGTCCGGCACCGTGGGGCAACCGCCTGGATCGAAACCCCAAAAACCGATCACCCGATGATACTGGACCGGGCAGAACAGATCAAGGCCGCATTTGAACCCATTGGTTTTGAACAGGTGCTGCTTGACCTGACACATACCCGGTGATCAGAGATATAAACACCTGAAAAAGATTATGGAGATTGACCCAATGAAATATTCCGAGGCCGCAACCGGCCGTGTATTTATTATCCGTCTTGAGGACGGGGATGTTGTGCACGAGGTGCTGGAACAGTTTGCCGCCGAAAAGCAGATCCGGGCGGCATCGTGTATTATATTAGGTGGCGCTGACGAGAACAGCACGCTGGTTGTGGGACCTGAAGAAGCCCGCGCCCAAACAGTGGTGCCCCAAACCCATGTAATGGACCATGTGCATGAGGTTGCGGGCACGGGAACCATATTCCCCGATGATAAGGGAAACCCCCTGCTTCACATGCATATGGCCTGCGGGTCAGGGAAAACATCGTTGACCGGCTGTATCCGGCAAGGCGTCAAGGTGTGGCATGTGATGGAGGTGATCATGACCGAGCTTGTGGGCAGCAGCGCCCGGCGGGTCATGGACCGGGTGACCGGATTTGAGCTGCTGGAGCCCTGATCGGGAGATTTCCGGTTCCTGAAACATGTGTCTTAAAAAAAGACAGCCGGCATCCTGATGGATCGGGATGCCGGCTGGAATGTTTGAAATGAATCCGATGGGTATCGGATCAGGCCTCAGCAGCAGGAAACGAGCTGCCGGGGCAATCGTGCGGTTTATCTGGCCTGAATTTCGAGGGCATTGAAGAAGTAGCCGATTTCAAAGGCTGCGGTTTCCGGAGCGTCTGATCCGTGAACCACATTCTTTTCAATGTCGGTGGCATAGTCTCTTCTGATGGTACCTTCCTCAGCTTCTTCAAAGTTGGTGGCGCCCATGAGCTTGCGGTTTTTTGCAATCACATCTTCACCTTCCAGGATCATCACCACGATGGGGCCGGAGGTCATGAAATCGGTGAGGCTGTCGAAAAAGGGGCGTTCTTTATGTACGGCATAAAAGCCCTGGGCCTGCTCTTTGGAAAGCTTAATCATTTTCATGGCAGCGATTTTGATGCCTTCGGTTTCAAATCGTTTAACCACTTCACCGATCAGGTTTTTTTCCACACCATCCGGTTTGATGATGGATAATGTCCGTTCCACAATATTGTCCTTTCTTTGGGGTTGTTATACCGGGCTTAGCGTCCGGGCTGAAATCAAGATTAAAATCCGGGTTAAAATCGAGCTTGCAAAGTATCATAATCACATATAATAAGTCAATGTTTAACCTATGTTCGGGAGGGGTATGGATATATTCAAGCTGGCGGTGACCGGCTCGGCCGGATCCGGTAAAAGCAGAGTGTGTCAGCGGCTTTTCAGCCTGGGGTGGCCGGTGTTTGATTGTGACAGGATTGCAAGAGAGGTGGTGGAACCGGGGCAACCGGCATACGAAAAAATGGTATCACTGTTCGGCCCTGAGTGTGTGGCGCCGGATCAGACACTTGACCGGGCAAAGATCCGGGCGATCATTATCGAATCGTTAGAGATGCGCAAGAAAATGGAGGCGATACAGCATCCGGCCATTCTTGATGAGCTGTTCAACAGGATCGAAGCCGCTTTTTACTCAGGGCACCGGATGGCGGCCGCAGAAGTGCCCCTGCTGTTTGAACTGTCCATGGAGGACCGGTTTGACTATAATGTAACCATCGCCGTGGATCCGTCGGTCATGGTTGACCGGATCGTCAGGCGGGATAAGGTGTCTGAAGCCTCGGCCCGGAAAATGCTCTCCATCCAGATGGATCTTGAAGAGAAGATCAGGCGTTCGGACCGGGTGCTCTGGAATAACCGGAGCGAACAGGAACTAATGGCATCCGTGGATCAGCTGGACGGGTTCCTCAGAAAACAGTTCTTGACAGATCCTTCAAAATGATCTATACATCACAAAAAAATTATGTAATTTCTAACATCAATCTAAAAATCCATGCCGAAAGCTGCCGTTTAGACACCAGATTCTGACAGGCAATCAATAAGGTACACTGCATATATTAATTCCTTAACAACCAACACTAATGAACAATTCTTTATTTAATTTGGGAGTGTGAATGAATCTCGTAGAACTCAAGAAGATGAAGATCAGCGAGTTGACCAAGCTTGCAAAAGATTACAATATCAAAGGAATCGGGGGGCTTAAGAAACAAGAGCTGATTTTTGCACTCCTTCAGGCCAATATTGAAGAAAGCGGCCAGATTTACGGAGAGGGTACCTTGGAAATTCTGCCGGACGGTTTCGGGTTCTTGCGGGCACCCGGGTACAATTATCTGCCCGGTCCGGACGATATTTATGTCTCACCCTCCCAGATCCGCCGGTTCAATTTGAGAACCGGGGACACCATATCCGGCCAGGTGCGTCAGCCCAAGGATTCCGAGCGTTATTTCGCACTGCTCAAGGTGGAAGCGGTGAATTTTGAAAATCCCGAACTGGCCGCGGAAACCATCCTGTTTGACAACCTGACGCCGCTGTACCCCGAGCGGAAAATGAACCTTGAAAACGATGCCGATAATTATTCCATGCGGGTGATCGACCTGATGGCCCCCATCGGATTCGGGCAGCGCGGGTTGATCGTTTCTCCTCCAAAAGCCGGTAAGACCATGCTGCTGCAGAACATTGCCAACTCCATGGTCCGGGCGCACAAAGATATCATTCCCATGATCCTTCTCATTGACGAACGTCCTGAAGAGGTGACCGATATGGAGCGGTCGGTGGATGCGGAAGTGGTTAGCTCAACCTTTGACGAGCCCTCGGAGCGCCATGTCCAGGTGGCTGAAATGGTGATTGAAAAGGCCAAGCGGATCGTTGAACAGGGTCACGATGTGGTCATCCTTCTTGACAGCATTACCCGTCTGGCCCGGGCATACAATGCCGTGATGCCGCCGTCGGGCAAGATTCTGTCCGGTGGTGTGGATTCCAATGCACTGGACCGGCCGAAACGCTTTTTCGGCGCGGCCCGTAATATTGAGGAGGGCGGCAGCCTGACCATTATCGCTACGGCACTGATCGATACCGGTTCCCGTATGGATGAGGTGATTTTTGAAGAGTTCAAGGGAACAGGTAATATGGAATTGATTCTGGACAGAAAACTTGCGGACAAACGGGTTTATCCGGCCATTGATATCAACCGGTCCGGAACTCGAAAGGAAGAACTGCTGCTGGATGCCATGTCTTTAAACCGCATGTGGATCTTGAGGAAACTGCTTTCCAGTTTAAATTCTGTGGACAGTATGCAATTTTTACTTGAAAAAATGGACGGAACAAAGGATAATAAAGAGTTTCTTGAATTGATGAATTCATAAACGTCGAAATAAATACTTGGTAAGGAGCTTTAAGAGAATGAAAAAAGGAATACACCCGGACTTTAAACAAACCTCAATTTCTTGCGCATGCGGAAGCACATTTGAAGTAGGTTCCACAAGAGATAATGTCAAAGTGGAAATCTGCTCCCAATGCCATCCGTTTTTCACCGGGAAACAGAAACTGGTTGACTCTGCCGGTAGAATCGACCGCTTCAAGAAAAAATACGCAGGGTTTGACGCCAAGAAACTGGTTTAGTTTTACATTTACTGTTGCTTTTTAAACGTTTGGGGGATCCTTATCAAGGATCCCCCTTTTGAGCTTTGACATGAAAGAAAAACTTGCAGGAATTGAAGAGCGTTTCATCAAGCTGGAGCAGTTGCTGAGTGACCCTGAGGTGATCAAGGATCAAAAACAGTACCAGGAATACCTCAAGGAGCATGGCGAACTCAACAAGATCGTTCAGGTCTTTCGGGATTATGCAAAGACGCTGGAAGACCTGGAAGAGGCCCGGGAACTTCTCAAGGATGATGATGAGGAGATGCGTGCCATGGCCAAGGAGGAGTCTGCAGAGCTTGAACAAGCCGTTCCGGAGCTTGAAAAACAGCTTCAGGTCATGCTCATGCCCAAAGATCCCCGGGATGACAAGAATGTGATCATCGAGATCCGTGCCGGCACCGGCGGGGATGAATCCGGAATTTTCACCGGTGATCTGTTCCGGATGTATACCCGGTATGCCGAGGGCAAGCGGTGGGATGTTGAAATCATTGAAGAAAACCCGTCCGCCTCAGGTGGTTTTAAGGAGGTGGTCTTCATGGTCAAGGGCAAGGGCGCGTATTCCAGTTTCAAGTATGAAAGCGGAATCCACCGGGTGCAGCGCGTGCCTGAAACAGAAGCCCAGGGGCGTGTGCACACCTCTGCCGTGACCGTTGCCGTGCTGCCTGAAGCCGAAGATGTAGATATTGACATCAATCCTGCAGATCTTAAAATCGATGTGTTCAGATCCTCCGGGCCCGGCGGTCAGTCGGTCAACACAACAGACTCTGCTGTCCGGATAACCCATCTTCCCACAGGGGTTGTGGCCACCTGTCAGGATGAAAAATCCCAGCACAAGAACAAGGCCAAGGCCATGAATGTCCTCAAGGCCAGGCTGTTTGACGCCAAGATCCAAGAAGAGGAGCAGAAAAGGGCTGCTGAACGGAAGGACCAGGTTGGGTCGGGGGACCGAAGCGGCCGTATCCGGACCTACAACTATCCCCAGGGCCGCATGACCGACCATCGTATCGGCCTGACCCTGTATAAGCTGGACAGCATTATGGAGGGGGATATCCAGGCCATTGTCGACGAGCTGAAAACCTATAATCAGGCACAGGCGCTTCAGGACATTGGCTGATTGGACCGTATTTTCCATTCTCACCTGGACCACGTCCTACTTTAAATCCCATGACATCGACAGTCCCCGGCTGACGGCCGAGGTATTGCTGGCCCACAGCCTGGGTATCAAGCGGCTGGATCTCTATCTCCAGTATGACAAGCCGTTGAATCCCGAGGAGCTGTCGGAATACAAGGCGCTGATCCAGCGCCGGAAGAACCGGGAACCCGTGGCCTACATTACCGGTCAAAAAGGGTTTTATGAGTTTGATTTCGAGGTGGCACCCGGGGTGCTGATCCCGAGACCGGATACCGAAACCCTGCTGGAGGAAACCCTCGGGGTGATCGACCGTAAGGCGCATCCTACCTCCTGGTTGAATATCCTCGAACTGGGTGTGGGATCCGGTGCCCTGATCACTTCCATTGCCGCAGCCCGCCCGGGTGAAGGGGTGAAGCGTCACCGGTTTTTCGCAAGTGATATCTCTAAAACTGCCCTGGGTGTCGCAGCATCCAATATCCGGCATCATGCCCCCCATGCAGTTCATCTCTTTAACGGGTCCTGGCTGGATGCGGTGAAACGCCAGCCCTTTTTCGATATTATCGTCTCCAACCCACCCTATATCCCCACCGGAGAGATTCTGTCCCTGCAGCCTGAGGTACAGGGGTTTGAGCCCATACTGGCTCTGGATGGCGGAAATGACGGATCGGATGCCTTTGTCAGGATAATGGCTGCAGCCCATGAGGTGATGACGCCTTCCGGTGTCCTGCTCTTTGAGATGGGATTTGACCAGAAAGGCTTGATGACGGACCTTGTCAAGCGCTTTCCGTGCTACGGATCATGCAGGTTTGTCAAGGATTTGGCAGGCCATGACCGGGTGGCGGTTTTAGAAAAAAAGAATTGATCCTGGGGCGCTTTTTTGATATATAAATTAGGATTTTTTGTTGGATAAAAACTCACACCTGCGGACTGGGGACCGGTTGCTTGAAAAAGTTAGGTTTTACGGGGCGATGCAGGTGGTGGACAAAACCATGAATTGAAATTTGGAGTAAAAATGGCTTACATTACGATCAGAGAATTGCTCGAAGCAGGTGTCCATTTCGGACATCAAACCAAACGTTGGAATCCGAAGATGAAAAAGTACATCTTTGGTGCAAGAAACGGCATTTACATTATTGACCTGCAGCAGACGGTCAAACTTTACAAAGAAGCTCACGACTTTATCGCCGGCGTGGCCGAAAAGGGTAAGGATATCCTGTTTGTCGGGACCAAAAAACAGGCCAGCGAAGCGATTTATGAAGAAGCCAACCGCGCTGAAACCTTCTATGTTCAGAACCGTTGGCTGGGCGGCATGCTGACCAACTTCCAGACCATCAAGAACAATATTTCACGGTACCACTTTTTAAATTCCATTGAAAACGACGGTACCATTGAAAGTTATCCTAAAAAAGAACAGGCCAAAATGCTCAAGGAAAGAACCAAGCTTGAGTTTGATATCGGTGGTATCAGCAACATGAAAAACATGCCCGGTGCATTGTTTATCATTGATCCCAAAAATGAAACCATTGCTGTTAAAGAGGCCAAACGGCTGAATATACCCATAGTGGCAGTTGTAGATACCAATTGTGATCCGGATGACATCGATTATGTGATTCCGGGCAACGACGATGCCATTCGTTCTATTCGGTTGTTTGCATCCCGGATCGCCGATGCATTCATTGAAGGCCGCCAGCGCTATGATGAAAGACAGCAGGCCGGTACTGACAAGGAAATGGTTGAAGAGGAAACAGGCGTTGAACAGGCAGCGGCCGGTGTGGAAAGAGAAGTGGTATCAGACGGCACCGACGGCCCCGTGGTTGAAAAGATCAAGAGAAAAACCACTGCCGTTGAGGAAAAAACCGAAGAAGTTTAAGGAAGTTTATTAAGGAGCATATAAAATGACTGAAATATCCGCAGCAATGGTAAAAGAGCTCAGGGATAAAACCGGCTCAGGTATCATGGATTGTAAAAAAGTGCTTAAAGAAGCTGAAGGTAACGTGGAAAAGGCAATTGAACTGCTCAGAAAGAAAGGCCTTGCAAAGGCGGAAAAGAGATCCGGCCGCGCTACCTCAGAGGGGGTCATCTATTCCTACATTCACACCGGTGCCAAGCTGGGTGTGCTCCTGGAGGTCAACTGCGAATCTGATTTTGTTGCCAAAACAGAGGATTTCCAGGCATTTGCAAAGAACATTGCCATGCATATCGCCGCGGCCAGCCCGGTTGGTCTGAATCCCGAAGATGTGCCTTCAGAATCGGTTGAAAAAGAGCGTGAAATCTATAAAGCCCTGGCCATCAAAGAGGGTAAACCGGAAAATATCATTGACAAGATTGTTGAAGGCAAGGTTCAGAAGTACTACAAAGATGTCTGCCTGATGAGCCAGCAGTATGTCAAAGATCCCCAGATGACCATCGAAGATGTTCTCAAGGAAGCCATTGGTAAAATTGGTGAGAATATTCAGATCAAAAGATTTGCACGTTTTCAATTAGGAGAATAGCAAATTGACGACAACGCCGAAGTATTCAAGGGTTTTAATCAAGTTAAGCGGTGAGGCCCTGATGGGAAATCAGGGTTTCGGGATCATGCCTGAGATGATTGCGTATGTGGCTCAGGAAATCAAAAAAGTCCATGAACTCGGCGTTGAGGTTACCATAGTTGTCGGCGGGGGTAACATATTCCGGGGTGTGGCCGGCAGTTCTGCCGGCATGGACAGAACCTCTGCTGACAATATGGGGATGCTCGCAACGGTAATCAACAGTCTGGCCCTGTGTGACGCATTGGAAAAGTATGACATGCCGACACGGGTTCAGACAGCCATTGCCATGAATAAAATTGCCGAGCCGTTTATCCGCAGAAAAGCAATCCGCCACCTGGAAAAGGGGCGGATTGTTATTTTTGCGGCCGGTACCGGCAATCCCTATTTTACAACAGATACGGCTGCGGTACTCAGGGCCCATGAGATCAAGGCGGAAATTCTGTTCAAGGCCACCAAGGTTGACGGCGTATATGACAAGGATCCGGCCATTCATGATGATGCCGTGAAGTTTGAATCCCTGTCCTATATGAAAGTGATTGAAAAACAGCTTCATGTCATGGATATGACCGCCATTTCGCTGGCCATGGAGAATGATCTGCCGCTCAAGGTTTTTGACCTGCATGCCGCCGACAATATCTACAAAGCGGTTCTGGGTCAGGATGTGGGAACCCAGATCTATAACAACTAGAATTCAAGCTTAACCGGGGTGCATTATGATCAATGAAGTGATAGACGAAACCAAGGACCGGATGGAAAAATCCCTGAAGGCGTTTGAAAAGGAACTGTCAACGGTCAGAACCGGCAGGGCTTCACAGGCATTGCTTGACGGGGTGAAAGTGGACTATTACGGAACCCCCACACCACTGAGCCAGATGGCATCCATATCTGTCCCGGAAAGCCGCCTGCTCACGGTCAAACCGTGGGATGTCAGCGTAATGAATGAAGTGGAAAAAGCGATTCTAAAGGCCAATCTGGGCCTGACACCGTCCAATGACGGGAAGCTGATCCGCATTGCCATTCCGCCGTTGACCGAGGAGAGAAGAAAAGAGATTGCCAAATCTGTCAGCCAGACCTGCGAAGAATACCGTGTGGCGGTCCGGAATATCAGAAGGGACTCCAATGACAATCTCAAGGATCTCCAGAAAGAGGGTGAGATCTCAGAAGATGACAGCTTCAAGACCCAAAAACAGGTCCAGGATCTGACCGATCAGTATATCAAGAAGTTAGACGAGATGTTTGCTGAAAAAGAAAAGGAAATTCTTGAAGTCTAACAACCATCAGGATTTGGGCTTGAATCCTGACACACTTCCCGCCCATGTGGCCATCATCATGGATGGAAACGGCCGCTGGGCAAAACAACGGATGATGAACCGTGTCAAGGGCCATGAAAAAGGTTCTGAAACGGTTCGAACCATTGTGACCGCCTGCAGGGAACTGGGCATTTCCAACCTGACCCTTTACGCGTTTTCCACTGAAAACTGGGAACGCCCCAAAGCTGAAGTCAAGGCGCTCATGTCCCTGCTGAAGAAATTTATTATTTCAGAACGGGCCGAACTCCTGGAAAAGGGGATCCGGTTCAACGTTATCGGCCAGAAACACCGCCTGCCGGAGGATGTACAGGCCGAGATCAATACCACCATGCGCGTGACCGCTTCCAACACAGCCATGACCCTGAACCTGGCCTTGAGCTATGGTGCCAGAGAAGAGATCACCACCGCGGTCAAAAGCATTGCCCAGAAGGTAAAATCCGGGATGATCAGCCCTGACAAGGTGACCACCCAATCCATTTCCGACCACCTGTACACCAGCAACCTGCCGGATCCGGACCTGTTGATCCGGACCAGCGGGGAATACCGGATCAGTAATTTTCTGCTGTGGCAGATCGCCTATGCTGAAATCTATATTTCACAGACCTTTTGGCCCGATTTTACCCGGCAGGAATTTATAGAGATACTCAAAAACTACCAGCAGCGGGACCGAAGATTCGGTAAAGTATAATGCAGCAACTTAAACGATGGATCACAGCAGTCATCCTGCTCCCCTTTTTACTGGCCATCCTGATCAAGGGGCCGGCATGGATGCTGGCTGCACTGATTGTCGTGGTGTCGATCCTGACCGTCCATGAGTATCTGGCCATTGTGATTCCGGCACAGGGAGAAAACAGTCCGGATCACACACTGCCCCTGAACATTCGAACCGTGACCTATGCCGTTTCCGCCGTCCTTCCCATATCCGCCTTCAGCGGTTCGTGGCAGGTGATCCTGTCGGTATTTCTGCTCAATCTTCTGGCGCTTTCCCTGTCGGTCCTGTCGAAGTTTTCCACCAATGACAACATTATCGATATGGTTGCCAAACAGGTGCTGGGAATCGTGTATGTGCCGCTGTCCCTGAGTCTTCTGGTATTCATACGGGAGATGGACCACGGCATGTTCTGGATCATCTGGCTGCTGATCATCATTTTTGCAAATGACACCGGTGCCTACTATGCAGGCACCTATATGGGCAAACGCTCCCTTTCGCCCAGTATCAGCCCCAACAAAACCATTGAAGGCTCAATCGGCGGGATTGTGGCCTCGGTGATCGTGGGGGCGGTGTTCAACCTGCTCTATTTTCAGGAGGCGCTCCTGGCGCTTAAAGCCATACCCTGTGCCGCCATCCTTGCCGTGGCCGGTCAGATCGGTGACCTGTTCGAGTCGGCATTGAAGCGTGCCGGAGGGATCAAAGACTCAGGAAAAATACTTCCCGGTCACGGAGGAATGCTTGACAGAATCGACGGGTTGCTGTTTGCCATTCCCGTGATTTATGTTTATCTGGTATTTATCATATGAAACATTTGGCCATCCTGGGCTCTACAGGGTCCATCGGAAAAAGTGCGCTGGATATTGTCAAGCTCCATCCGGACCGCTTTAATGTCCGCGTGTTGACCGCAGCCAGCAATGTGTCATTGTTGTGCCGGCAGATCGAAACCTTCGAACCTGACCTAGTGGCTGTGATTGATGAGCAGATAGCAGGACTGCTGGCCGAACACCTGAAAAACAGATACTGCCCTGAAATTGTCTACGGCCAAGAAGGATACCAGGATGCGGCAGCCTACGACCAGGCAGATACCGTTCTGCTGGCCATGGTCGGTGCGGCAGGTTTGCTTCCGGCCCTTGCCGCGATCGATGCAAAAAAGAAAATTGCCCTGGCCAACAAGGAAACCCTGGTCATGGCCGGTGAACTGGTCATGCAGCGTGCCAGGGAGAACCAGGTGGATATCCTTCCGGTGGACAGTGAGCATTCAGCCATATTCCAGTGCCTGCAGGGTCAGCAGGACAAGGACATGACCCGGGTGTTCCTGACTGCATCGGGCGGCCCGTTCAGGAATACCGGGCAAACTGCATTCAAAGACTTGAAACCTGCGGATGCATTGAATCATCCCACCTGGGATATGGGCAGCAAAATCACCATCGATTCGGCCACGCTGATGAATAAAGGGCTTGAGGTTATTGAGGCCGTTCACCTGTTTGATCTGTCCCCGTCCCAGATCGAGGTGGTGATCCATCCCCAGAGCATTGTTCACTCCATGGTGGGATTCCGGGACGGGTCGATTATCGCACAGATGGGCGAACCGGACATGAAGGCCGCCATTTCCTATGCACTGTCTTATCCCCACCGTTTGGATATTCAGGTGCAGTTTCCCGATTTTTTTGCCCTCCAGTCGCTCAGGTTTGAGAAGCCCGACACCACAAGGTTCCCCTCCCTGACCTTTGCGTTTGAAGCCTGTACGAAAAAGGGGACGCTTCCGGCAGTCATGAATGCCGCCAATGAGGTCGCGGTCAGTGCATTCCTCGGGCATACCATTGGTTTTCCCGATATTTTTAGCATCATCTCCCACTGTATGGAACAGCATCGATTAATTGACAATCCCGATCTTTCTAGTATTATTGAGGCTGATCAATGGGCCAGGGAAACGGCCGTTGCCATGATTGAATCTTGAGGGAAAAATGAGTCACCCAGTTATTGCATTATTAGTTGTCTTAGGTATAGTTGTCTTCATCCACGAACTCGGACATTTTTTGGTTGCCCGGTGGTGCAATGTCGGTATCCAGGTGTTTTCTCTGGGCTTTGGCCCAAAAGTATTCAAGAGAAAAAAAGGGATCACCGAGTACTGTATCTCAGCGATCCCCTTGGGCGGATACGTAAAGATGGTCGGGGATGAACCCGGTGCCCGACTGAGCGAGGAAGACCGCTCGATCTCCTTCACCCATAAGACACTGCTCCAGAAAAGCCTGATTGTGGCTGCCGGACCGGTGTTTAATTTTCTTTTGGGCATATTGATTTTCTACCTGTTTTACCAGTTTTCCGGTATCTACCTGTCCACCCCTGAAATTGGCAAGGTGTTTGACGAGTCACCGGCATTTGAAGCCGGCATACAGCCCGGGGACATCATCCTTGAGATCGACGGAAAACCCATCGATTCCTTCGATCAGGTATCTTCGATCATCCGGCAGGGAAACGGGGCACCCATGAACATCCTGCTCGAGCGGGGTGACAGCCGTGTTCCGGTGACGGTAATGCCGAGAATCGGCCCGGGTAAAGATGAGTTGGGTCAGGATACCCAGCGATACCTGATCGGCATTTCTACGTCAGGAGAGTTTTTTCATAAACGCCTGAACCCGTTCCAGGCCATGGGCCACTCCCTGTCCAATAATTATATGATCATCCGTCTGACCATCATTTCCGTGGGCCGCATGATCACCGGCAATCTGTCTTTGGATAACCTGAGCGGCCCCATCATGATCGCCAAGGAAGCGGGTAAACAGGCCAAAGCCGGTATGGTGGATTTTGTCAGTTTTATTGCCATTATCTCCATCAGTATCGGGTTGATCAACCTGTTCCCCATTCCTGTGCTGGACGGCGGGCATCTGATGTTTTTTGCCATTGAAGCCATTACACGCCGCCCGGTCAACGAAAGGGTCCGCGGCATACTGACCCAGATGGGGATGGCCATGCTGCTCATACTCATGGTGTTTGTTTTCTATAATGATATTTCAAGGTTAATAAATGGTGGCTAATATGATTTCCTGCATTGAAATCGCTTTAAAACCGGATTTAAAGGATGCCCAGGCCGCAGCCTTGATCCACAAGGCCAAGACCTATTTTGACATCCGGATTGACGATGCCCGGTGCATCAATTTGATCTCCATCGACTCCGGGCTGGCACAGGATCAGCTTTCACGGGTTCGCGAAGAGGTTTTTACCAACCCGGTTACCCAGGTATCTTCACTCACACCTCTGGATATCGATTTTGACTGGTGCATCTGGATCGGATTCCGACCGGGTGTCAGAGACAATCCGGGCAGTACGGCCAAGGAAGCCATCACCGACCTCCTGGGATATGAGTTTTCAGCTGGTGAGGATATCTACACCTCCATCCGGTACTGCATCAAAGGCAGCCACCTGACACTGGAGGATATGACAACCCTGGCAGAGCAGCTGCTGTCCAACAGCATTATCCAGCAGTTCAAGATCTTCTCTGCGGATCAGTGGGACCCATCCATCGGGATCGGCACATCCGTTCCAAAGGTCATACTGGATCATGAGCCGGTTTTCGACACACTCAACA
>QZLA01000148.1 GCA_004796375.1 Desulfobacteraceae bacterium
ATGTGGAAGGGTGCCTCAGGATCAAACAGGAAATTGAGGCATCCGGCAAACTGCCGGTCACTGGTTTTATTTCGAATGCAAACGTCATTGATGAAACCCGTGTTGACACCATTTATCACGGGTATGATATGACCATGGAACTGGCAAAGGCCGCGGATCTGCCTTTGGTGTTTGTCACCGCACCGGAACACCTGGTTCCGGAATTGGACCCGGAGCGCTTTGGTTGCCCGGTTTTACCGATTACACGCAACCTCGTTCCACCCTGGAAGAAATAACCGCCGTTACCAATTGAACGGCTTGAAACTGATAGAAGGAGTAACTTAGATGGCATACAAACATATTGTTGAATCTGAACGATGCAAGGGCTGCGGACTCTGCGTGAAATTCTGCCCCAAGAATGTACTTGAGATTTCTGACAAGGTCAATGCCAAAGGCCACTTCCCGGTTTTCCAGGCCAGACCTGAAGACTGCATAAAATGCAGCATCTGCTGTATCATGTGTCCGGATGTCGCCATTACTATTGTCGAGACAGAAAACGAAACCGCTTAGAAACCAAGGTAAGGAATACAACATGGCTAAAGTGTTAATGAAAGGAAATGAAGCGATAGGTGAAGCCGCCATTCGAGCCGGCTGTAAAAACTATTTTGCATATCCCATCACCCCGCAGTCTGAAGTGGCTGAGTATCTTTGCAAAAGGCTGCCGGAAGTGGATGGTGTCTTTGTGCAGGGTGAAAGTGAAGTGGCGGTAGGTTATATGATATTCGGCGCTGCCGGGTGCGGAGAACGGGTCATGACCACCTCTTCAAGCCCGGGCATCAGCCTGATGAGTGAAGCGATCTCCTATATTGCCGCAGCCCACTGCCCGGCAGTATTTGTCAATATTGTCAGGGGCGGTCCCGGCCTGGGCGGTATTCTGCCCTCCCAGGGCGACTATTTCCAGGCGACCAAAGGCGGCGGCCACGGAGATTACCGGCTGCTGGTACTGGCGCCGGATGGTGTCCAGGAAGCGGTTGAGATGACCATGCAGGCATTCACGCTGGCTGAAAAGTACCGGGCACCGATCATGATCCTCGGTGACGGCCTGATCGGCCAGATGATGGAACCGGTAGAGTTCAGGGATGACCTGAAAACCGAACCGACCAATAAGGATGACTGGGCCACCAACGGGATGGGCACCCGGAAAAGCGATACGCGCAACCTGGTTAAATCCCTGTTTCTGGATCCCCAGGAACTCAACAACAACAACCTGAGACTGAAAGCCAAATATGAGCAGATGAAAAAAGAAGAGGTCCAGTTCGAGCTTTACAACGCGGATACGGATTATCAGGCCCTCATCATCAGTTACGGCACCATGAGCCGTGTATGTCGGACATCCATAGACACCATGAAAGCCGAAGGCCTTGAAGTGGCCATGCTCAGGCCCAAAACCCTCTTCCCGTTCCCCGAGAAAGCCATTTTTGATGCAGCCAACAAAGAAAGCTGCAAATCCGTTCTCAGCATTGAAATGAGCATGGGACAGATGGTAGAGGATGTTGAACGGTGCGTGAAAGGCCAGCGCCCGGTTCACTGGTACGGTGAATGCGGCGGTGATGTCCCGACCCCTGAAGCCATTGTTCAGGTGGTAAAAGATTCACTCAAATAATGTTAAGGTTTAGGAGAAAATAGATGGGAAAAGCATTTGCAAAGCCGGAGCCCTTAAGTGATAATATGACCCACTACTGCCCGGGATGTACCCATGGTATCATTCACCGGCTTGTGGCCGAAGCCATTGATGAGCTTGGCATCAGAGAGAGAACCGTTGGGATCGCACCCGTCGGGTGTGCGGTACTGGCATATAACTATTTTAATTGTGACTTCCAGGAAGCGGCCCACGGCCGTGCACCTGCCATGGCCACCGGTATCAAGCGGGTCCGTCCCGACCTGGTCGTGTTTACCTACCAGGGAGACGGTGACCTGGCGAGTATCGGTATGGGTGAAATCATCCATGCGGCAAACCGGGGTGAAAAATTCACCACCATTTTTATCAATAATGCCATTTACGGTATGACCGGCGGGCAGATGGCTCCAACCACCATGCCCGGTCAACGGGCAACCACAGCACCGACAGGAAGAGATACTGACCTGACAGGCATGCCGGTCCGTATGGCCAATCTCCTGGGCAACCTGGTGACCCCGGCCTATGTTACCCGCCAGGCTGTTTTGAAACCCCAGCAGGTCAACAAGGCAAAGAAAGCGATTAAGAAAGCATTTGAATACCAGGTGGAAAACCGGTGTTTCAGCTTTGTTGAAGTGGTCAGCACCTGCCCGACAAACTGGGGACTCACCCCGGTGGATTCCTTGAAGTGGGCTGAAGATACGCTGCTTCCCTATTATGAGCTGGGTGATTACAAAACCCCGGACGAAGATTAACCATTGCATCTTGGAGACACACATGCAGACTGAAATAAAATTCGCAGGATTTGGGGGCCAGGGAATACTACTCAGCGCCAAGCTTCTGGCCTACGCTGCCATGAAACAGGGATCCCAGGTCGCCTGGATTCCCTCATACGGTCCCGAAATGAGGGGTGGAACCGCCTATTGCACGGTGGTGATCAGTGACAGGCTGATTGGTTCCCCGATCATTAAAAACCCCACCCACCTGGTTGCCATGAACCGGCCGTCCCTTGAAAAATTTGCCAATGATATCAAACCGGACGGTATCATCCTGATCAACTCATCCCTGATCCCGGTCAGAAGCAATCGCGAGGATATCACGGAACTGATCGTACCGGCCAATGATGCCGCCATCAAGGTCGGATCCGTAAAATGTGCGAATATCATTGCCTTGAGTTCTTTTGCGGCAAAAAGTAAACTGGTGGATCTGGATATTTTGAAAGAATGTGTAAAAGAAGAGTTTTCATCTAAACCCAAAATCATTCCGTTAAATATGGACGCATTTGACGAAGGGGTAAACATTGCCCGGCAAAGTTAATCGTCCGTAAAAACTGATAGGAGGCTGCTTAAGATGATCAGAATCGAAATTTCTCTTTTTTTGAAAAATGTTCCCGGCGAACTTGCCAAACTGTGCGCCCTGTTTGGCGATCAAAACATCAATATTGATGCAATCACGATCCAGGATGCGTCTGCCTATGTCCAGAGCCTGTTTGAGGCCAGGGGAAAATCGCTTAAGAAGTTGGCTTCATCTGCCAACTATGCCTCCATCAGGATGGATTCCGCCCAGTTCGCACTGATCCGGCTTCTGGTAGACAATCCGGATCAGGCAGTGACACTCCTTAGGCAGGGAGACTACCTGTTTGATACCAAAGAGGTGGTGGCGATTGATATCACCAATAAACCCGGTGAATTTGCCAAACTAACCCGGCGCCTGGGGGAGGAAGAGATCAATATTAATTATGTTTATGGATCGGTTTCCGGGCAAGATGCAAAATGTCTATTTATTTTTTGCCCAGAAGATGTACAATATGCGAATAAGCTTTTTGGCGAATCCTGATTCATCCGACAACCTGTACGAATCAAATCATGATGTCTGGAGGTCCATATGCTATTCCATAGAGGAACACCGGTCTGGGAGGAACTCAACTCCTTTTTTGTCAATGCCGACCGGTTGCTGCTGTTCTTGAAGAATCATCAGTTTACCGGGTACGTCAAGATTCAGGATAATGATGTGCTTTATCTGATCCTGATCGATGAGGGAGATGTCGTTGCGGCGGCGAGTAAAGAGGTGACGGACAAAATCGGCATTCCTATGCCGGTAAACGATATTCTAGCGGCTGCCGCAGCCAGCGATGAAAGCAGTACGTTATCGATATATGAGTTGAGTACCGAACTGGCCGGCATCTTTACCAAAATTTACCATACCGAGTGCGAGGTGCTCCACAAGGACCTGCACTCCGATTTCAGTGATATACCCAAATTCCTGGAGAAAATGCAGTCGACCCACTTTAGCGGATACATCCATTTTGATTTTATCAAAATTGACAAGCACGGCATTATTGTTCTGGAGGAAGGGAAAGTCACCTCGCTTCTGTCACACAAAATAGAATTGACGGAATCGGATCCGGATAATGCGAAAACCAAGCTGATGAACATGATTATATCCGAATCCAATATCAATGGCGCGGTATTTAATATTTATCAGTTCGCCGATTAACCCTGCCGGCCTTACCGGATAAAAAATTTCAAGCCACCCGTGGCCAGAAGGGTCATGGCAATGATTTTGAAAACCACATGAACCTGGTAACTGATATCGAAACCATATACCGGTGCCAGAAGCAGTGCGATATCAGATACCAACATGAAGCCGATGGTGGAAATAATCATATTTATCACTTTTTCGATGACGCCGCCCTGATACTTTCTCCGGGCCGTCATGAAAATGATGATGATCAAAACATAAATGGCGATGGTAATAAAAAACAGTAGGGTCAGTGTCAAACTACCATAGTTGAGATCAGCCATTATTCCTCCTGATTAATTAATCAATTGTCTTAGATTCTTTATCATATAGGATTTGAGGTCTGTGTTGATTGAAAACCGCTCCAGATTCTCGATGATGAGTTTCATCTGTCTGATGGTCTTACTTCGCAGGCCAAGCCCCAGGTATTTTTTCAGTTCTGCCAGGCTGTTTCTGAAAACCTCCAGAAACGCATCGATAAACAGGTAGCGTTTCTGGGCATAGGGAAAGTGGACCGATATATTTTTTAAAATCGTATTGACCTGCATACTTTCCCGGTTTTCAAGGTCAATATTGTTGAAAATAATGCCATGTTCTTCGCCAAGGGCACTCTGGGTTGCCCTGATCATCTCCCTGCCGTGCTTACCCAGTTCCTCGGTCAGTTCATTCACGACAATATAATAGATATCGAACAGTACGCCAAGGATCATCTGCACTTCATTAAAGGCCTTGTCCTCATACTCCCGGATCTCCTTTGTCTTGCGGACCAGCCCTAATGAACACAGTTTATAGAGCATATTGATCACCGACATCTCATCGTTGCCGCTGAACTGGATCAGCTGCTCGATGTTTCGGGTGCCGTCAACCAGGTAAAAAATAAACTGGTCATTGGCATCCAGCTGGTTCATGATTTTCTCTTTATCCTTGGCTGCATGCGATGTTGGCTTGAAAATGATCTTGTTGTTGGGAATCTCTTTTCTGAAATCCTTGAAATGGAACCCCCTGACACTGGAGTTCAGCGCCATTTTCAAGGGAGTGTAATTGACACAGGGATGCTCCTTCGTCTCCATCTCCTTGAAAAAGAAATACCCGTCTTTCCAGAGCATGGCCCTTGAATAGATCTCTTCGGTCTGGAGTGCCAGCAACTCATTGAGTGTTTTCTGAGATATCAGTTTCTTGGATACCAGGTAGGTGCCGATGCGTTTTCTCATCTTTTTGGCTTCCCGGTCATGTTCATCCAACTCTTGGGCCGTCATGGCATCCTTGCGGATCAGGTAATTGCCGATCCGGTCCTTTCTGTCCGCCGAGGCCGCACGTACGAGAAGACCATGCTGGAAAATGAACTTTCGCTTCTGGGTCTGATACTGGAGAATCCCCACCCCGGATAACTGTTTACTCTGAATGATGTATAACAGATACAGGAATGGTATCATCTGGATGTGTCCCTTGTAGGAGATTTTCCCGGAGATCCATTCAGATCCCACCGGGAAAAAGGAGTATACCAGTCCCGCCTCGGTAAACTCCTCTATGGCCCGGCCAAAATTGTTTTTCTGATAAAAACCTGTTCCCTTTTTCAAATGATCAAAAAAGTCATTCTGGGGGAAATCCTTCAGGTAAACTTCTTGAAAATTTTCTGCTTTCATAGCTATCCCGTTACTCGAAATGAAGGTTTACAAAAGTGTCCTTTGAATCGGATGAAAGCAAACAAATACGATAAAAGATTATGCGATAATTAAATTTGCTGTGTTCTTCTAGATTTCAAAAATATCGCCTCTTGTCAAGCAGAAATTACAAGTTCCTGAAAATCTTAGACCTCCTGATTCACGGCAGCCGGTTAAGGCTTTCGCTTATCCTTTAAAACGTGATTGGAGATCACGATTCGCTGGATCTCGGACGTTCCTTCATAAATGGTAAATACACGGGCATCCCGATAAAAGCGCTCCACATCATAATCCTTGGTAAATCCGTATCCGCCGTGGATTTGAATGGCCCGGGCCGTGATCTGGTTGACCATCTCAGACGCAAACAGCTTGGCAATCGAAGCCTCCTTGGAATAGGTGATCTGTCTGTCCTTCATGGAAGCGGCAGATAATACCAGTTGCTTGGCCGCCTCAATCTGCGTGGCCATGTCTGCAATTTGAAAACGGATTCCCTGGTGCTTGCTGATCGATGTTCCGAATTGCTTGCGTTTCTTGGCATACTTGACTGCCGCGTCAAATGCAGCCTGGGCCACGCCCAGGGATTGTGCCGCAATCCCGATTCTTCCGGCATCGAGACCTGACATGGCAATCTTAAACCCATCCCCCTCTTTTGACAGCATCTGGCTCTTAGGAACACGGCAGTCTTCAAAAATCAGGTCGGTGGTATCTGAGGCCCGCAGCCCCATTTTATCCTCGACATGCCCCACCACTAAACCCTTTGTGCCCTTGGGAACGATAAATGCGCTGATCCCTTTGTGACCGGCACCCGGGTCAGTTTTTGCCGTTACCAGAACCACTTTGGAGTTGGCGCCCGAAGTGATGAAACGCTTGGTGCCGTTTATAATATAATCATCCCCGTCCCTCAGCGCAGTTGCTTCCTGGCTGACCGGGTCTGAGCCGGCGTCAGGTTCGGTCAGTGCAAACGCACCGATCATCTCTCCCGATGCCAGGGGAACCAGGTATTCCTGTTTCTGTTCTTCTGTTCCAAATTTAAAGAGGCTTTCGCATACGATGGAGTTCTGCACCGACATCACCACCGAAACGGATGCACAGGAATAGGCGATTTCCGATAATGCCAAAACGTAGCTCACGGTATCGGCACCTTCGCCGCCATAGGCTTCGGGAATCAACATGCCCATCAGTCCAAGCTCTCCCATCTGGGCAAAAATATCTGCCGGGAATTCTTTGGTTTTATCCCGGTCCGCAGCCGTGGGAGCCACAACCTTTCTTGAAAACTCCCTGACCATATTCTGAATCATTAACTGTTCATCGGTAAGTTTAAATAGCATGATTAGCTCCTTTACCTGATACCTGCATTTAGGGGGCGTATACTACCACAATCAACTCCGCATCCTCTTTACCCACATTCCGGAGGTCATGCTTCACGGCTGAATTAAAATGAAGTGCATCTCCCTGTTTTAAGACATTGTGATTTTCCCCAACCTTGACCTCTACACTCCCGCTGAGCACGTAAACAAACTCTTCGCCCTCATGCTGAAAACCAACGCCGGCATGGTGCTGTTCGGCCTTGACAACAATCCTGAACGCCTTGAGGTGTTTATCCTCGGCCCCCGGGGTCAGTGAGGTATAGGCATAGTTATCCGTCCGCTTGCTGTAAGCTTCGGATCGTTCCTGGGCCGTATCGTCCTGCTCTTTGAGCAGCACATTGGAATCGATTCCCAATGCCCTGGACATCTGAAGGAGGGTCCCGACCGATGGGATCTGTTCCCCGGCTTCAATCTTCTTGATCCGCTCCTTGGACAGGCCGGTTTCATTGGCCATGGTATCCAAAGATATCTTCTTATCCAACCGTGCGCGCCTGATGCGCTTTCCTGTCGGAATAAGTCCTTTTTGCTGTGCCATGATATCTCCAATTCTGTTGAATGTTGGAACGAGCGCCCCTCAAACTTGACCGAGCGCTCGTTCATATCAGGAAATAAAAAAAGTATCGCCTGAAAGGATTGGTGTTACGGCCCGGCTTATTCAACCACTTCCACCCAGCCTTGAGTATCGTTGGCTTTTCCATACTGGAGATCGGTTAGTGCATCATAAAACTTCACCGCCACCGGTCCCGGTTTTGCGTCACCGATCTGTATCTTCTGATCACCATATTTGATCTCGCCGACCGGAGATATGACTGCGGCGGTGCCGGATCCGAACACCTCTTTGAGCTCACCATTGGCATGGGCATTGAACACCTCTTCAACCGAAATCAACCGCTCGGATACCGTCATCCCCCACTCACGGGCCAGTGAAATCACTGAATCCCTTGTGATACCGGGCAGAATGCTGCCGCTCAGGTTCGGCGTGACCAGCTCATCGTTCATGAGGAAAAAGATATTCATGGCACCGACCTCTTCGATATACTTCCGCTCAATGGCATCCAACCACATGACCTGGGCATACCCCTCTTTTTTGGCCTTTTCAGATGCGATCAGGCTGGCTGCGTAATTACCCGCGGTTTTGTACTCGCCCACACCGCCTCTCACGGCCCTGACATGATCTTTGGATACCCATATTTTCACCGGGTTGAACCCTTCGGCATAGTAAGCCCCCACCGGCGACAGGATAATGAAAAAAGTGAATGTGAAGCTGGAGCGGACACCCAGAAACGGATCCGTGGCAATGATGGTCGGGCGAATATAAAGGGAGGTCCCCAGGGTTTCGGGAATCCATTGATCTTCAACTTTGAGCAGCTGTTTTAACGCATTCATTACAAAATCGATATCGATTTCCGGGATACACAGCCCTTTGGCGGACCGGTTCATACGTTTAAAATTATCCCTCGCCCTGAACAGCAGTGTTTTTCCATCATTGGACTTGTAGGCCTTGAGCCCTTCAAAAATCGCCTGGCCGTAATGATAGACCATAGCAGCCGGAGACAGCGACATGTCTTGCAGCGGTTCAATTCTGGGATTGAACCACCCTTTCCCCTCTTCATAGTTCATGACGAACATATGATCGGTGAAAATCTGGCCAAAGCCCAGAGATGCATCATCAGGCCGGGTTCCCTTTTGCGGAACCTCGGTTACGGGAATGTTCATTTAAATCCTCCATTTTTTTTTATGTATCATATCTAAACCAACTTAATTATATGGTCTTGAAAGCCATATTTTGTCAAGGTAATTTTCTTTGATCAATGGTTGACGAAACCACCTGTTTTTGATTACCATGTTCCAGGCTTTTAAAAACTTAATTCTTACGAGGTAAAGATGGATATCAAAACCCATATTGAAACGGCCTGGAATCATACCCTGAGCCATATTGTCCCCCTGCTGATTATCACCTTGGTGCTTGTCGCCGTCAGCGTTATCTCCCTTGGAATTCTCGCACCGGTTGCCATGGCCGGCTATATGCACGCCCTTCTGCTGCTGGTCAGGGAAGGAAGGGAACCGTCAGCGTCTGATATTTTTTCCCAGATGCACCTGTTTTTTCCATTACTGATTTTCGGAATACTCGTCCTGATCATCACCCTGATCGGTTTTCTGCTGCTGGTCCTGCCGGGATTTATTTTTGCGCTCCTGGCCTCTTTTTTCTCCCTGTATATGATTCCCATCATGACCGACCGGAAATTCGGACTCATCGATGCGTTCAAGAAAAGCTTTTTCACGGTTACCCGGGAAAACACGGTGGATCATATCGTTGTGTTTGTCGTATTCTGGGGCATCACGGCATTGGGCAGTTCTTTCATGATCACGGCCCTGTTCTGCCAGCCCCTGGCCACCCTGTTCCTGGTGTCGGTGTACGATGAGGTGATTCGGACCTGATAAAAACCATACCGGCCCGTTACAGGCTTTCACCACCCGGGACAATCGTGCTTATTGGGTTTATCTCTCGCCTCTCAAACCAGCGGTGAGATCACCGGGTTCCCATCGGTGAGCACCTGGGGGTTGGTCACCCCGTAAATCGAGTAGATCGTTGAGGCAACGCTCAGGGGTTCAAACCAGTAAGAGGCGCTTTTTGGCCGAAGAAAAAGGCGGTTCACCGACCCGGTATTTTCCACCACGGTCTCCCCTACGATGCCCGGGGTGGAGAAATAGTCGGTTCCCCCAAGTACGAAAACGGTCTGGAGGTTTCCATGATCCCAGCCGTTGGCGCTGTTCAGGTTGACCCCCCGGCCGAACTCCCCCATGACGATGATATTGATTTTACCTCGTTTGCCAAGGGAACGTATATGGGCCATGCCCGATTTCAGCGCCAGGAACAGCCCCTCCATCCGGTCCATGTATTCTTCCGCATCATTGTGATCATCCCATCCGCCGAGCCCTGATGTGCCAAGGGATATCACCCGGGTATCAGGGTTGTAGTCCATCACCTTGATGGCTGTTTTCAATTTCCGGGCAAAACTGTTGTTCTCGTAGTTGTTCGTCCCTAGTTCTGGATCCGGCAAATCATCTATGGTGTTTATAAATTCCTCCATCTCCATCCGCTGCTCAAAGGCATCCTTAATCTGACCCTCCGGATTATAGTGCTGTGCAAGGGCATCCATCTCATCTGAATAGTCTCTTTCTGAGTACCGCCGAAATGGATTGTCGCCCACATTCTCCGACATGCTGATCGGTTCCACCAGGGGGTCTCTTGCAAAATCCCCTCCGGCAAAAAAACCGGATTCCCCCTCCATGGTCAGAAAGGGCAGCCTGGTGTTGGTGTTGATAATATGGTTCTGTTTCAGGATCCGCCCCAGATTGGCAAAAATCCCGGCAGCATCCTCATTGAATGAGCCCCGCTGATTCTGGGCCACACAGCTGCCGTGGGAACGGTTCCCGTTATCCCACCTCACCTGGCTGAAGCATGTGCGGAACACACTCAGATCACCTGCAGAAAGCAGTGACTCCATAGTGGTGCCCCCTGCCCGTTCCCAGAAACCATTGGGGGTGGCCACCAGGTTCCCGCTCCTGAAATGCGCTTCGTAACTGCTCTGGGAGAGGTTCTTGAACTGGTTGTAATTGGTGAAGTTGCCGCCCAGTTCGCTGGCACCGCCATAGAGAAAAATCATGATGGTCTGGGGCTGGTTGGCGGCATATACGGATGGATTGAACACCACGTCATCTATTGGCGCTGCTTTTACAGTTGAGGGAAACCCCGGCAGCAGGCAACA
>QZLA01000149.1 GCA_004796375.1 Desulfobacteraceae bacterium
TGATCTGTTTGGCAATCTCAACAACATCATTGTCATAGAAATACAGCCCGGTTACAGCGTAATTGGATTCGGGCTGTTCCGGCTTTTCCTCAAGCCCGGTAACCTGCCATTGATCATCAAAGGAGACCACACCGTATCGTTCCGGGTCTTTGACATAATATCCAAAGACTGTTGCGCCTTCTTCCTGTCGGGCGATCTCCTGGGTTCTTCTGGAAAGACCCTCCCCATAAAATATATTATCCCCTAAAATCAGGGTGACCGGATCCTGTTCAATGAAGGATTCGCCTATGATAAATGCCTGGGCCAGCCCATCCGGGGAGGGCTGAATGGCATACTCAATGGAGATTCCCCACTGGGAGCCATCTCTAAGAACTTTTTGGTAGGCTTCTTGATCATGGGGCGTGGTGATCATCAGGATGTCCCGGATACCGGCAAGCATCAGGGTGGACAAGGGGTAGTAAATCATGGGCTTGTCATAGACCGGCATAAGCTGTTTGCTCACCGAGTAGGTCAATGGATAGAGCCGGGTGCCGGAACCGCCGGCCAGGACAATTCCTTTGCGCATGGGTTAGATGAATCCTTTCTGACTGATATACAATAAGACCTCCTGGGCGGCCTCATCCGGAGTGAGTCCTGAGGTATCAATCCTGAGTTCAGGATTCTCAGGGGTTTCATAGGGATCGTCCACACCGGTAAAACCTTTCAAAAGACCGGCCCGTGCCTTGGCATACATGCCTTTGCGGTCGCGTTTTTCACACTCTTCGATGGGGGTGGAGACATGGACTTCAAAAAAGCCGCCGTAATGTTCAATGGACTGCCGGATCTCGGACCGGGTCTTTTCATAAGGGGCAATGGGCGCGCAGATGGCAATACCGCGGTTCTTGCTGATCTCTGCGGCCACAAATCCAATACGCCGCACATTGATATCCCGGTGTTCCCGTGAAAAGTTCAACTCGCTGGACAGGTTCCGCCGCACAATATCACCGTCAAGCAGCGAAACCGGCCGGGTTCCGGCCTCCAGAAATTTGGAGTACAGGATTTTGGCAATGGTGGATTTCCCGGCACCGGACAACCCGGTTAAAAACACGGTAAATCCCTGGGATTTGGGCGGGGGATAGGATTTTTGAAGTTCAGCAATCACCTCGGGAAAGCTGGCCCATTCAGGGACTTTTTTTCCGGCCCGAATCCGTTGCTGAATATCTGTGCCGGTAAAAGAGATAGCGTCCGTGTTTTCAGGCACCTGGGAGGCGGCCTTGAACTCATCTTCAAAGGGCAGGTAAACCATCTCTTCAAAAGACACCACCTCAATACCCAGTTCCTGCTGGGCATCCTGGGCCAGGTTCAAGGTATCATCATAGGGGTAAAACGGGGTACCATTGGTATCACTCCCGGGAGAGCCGTGATTGTGGCCGATCACAAAGTGGGTGCAGCCGAAATTTTTCCCGATGATCATGTGGAGAATCGCCTCCCTGGGCCCTGCCATCCGCATGGACAACGGCAGCAGATTCAGCACGTGGGAGTCCGGTGGATAGTGGGTGACCACCTTTTGATAGCACCTCATACGGGTATAGTGGTCAAAATCCCCGGGTTTGCTGACCCCGGTGACCGGCAGCAGAAGCAGGTTGGCTTTGGCCTGGCTCATGGCCTTGAGGGTCATCTCAAACTGGGGACGGTGGATGGGCTGGCGGGTATGAAATCCCACAATGCGTTTCCAGCCGAGCCGCTGAAAAATCTGCCTGACTTCCAAAGGTGTCCGGCGGATCTTTTTAAAATCCGAATGGATGGGCAGGTTGACCACCTGGATGCTGCCACCGATATAGTGAGTCCCTGACCGGTTGAACAGGTAATCCACACCCGGGTGGGAGACGTCCGTGGTGTTGAATATGGCCTCCGCCTCTTTTTGCGGGTCAAACTCCCACATATCATCAACATTCATGACCCCTAAAAGAAACCCTTCAGGATCCCGCAGGGCGACGGACTGACCAATCTCCAACCCGGCGGCCAGGGTTTCGCTGATATCCAGGCACACCGGAATGGGCCACAGTTGACTGGATTCCAGACGGAAACGGTGAAGCACGGATTCGTAGTCAATCTGCTTCATGAACCCGGTCAAAGGGGAATACACCCCTGTTGCAAGAAGTTCAAAATCACAGATCTGCCGGTCATTCAGGATCACATCCGGAAGGCTGGATGCCAGGTTCTTTAATAACTCTGCCTGGGATCTGTCAGATGTCAGATCAACCAGGGCGTCCGGATGGTGCTCAGTTTGATTGTTCATGGCATTCTCTTGCATTATGTGGGTTACAGCCCTTTAATGAGGTTATGCAGACGCCGACGCACAGGCCTGGGACAGTCTCTGGATAATATAGTTCACCTCATCCTGATCATACTCATAGAGATCAAAGCAGTATCCATCACTGCCTAGAAGTCCTTCCGGAACCAGGTCGCCCGCCTCCTCGGGATCGGAGATCATGTCCTCGTAAAAGCAGACCGACAGCCAGCGCTCCTCCGGCTCATCGTCAATCACGTCCACCATGGCAAACAAAGCCCGCTCTGTCTGGCTGGCGTGTTTCGGGCGGATGGAGTAACTGATGCCGGGCCGTGCGACCAATTCAATATCGGTATCAGGAAGGGTTTTGAGGTGCTCCAGGATCTGGGTAAATGCTTTTTCGGTGCCGGATCCGTTGTCAATCCAGGTGTCATTTAGCTGGTCAAGTTCTCTAATCGCTGTTTCGTTCATGGTTATTCCTTCATATGCTTGAGCAGGTGTCCGATTTCAGGAAAGATCAGTTGTGTGCAGGCCAGCCGGCACGCTTTTTCCGATCCGGGGATGCAGAATACCAGGGTGTTGCGGATTACGCCTGCGGTGGCCCGGGACAGGATGGCTGCAGAATCGATCTCTTCAAAA
>QZLA01000247.1 GCA_004796375.1 Desulfobacteraceae bacterium
ATTGGGAAGTCTCCAGAGAGCAACGCCCCAGTTATCAAGATCGATCATCGGATCATTGGTGCCTCTGCCAGGTTCGGGCACAACGGTCTGCCAGTCAAAATTGGTACCAAAGGCGGAAGATCCGTTATCCGTATTCTCATCGATGAATTCTCTGCGGGTCCTGACTGTATAGTGGTATAGTTCACCCGCTTTGAGAAAACCCTCAGGGATGGTGTATTGACTATCAGTGGTTGCAAATATATAGATCCGGTTAAAATCTTGGTCAAACACCTCCAGCCTGTAGAATGCTGCACCGGTAACGTCCGGCCAGTCCACGGCAAGAGATGTTCCCGAAAGCACACCGGTGATTGATCCGCTGTCCGGAGACCCGATTGAATTGGCATCCAGGTATTCCTGGTAAGTGCCGGTATGTCCTGATTTATCCGTGACTTTGAACAGGTAATTCCCGGATAGGATATTGCCGTGGACATACCGGTGGTAAACAGATCTTGTGGATGATTCCTGTCTGTAGTGATACAGATCATAGGTCACATTGTCCGGTGTGGTGACCGTCACCGACTTGATATCATCAGGACTGCCCTGGGCATCGTGAACCTTGATCCAGAATGTGAAATGTTCACCGAACCGCTCATTATACCATGTCATCACCCCTGCGTGATCATGGTCAATAAAGGGGGCATCGTCTGAAGGGCCGGTGGTAAACGAGAGATTCAAACTGTTGTAGTGGGGGCCTTTTGAATAGTTGTCGATATCAAAGTTGAAATGGGAATCCCTGGCATCAACACGGTACTTATACGTGGTATGGGGGGCAAGTACGCCCGGGGGCACGGTATAGGTGGTTGTGAAACTGCCAATCACCCCTCTCCATACCGTTCCGCCGCTGGTGTTGAATATTCTGACCCGGTAGTGCTTGGCATTGGTCACAGGATCCCAGGAAAAGGTGGGTGTGGTGTCTGAAACCGTTGTGCCGGAAACGGGCGTGAAACTTGTCTCATCCGGAATCCCAAACGCGCTGTCAATGGTCACGGTATCCGTAGCCTGGGCTGTGTTCATTTCCGGGTCCGTCACCGTAATGATGTAATCTCCTGTCACTGCAGGCATCATGGGATTTTCAAAAAATTGTCCATAGGCGTGGGTGCTGCTGTCAACCGCACCCTGGGACGGCAGGTTGTATGTACCTCCGCCAGGAACCTGAACAGTGACCGTATGTGAGTCCCCGTTTGCCGAGAACCCGTCATAGTCCCGGATGAGCACATACACATCCGTGGTTTCGTAGGCACTGGTGAAAAATCGCACCACCCCGTACCCGTCAAGATCAATCGCAGGCTTTGCCGCAAAACCGGTTTGAATTGAGCACAGCCAACCAAGCAACATCAAAAGAAACAGTCTTTCAAGTCTCATGCTAAAACTCCTTCAAGTGGTTTAGTTCACGGGCCGGAAAAGACCCTTGCCGTTATTCCTGTACATTTTTGATACTTTTGTTACAAAGTCATCCAGGTGTCCGTTGAACACCAGATCCAGATATCCGTCCCGATCAAAGTCTGCAAACGCTGCGCCGCCATATCCGATCGGCGGCAGGGGGCTGTCGCCGGTCCCGTTTCCGTCGGTATCCACAGGATTTGTAATGGCGGTGTAGACACCGGCACCGTTGTTTTTAAACAGCTGATTCACACCGTCAGCATCCGGATCCCAGCCCAGCATGTAAATATCCAGGTCGTTGTCCTTGTCAAAATCAACAAAAATGCACTCTGACATGGCATGGATGGAAAAGGCTGCATCCCCAATCCCGTCTGCATTGGTATCGATGGGTGCGGGCACAAGTGTAAAGGTCCCGTTTCCATTATTTCGGTATAAAATGGTGTGTGGGGTAAAGGAGGCGCTTGCATCTTCAGTAGCACTGACGATAATATCGGGGTCATTGTCCTTGTCAAAATCTCCCCAGAACACCGGTCCGGAGAAAAGCCCTAAAAACTCAGACGATCCGTCCACGGGATTGGCTACCCTGGTGAAGGTCCCATTCTGGAGATTCTGGTAGAGTACGGTCGATGCATCGTTTTGCCCCCCGATAACGATGAGATCCAGGTAGTTGTCCTTGTTGAAGTCACCCCAGGCATGGGTGCCGTTGTTCTTATCCAGAAATTCACTGGTTCCCTGGACAGGGTTGGTAACAAGGGTGAAGGTATGGTTCTTTTCATTGCGATATAAGGTGGTGAGTGATGCGGTGCCATCCGCAGCATTCAGCAGGACATCATAATAC
>QZLA01000401.1 GCA_004796375.1 Desulfobacteraceae bacterium
AATGACTAAAAAAGACGAACTGATAAAAAACATCGACTTTTCAAGTGCATTAACCCTGACCCACCTGGTGGACTATGAAACAGGCCGGGTGGTTTCCAGGACGCTTGCCTCAAAGCCCCATGTCAACATCACCCTGTTTGCATTTGATGAAAATGAGGAGATCAGCGCCCACACCTCGCCTGGAGATGCCATGGTACATATCCTGGATGGTACGGCCAATGTAAACATTGACGGTAAAGATATCGAAGCCGAGGCCGGACAGGTGGTGGTCATGCCTGCCAATGTTCCCCATGCTGTCCAGGCGGTCACCCCCTTTAAAATGCTCCTGGTCGTGATCAAACAGCCCCAGACCATTCAGGGGCTTTAAAAATATGGTGATTTTTCTTAAATTCATGTAATAGTGATTCAGGCAGTTTCCTTGCCGTACATATCAATTGAACTTGGGAAAACCATCATGAAAGTTGCGGTGATCTATAACCGGGAATCCACGAAAGTCATCAATCTCTTTGGTGTACCAAACCGTGAAAAATACGGTTTGGAGTCTATCCAGAGAATTTTAAATGCTTTAAAAAAAGGCGGCCATCAAGCCGTTGCCATGGAGGGAGATAAAGACCTTATCGACCGTATCGAGGAGTTTATGCCGCGTGTGATCAAAGGTGAACTTCCCGGAATGGCACTGAACCTGTCCTACGGCATACAGGGGCAGGCACGCTATACCCATGTTCCCGGTATTCTCGAAATGGTCGGCCTGCCCTATGTGGGATCCAACCCCCTGGCCCATTCCCTGGCTCTGGACAAGGTGGTCGCAAAAATGCTTTTTGTCCAGAACGATGTCCCCACACCTGAATTCGCTGTGATGCCAACGGCAGACTCCCCCTTGCCAGACCTTCCGTTCCCATTGATTGTTAAACCTAAAAATGAAGCGGTGTCGTTCGGCATCCAGGTTGTACATGATGCCGATTCGTTGAAAAAGGCTGCGCAGAATATTTTCGATGAATTCGGGCAGGCTGTTCTCATCGAGCAATATATAGAGGGCCGGGAGATCAACATCGGTCTTCTGGGTAATGGGGCCAGTGTTGAAACCTTTATGCCTGCAGAACTGATATTCGGCTCTAATGGACCACAGATTTATACGGTTGAAGACAAAAAGCGTACATCCGGAAGAGAAATCGGCGTTCAATGCCCGGCAGATCTGGATAATGAAACTGCCCAAGAGGCTCAAGATATTGCCAAAAAAGCCTTTGAAGTATTGGGCTGTTATGACTGCGCCCGGGTGGATATGCGTTTGGACAGCGAGGGACGGATATATGTCCTTGAAATCAACTCCCTGCCGAGCCTCGGAGAGCACGGATCCTATGTGGCTGCAGCAGAAGCCATGGGCATGGATTTCACGGCATTGATCAACCGCTTGATTGAGACGGCATCCTCAAGATATTTTGGCACGCCCCAGCCCCCAAAACTCCAGGTTGCCAAGCCGTCCCCCAAAGACGCACTGTTCGGATATCTGACCGAAAACCGGGATCTGATTGAAAGCAAGATTGAAAACTGGGTGAGCACCAGCTCCCGGACAGATGACCCGGCCGGTATCCGGATAGCCGCACAGAAGCTGGATAAAACCCTTAAAGAAATCGGGATGAAGGCGGTTGATACGTTTACGGATCATCGGGACATCTGGACATGGGAAAGCCCCAAGGGATTTAGGCACGGGACCCTTTTCATCTCCCAACTGGATATCCCCAGGGGGTTGAATTCAGGGTACGAATATTTCAGGAGAACACCTGAGTGGTTGTACGGCGAAGGCATTGGATCATCCCGGGCTCAACTGGTCCAGTTTGAATTCATGCTGCGTGCCATGAAGAGCATCCGGCGGTTTTCAAAAACCCGGGTCGGGTTTACTAGCTATGCCGATGAGGGACGTCATTGTGATAAAAGCGCAGAGATTATTTCAAAGGCTGCTGCCAGAGCCTCAAGGGTCGTCATCCTTAAACCCGGAAATGTTGGTGATTACATGATACTCTCACGGAGGGGTCAGCAGCAGTACCGCTTAATCGTGGACGGCACCTCAGTCAAACTCGGACAGACCGGGCGGTATACCGATATTATGAAAGCCCTTTACCAGAAACTTCTGGATGTCAGTGCACTTAATAACCGGAAGGCCAGAATCGGCGTTTCAGCCGTGGATATCAAGACTGAAGCTTTCCCTGAACGCCTGCCGCACCGTGTGCAGGTGATCATTCAGGCATCTTACCCCACCATAGCCAAAGGGAGAGAGCTGCATTCCGCTCTTAAGAGAATATTCAAAGGTGACGGTCTCAGGTGGGATTTAATCTCCATTTCAGAGCGACCGCCGATGATCGAACGGAAAGCCAACCGGGCCCTAATTGAAACCCTTATGCATATCGCGGACGACTGGGATATCCCGTTGATGACGGAGGCCTCCTTGTGGCCCTCTCCTGCGGGCCTGGTTCCGGATCCGGTACCAGTGGTGTGCGGTTTGGGACCCGTTGCCAAGGATCTTTATACGTCAAGGGAGGCTGTTTCAAGAATCAGCCTGGTTCAGCGAACCCTGATGATGGCCCAGTTTCTGCTCAACACCACCGAGGAATAGGTCATGGTAAACCCGCACTCCAGACGGCCACTTGACGCCGATCTTTTAGACCCCAGCGATCGACGCGTGGTGTACCCCCAAAAGGTCGGGGTGTCTTCCAACGGTATAATTTCGACTCAGCACTATCTGGCCACCCAGGCAGGAAATGATATGCTCAATCAAGGCGGTAATGCCATTGATGCGGCCATTGCCGCAGCATTTGCCCTGGGTGTGGTTGAACCGGCAGCCTCCGGCCTTGGCGGTCAAACCATGATGGTGATCCATCTGGCCGAACAGGACCGGACCTTTTGCCTGGACGGGGGCACCCGGGCCCCCAACCGCACTCCGCCCGGTGCTTTGGAACGGGCAGAGCAGCTCAGGGGTTACCG
>QZLA01000294.1 GCA_004796375.1 Desulfobacteraceae bacterium
ACCTGGCTGGGTGAAGACATGGCCCCTTTCATTTCATTGTAGACCACCCCTTTGTATTCCAGCTCAACAGGCTGTGTCTCCGATTCCGGGCCCTCGGGTTCGACAGGCTCGATCCGGTGTCCCTCCTGCTTGAAGCTGGTCTGTTCCAGGCGGGGGAAGAAAACCGCATCCAGGTAGACATCCATGAGATTGAAGTAGTCCTTGCGGTTCTGTGTGGAAAAGGGATACATGGTCCAGTCGGACGCAGTAAATGCGTTCATGAATGTGGACAGGCTTCTTTTGAGCATGGAAAAGAACGGATCCCTGACCTGATATTTGAGGGAGCCGCACAGTACCGTGTGCTCCAGGATATGGGCAACGCCGGTGGAATCTTCGGGAACGGTTCTGAAGATAACGCTGAAAGTGTTTTCCTTATCCTGGCAGGCTATATGAAAATGCCGGGTTCGGGTAATCCGGTGTTCCAGTTGAATAAGGGAAGCGTCTATGGATTCGAGTCTGTCGATCCGGGTGACGGTGTAGCCTGAAAAGGAGTCTCCGGGTTGTATGTTGTCGGTAACGGAGTTGTTCGTTTTATCCTCACACTTTTTTGTAGATCCCACGTCTTACCCTTTTGATTTTTTTTATCTTGTCCAGCCGGAAAATGATGTTTCGCAGTTTTTTATCATTAAACCCGGTGGCCGCTTTAATGGTTTTGAAATTGGTACCTTTGGGGTAACTTGAAATGACGTCCATGACAACAGATGAAGCGGTTTTGCGCTTTTCAACCGTTTTGGACTTGGTCCCCCTGCCGGTCGAGGTTTTCTGATAGATTAATTGCTCAAGCTTGTCAAGCCTCTGGTGTAAAAAAAGAATATCCTCTTTTGTAGGAATTTCAAGCCGATGAAGAAAAAGTTTAATCAACCCTTCCCAGTTTGCTGCAGGATTTGACTTGTCAATTGCTGCCTTGTCAGTCATGATAACCTCCGGTTTTCAATTTAAAACAATAAAATATGTTAAATAAGAACGCTAAATTACGCATCAGATGATCAAGGTTCCAAATGAACGATTGCTTAACTGATTCAGTAATAGTATATTATGAGTCTTGTTTTTAATGAAGCAATACCCATAATTACTCATAGAAGTAGGGAAAGTCAAGTAGTAATTTTTATTTATAAGAAATAATTTAACCATGATAAAAAACAAGATAGACAATTTTATTGAAAAGACTAAAAAATTACAGGGAGATCCTCACTATGTCTCCCTTGGGATGGGTATAGGTGTTTTTGTGGGAATAACCCCGACGATACCCTTTCACACCATTTTCGCAATAGCATTGGCCTACCTGTTCAGGGCAAGCCGGCCGGCGGCATATCTCGGGATCTGGCTCTGTAATCCCTTGACGGTGATTTTCCTATATATAGCATGTTACAAGGTTGGATTGTACTTCTTCGGTAACCCGGCTGAAAGCACAGACACCGTAGAGGTATTGATCAGGAGCCTTGAGAGCGATTTGAGCCTCAAGGAAAAATGGCATGTACTTGCCGATTTTGCTAAAACAAAAGCCCATGCATTCTACATCATGAATCTGGGCGGGTTGATACTGGGGATACCGGGCGGAATTGCCTCTTATTTCATCACCCGCTGGTTTTTCTCCCGTCTGAGGACAAGTGCTTGAAAAAATGAATAAAGGTGATTTGAATGACTCATCCCGCAGCCATACTCAATAAGGTCAAGATATTTGCCGGCAAGGAATTGGGACAAAATTTTATCGCAGATCCGGGATATGCAGATAAAATTCTGGATCGGGCCGGGATTGACCCTGAGGAAATCGTTCTTGAGATCGGCCCCGGACTGGGGGCATTGACCATCAGCTGCGCCTGCCGTGTCAATAGAATGATCGCCGTGGAAAAGGATTTTCGCCTGGTCCCTCTGCTTGAGAAGGAGCTGTCCCTCAAGGAGATAAGCAATGTTGAGGTGATCCGGGAAGATTTTCTTAAACTGGCGATTCATAAGATAGCCTTAACGAAAAAACTTGTGGTCATGGGAAATCTTCCATATAATATATCCTCCCAAATCCTGTTCAAGCTTATTCAGGAACGGGAGCACATTAAACGGGCCATACTGATGTTCCAAAAGGAAGTGGCGCAGCGAATCTGCGCACAACCCGGTACCAGGGAATTCAGCCGGTTGTCTGCAGTGGTTCAGTATTGTGCGAGCATACGGGATGTTCTTGACCTGAAACCGGAGTGTTTTTTCCCCAAACCTGAGGTTGACTCACGGGTGATCGAAATCAGGTTTGATAAGGAAACACCTTTTGATAAATCCATGGAGGCGTTTCATTTTGATGTGATCCGGGCGGCTTTTTCCAAGCGGAGAAAGACGTTGAAAAATTCATTGTCCGGCGCAGGGCTGCCGGTTGATAAAACAGATATTCCGTTGGCCCTCGATTCTGCGGGTATCGACCCGCAACGGCGGGCGGAAACCTTGAGCACGGATGAATTCATTTCATTATCGAGATGTCTTGAAAAATACAGTGGGAAAGCATAAATGATCAACACGAGAATAAGTATAGATAACCTGATTGAAATCGTGAGTACCGGCGGTTGTGTGAAAACCGGTGTGGATGTCTATAACGCCAATGGCGTATTGCTGCTTGACAAGGATATCCTGGTGGATAAAGTCAGGACACTGGAGGTCATCAAGGAGGCCGGCATTAATTCCGTTCCGGTGAACGCTTCCATGGAGGGGGGATTGTGGGACCAGAACGGCAACGAGATCAAGGTGGATTCACAGGGGATGGTGGCATTTGATGATCCTAAGACCGATTCCCTGGACGGTGACAGCGATGACGCAGGCGATGACCCCTATGAGATTTTTACCTCCTCTTCTTCCACTGTTGAAAAAAAGCTGAAACAGATTCAGGAGATCAAAAAAGTCGCCGAGGAAAAATATCAGGTAGCCAAAACGAGTGTGAAAAAGGTCATCAATCAAATCAAGGATACCGGTGGCGAGTTTGACTATGAAGAGGTGGAATCCAATGTCGGTGAACTGGTCGATTTTCTGGTGGTGTCTGAAAACCCCTTTTCCTATTTGACCCAGGAGATCTTTTCCTATGACGATTATCTCTATAACCACTCCATTAATGTGTGCGCCATAGGAACCGCCATACTTCACCGATTCAATGATCACTTCAGCCGGAAGGTGGATGCCCTGCTCAATGGCAACGAAACCAATCTTACCAACCCGTTTGATCGGGATCCGGACGGCGAAATCGGCAGTTATTCCTGTTATTATGAAGATGATCTTGCAGATATCTCCCTGGGGTTTTTTCTCCACGACATGGGTAAAATACTGGTGCCTGATCAAGTACTGAACAAACCGGCCCGGCTGACGGATGCAGAGTTTGAAGAGGTTAAGAAGCATTCATTTGAATACGGCATGCAGATCCTTGAAAAAAACCATTTGAAAAACTCCTTTGTCAAGAATATCATCAAGTACCATCATGCCCCGCTGTTTGACGGGGAAGAACGCTGTTACCCGCAGGACCGGTCATATAAACAGGTTCCGATTTATACCCGGATCTGTAAGCTGGCGGATATCTATGATGCCATGACATCAAAGCGAAGTTACAAGGAGGCGTTCAACCAGATCAATGTGGTCACCGAACTGTTCAGGAAATACGCCAAGAAAGATACCATACTTCAATATGTGCTCCACTCATTTGTAAAAAGTATCGGAATATATCCGCCGGGAAGCATCATCTATCTGAGAAACGGTCAGATGGGCTATGTGCTTGAGTCCACAGGTCCCATTGTGCTGCCCTTCACCGACACCAATGAGCAGACCCTTATGAGCCAGCCGGATCCGTTGGACCTGGGTGATCCGGATACTCAGGAGGTCCACCGGGTGGACAACAGAAGAAGTGTGAAAAATCCCAGGGATGTGTACGATCTGCTGCCGCCATATATGAAAAGCATCGTTGGTTAACCCGCCGGATTGACATCAGCCCAGGTTTTGTTTAATAGGGTGTGGTCGAGTATGCGACCCATATGGAAACGAATAATCCTAAGATGTGAAAGGATATAATATAAT
>QZLA01000258.1 GCA_004796375.1 Desulfobacteraceae bacterium
GCACTGACCCAGTCCATTGAGCGGGTTTACGGCTCCTTTACCGCATCAAAAAACCTGGGATTCCTGTATAACAACTACATGAGCGCCTTTGAATACCAGGACATCACCCACCCCTATTACCTGAGACCCAATGCCGTTCCCTGGGCATCGGTCAGCCCGACTATCATGTTCGACAATGGGTCCCCCTGGCTGGCCATTGGATCCCCCGGCTCCCAGAGAATCGTATCTGCCATCCTCCAGGTGCTGCTCCGGCTTGAACGGGGTGCAACCCCTTTTGGTGCGGTTGAGGCTCCAAGAATGCACTGTTCTATTGGCGGAAAAGTGTCCCTGGAGGCCACCCGGATGCGCAGCGATATCCCGGAACTCCTCAAAAGCCACGGGTTCTCGATAGATATTCGGGACCCTTACTCTTTTTACCTGGGTTCTGTACAGCTGGTTCTCAATCAAAACAATGAATTTATCGGCGTGGCAGATCCCCGGCGTGACGGTTCTGCCCTGGGGCCTGCCTGATGGTGATGCCCCTGCTGATATCCGTTCCCCACGCAGGGAGCCAGGTTCCTGAAACCTTTCGCAGCAACTGTCTGCTGTCCGATGATGACATCCGAAGTGATGGTGATGAAGGTGCCGAGGCTATTTATTCCGAGATCAAGGATCATGTCCGCTGCTTTGAAACCACGGATATAGCAAGGGCTGTGGTCGATCTCAACAGAAAATCAGATGATTTTTCAAAGGATGGTGTAATTAAGACCCATACCTGCTGGGATGTTCCCATCTGGTCAGAGCCGATTTCCGATCTGCAAAAAACGATGTTGCTTGAACGACACTATTTCCCCTATCATGAAAAACTAAAAAATCATGCAAAAGACACTTCTCTCATACTTGGTATAGACTGCCACACCATGGTCGCTGAAGGCCCTCCCATCGGCCCGGATCCTCAGTCCTTGCGCCCCCATATCAACTTGGGAAACTTGGATCACCAGTCCTGCCCGGAGCACTGGGCACAGTTCATGTACGGCTGTTTTGTCGAAGAGTTCGGCACAAAGGTCACGCTCAACCACCCGTTTAAAGGGGGATGGATCACTCAGTACCACCACCAACTCCTGCCCTGGATCCAGCTGGAGATCTCCAGAGCTCCGTTTTTACCGGATAGGGAAAAAGGCAGAAAGGTATTGGCGGCCCTGCAACGATGGGTCAAAAAAGTGGATAGTGGGTGAACTAAAGAGTGTTGATAAACATGGCAAACCATTCCCATCCGTACCGGGTCAACCGGCCTACCAACGGTTCCGGGATTTTGCTCTGGGTATCCTTTCGGATATCCACACCCACCATGGGAATCCGGTTTAAAATCGCACAATTGGCCTCCCAGACCACGCCCTCATCCTCTACCGTATTTTCAGACACAACGATCATCACACCGCCGGCCTGAACAATCTTCTTTTCGGCGGCCTGCCGCCACTGTTCCAGCAGCAGGTCCTGCCGGTCGCAGGTACTGAATTCAAGTGACCCATGAATATACAGTTCCCAGCGATGGCGGAAGTTGACCAGCAGATCACGGTATTTTAAATCCGAAACACTGCTGCTGACATAGATGAGGTGCTCTTTCCCAGGACTTTTTTGACCCTCATGCCCGGGTCCGGTAACGGATTCTCCGATTCTGACTTGATGTACAATCATGACACCTGTCCCCCATTTAAAAGTGAACTTGCCAACTACAACCCGCTCATGTGTGCTGGCGTCGATCTGCTACTTTCTGCGATCAGGGATCAGGGTGATAGGCCACATACGCTGTCTCACATGGATTTCCATTTGCGATATACACCACCCGTTTTTCCGGAACCATGATGATGGATGCCAGGGTCTGTGATGGAGGAAAAGCCGAATCGGGATCAGGATGGGCACAGATCGATTTGGGATGATTCATGTGATTGGCCAGTTTTTCCATCATCAATTCCGGAGTGATTTTTCCGCGATCTTTTTCGATGAGAACCTTGAGCCGGTGATACCTTAGATAGGAATCAGACCAATATTTGGCAAACAGGTCCAAAGGCTTGAACCGCTCGGTCAAGTAGTGATTCGCCCGGACCATGACCGATTTGTCGGGGTACAACACCTCATAGGTATTGGCCGCCGATTCTACACCGATGATCTCCCCCTCCCCGCTGGCCATGATAAACCCGAGCATGTTCTGGGAGGCATTCACCA
>QZLA01000173.1 GCA_004796375.1 Desulfobacteraceae bacterium
GATCCTTTTTAAGCATATCTGCCGTTTACTCTCCTTGCTTATCCTCATCCCCCTATACAGCAGTCTATCATTGCCTGTACTCGCAGATACCATCACCCTCTATCCCGTGGACATCGCAAGCGGCAGGGACAATGGCCCCAAGGACGGTATTTTTGATGAGTTCTACAACCCCGGGTTCCCGTCACTCTACGATAACGGATTTTCCGAAGGCCGGATCTGTGTAGAGTTTGATCTCTCTTCGATTCGCGCCCCTGTAGTCCAGGCAACCTTGAGATGCAACGCCAGGCAGAGCAATGATGCCGCCCTGATCACCATTTATGGCTACAGCGGGAATGGCCAAATAGAACTGAGTGACTTCGCGAATACGGGCAACGCGTTGGGAACCATGACCGGAATCCCGGAATTAAACAGCCTTGCTGTGACCGGATTCATTTCCAGTCTTCCGGACAATAGTTACGCCGGGTTTAACTTTGATGAAGCATTGAGAACTCCCAGCCCCTTGACCAACTGCTTTGGCGATTTTAAGCTTGAGGTTAAGACGGGCACCCTAACGGTTGCCCCGACCATCCTCCTGCTTGATCAGTAAACGGTCCATGGTACAGAACCAACGGTCATTTATCAAAATGTTGTTTCACTGGCCGCCGGTATAGGCAACTGCCGTAAAACCCGCCAGGATCAGATCTGAAACTCCTTTTGGGGCAACCATTTAATGGTGAGCATGGTGATGTCATCGCTCTGGTCAGCATGGCCGGTAAAGGCGTTCAGATCGGCTTTCACCCGGTCGGTCAATTCCTGGGAGGACCCGGTAAACCCTTTGCTGAAAAGCTGTATGAGCCGCTCCCGTGTATAAAATTCATTGGTCTCTGAAAGCGCTTCAGTCACCCCGTCGGTATAGCAGAACAGGAGGTCATCGGCATCCAATTCAACAGACTGGATCTGGTATACGGCTTCCGGGTCCAGTCCAATGGCAGGGCCGGTCCTTGAGAGAGCTGTTTTGATACCGGACCGGTTGATGATAAATAATGGTTCATGTCCGCCGTTGACATAGCTCAGACGCCCGGTCCTCAGGTTGATGGTGCCAAAGAAAATCGTAACAAACATGCCGTCATCGCCATGCTCACCTGATACATAGGCATTGGTCAATGAAACGGTTTTCAGCGTATCCTGGGGGGACCAGGCCGGCGGGGTACTGCCCCCGTCACACAGGTTAACACCGCCGCCGAAATGCCCGGAGTACACCCGTAACAGGCTTCGTGTCAGGGCCATGAACAAGGCAGAACCGACCCCCTTGTCTGAGACATCACCCACCACAAATCCGACATGGTGGTCTGGCAGCTCGAACACATCATAAAAGTCTCCGGACAGCTGCAGTGCCGGTTTGAAGTAAGAGGCCATACAGCAGTTATCGACCGTTGGCAGCTGCCGGGGCAGAAAGTCGCGCTGGATCTTTTTACCCATATCCAGCTCCCGGTCCAGGGCTTTGGAATACCGGATCCGCTCCTCGGTTTCATCCAGTATGGTCTGCAGCATTTTTGAACGGGTGGTGATGATATTGTCGATCTCATGGGGCGCATTCTTTGACAGATTGATGTAACAGGCATTGGTGAAATTATTCTGGATCTCTTTGTTGGACCGGGCAATAGATTCCAGCGGTTCAATGATCTTGTCGGTCAGGAACCGCTTGAGGGTGATCATCATGAACGCGATGATGATCGCCACAAGAATGGTGATCCGGACACTGTACCAGAACAGGTCCATGCTGCTCGCATCCTGGGTGATCCAGCGGTAGACCAGGGAGTATAGCAGCAGCACCCCTTCGATAAAGAGGATTCGCCAGAACACGCCCATGAGAAGTATCTCTTTTACCCCTCTGGCTTTTTCTTTGTTATTTCCCTTCATGAGATTCACCATGACCCATAGAGTATGTCACAATGTGTCAATGGTCAAGACCTGGGGCCTTGAGAACCATGATACCCCGGCATATTAAAAAACTGCTGTCAATCCTGCTTTTTTCGGGTTGTTTTTTACGAAACCCGACTTACACTTTCTGTGTTAATCAGGGGCATTGTCCCCTGGATTATGGAACATTGAAGGAATGACATCACACCCTTCAGCAGGACCAGGAGGTGTATTATGGAAAAAGCAAAACACCAAAAACGGCGGATGGCAGCAGAAATATGCTCCCCTGATACAGGTACAATATGCTGAGCCGACGATCATTTATCAAGTATGCTGCACTGGTCGGTGCTTCCATGTGCATGGAATCATGCACTCCTGTGTTTGATCCCCCCGTCAGTTCAGACACCGGCATGCCGGGCCGGGATCTGTTGAATGATCTGATTGTGGCGGACGCCCATGCCCACCCCGAACGGTTTCATACCATTGTCCGCCGTGAGGACACCATCCATTCGCTTGAAGAGATGAAACAGGCCCGGGTGGCGGTCAGTGCATTCAATGCCGTGGGCGATCATATCAAGTACAGAACCGGCTATGGCTGGCCCTTCCATGCCACCTACCAGCAGCTCTCCCATGTCAGGGAGCTGGTCAAACTCAACCAGGCCGACCTGGTCCTGGGCCGGTCGGATATCCCGTCACCCTATGACCCCGACCGCCCGGTGGGTGCTGTCATGGCCATTGAAGGCGGCGACGCCCTTGAGGGCAAGATGGAAAACCTCACCGTTTTCCATGACTACGGTGTCCGCATGATCGGTGTGATGCACAACCACAACAATGATATCGGGGTTCACCAAAAATCCTCCACTGACGGCGGGTTGACCCCATTTGGTGTCAAACTCATCGAACAGATGAACAGCACCGGCATGATCGTGGATGTGGCCCACGCCAACACCCGGACCCTTCAAGATATTGCCCGGGTCACCCAGGCCCCGCTGATCGACTCCCACACCAGTCCGATCCCGGAGAATCGTTCAAGCCGAAAGCCCACACGGCTTCGAACTTGGGCTGAAATGGAGGTTGTGGCCAAAACCGGCGGTGTGATCGGCCTCTGGCCCCTGGCCTACTCACACCGGAGCCACCCGAGAACCACGCTTCA
>QZLA01000159.1 GCA_004796375.1 Desulfobacteraceae bacterium
AAGCTATGCAGCCAGTTTAACAAGGAGTTTAAGATTCTCAACACCGCCAGTCTCTCTGCGGTTGCCCAGGCCGTTTTTGTAGCTGAAAATCAGAACAGGGAAATTGTTCTGTCATAGCTTTGATCATTTACCCAACGCGAATTGATCTCAAAAGAGCAAAGGGATGTCAGGCAGCACTTGCAGTCGTAACGGGCCGTACGTCTGCCCAAAAGATACTTGCGTAAATTCCCGAATTGATTTAAACGAAACTAGGTAGAATCGCCAGGATAGCGTCACTGTTATAATCAATGTGGTGGTCACATGGAAGTATGCTCAGAGAAATGCATTAATCCGGACCAGGTAAAGGAAACGATAAAAAAAATACCTGCGCCTGAAAAAATAGAGGGAATGGCCGAGATTTTCAAAGCCCTGAGTGATGCCTCACGGTTGAAGATTGTGACCGTGCTGCTGGTACAGGAACATTGCGTGTGCGATATCGCGGCCCTGTGCAGGCAGAGCGAATCCGCCATATCCCATCAACTCAGGATACTGAGGGCGCTGCGGGTGGTCAAAAACCGCAGGGAGGGTAAAATTGTGTACTATTCACTGGATGATGATCATGTTAGATCCCTGATCCAGATGAGCCTGGATCATATCACCCACTCACCTGTTTGAAATCTAATGAATCCTACCCTTAGCGTACAGGCTGGCTGATCGCTGCTGGCATATCCGGGGTTTGATTGTTCTTGACAATTCAGGGAAAATATATATATAACATATGAACAACACTTCATATGATCATATGAAGTGTTGTTTGAACGATTTTCGTATAGGGCCAATAGAAAAGGATACGTGTTACTAATGACTCTCGTCTATGACATTCTCGAAGAAGTATGGCATGTCTACCTGGATGTTTCCCTGTTCATGTTGTTCGGTTTCCTGGTTGCAGCACTGTTATATGTATTTTTCAAGGCCGATAAAATCCGGCAGTATCTGGGTAAAGGCCGGGTCCGGCCGGTGTTTCTATCGGCCCTGTTCGGCATTCCCATACCCCTGTGAAGCTGCGGGGTCATCCCTGTGGTCACAGGGTTGAAAAGACAGGGGGCCAATGATGGGGCTGCCCTCTCTTTCATGATCGCTACACCGGAATCCGGTGTGGACTCCATTGCCGTATCCTGGGCCATGCTCGATCCGGTCATGACCATTCTCAGACCGATCGCCGGTTTCACTACGGCCGTATGTACCGGAATGACTGAAAATTTCCTGGGTCAGAAAAAGGGGGCCATTTCTAAACCGGTTTCTCCCTATCATGAGGCACCTGAACCAGCTTCCGGTTCTGCATGAGGCTGCTGTCCGGATGCAGGTGCATCCACTGCCGCCCAAAAGAAGCCCCGATTTGGTCAGCGTCTGAAAGACGGACTCAAATTTGCATTCGGAGATCTGCTGCGGGATATTGCCAAGCCCTTTGTAACCGGCATCCTTATTGCCGGTGTCATCACCTTCTTTTTCCCAAGTGACATGGGACTCTGGGCTCAAAATCATCCCATTTTATCCATGCTGGTCATGCTGGTGGCAGGCATTCCCATGTATGTATGTGCCACAGCCTCTACCCCCATTGCTGCAGCACTGATTATCAAGGGGTTGAATCCGGGGGCCGCCCTTGTCTTTCTCCTGGCCGGTCCTGCCACCAATGCCGCGACCATGGGGGTGGTCAAAAATGTCTTCAGCACCCGAACCCTGGTGATCTACCTGTCCATGATCTCAATCTGCTCCCTTGCCATGGGGGGGCTTCTGGATATGATCTACCGCGTTATGGATATCCAGGCATCGGCCGTGGTTGGCCAGGCCTCTGAGGTGATTCCCTATGGCATCCAGCTCGGGGCCGGCATCATCCTGGCAGTCCTCCTGGTCTTCAATCTGTTAAAAGACGCTGCCACCCATGGAAAACCCGCAACCCTTGGCAGGCAATGCCACCACTAGTCTTGTCCCGGGCAGCCTCCTATTCTGCTCATGGCTCATGCAGGCACTTGACAATCACCAGGGAATCTGGCTTTAAACAATAACAGCAGTGTTCGTTTATGCAAGAAGAGAATACCTGACATAGGGAAAGACTCATGCAGAATCAGTTTAACCGGTTGCAGGATGCGGTCAGTGCCTATTGGTATGATGAGGACACTTATGTAAAGAGCCTGGCCAGATCCCATACCCTCCGGAGGGACCTGCTCAAAGAACTGATACCTGTTCTGAACCTGCCGGCGGGCAGTTCCGGGGTTGATATGGGGTGCGGCATCGGGCTGGCAACATCTATCATGTCCATCTGCCGGCCGGACTTAACCATCACCGGTGTGGATGTATCGGATAAATTTATCCGGATTTCACAAAAGATATCCAATGATCTGACAGGTACCGGACAGATCCGGTTTCAACAGGGCAGTGCATTGGACTGCGGCTTAGGGGATGGCGCTGCAGACTGGCTGTTCAGCATGGACTGCGTCGGTTTTTCTCCGGGATTGGGCAGGCAGGCCATTGACGAGGCGAGGCGGGTGTTGGCGGGTAATGGCCAGGTCATTCTGGCTGCCTGGTCATCACAAATGATACTGCCCGGATATCCCATGCTGGAAGCCCGCTTGAATGCATCGAAACAGGGGATTGCCCCGTTTGAGGAAACAGCGGATCCCTCTGACCACTTCATGAGGATCCGACAGGTATTGAGCCAGGCGGGATTCAGCCAGATCCGGACCCGAACCGTTGTTCAAGATATTACCGGTCCCCTGGATAAACCCATGCGTCTGGCCATGCAGGATTTAATCCGCATGCGCTGGCCCCGGAACCCGGATCACCTGCTCCGTGACGATCAGGATCTGTTTCAGGAATTGATCGATGATACATCAAGTCGTTACATCCTGAATGATCCGTATTATCAAGGATTCTTTACCTATACCGTGGTTACCGCCCGGAAATGAATCCAAATCTCAATCATCCCGGGGGGAGCCGGTTCAGTGTCAGGTAGTTTTGGGGCGTATCCACGTCGAACAGGATCCCCGGGTCCGGGACATCCAGCCGCAGGATCTGGTGTTCATGGCGTTTGAATATGGCCCGTGCCCCGCTGTCCGGGGGAAGGTGCTCAAGATCCGGCCACAGGTCTTTGCGGATGATGACCGGGTTGCCCCGCTTCTGATCATAATAGGGAATAAGCAGACCGGGAACTTTTTCCTTAAACCGTGCGATCATGGTGTTGATCGTGCTGACCTGGACCCGGGGCATATCTCCCAGGATGAACATGGCCCCGTCGGGCGGTGAACCCGTTTCCGGCAAAGAGGAGAGCCTGCTGTCAGTAGAGGGCTTCGCCATCGCCCGGATGCCGGCCTGAACCGAGGTGTTCTGGCCACAGTCAT
>QZLA01000168.1 GCA_004796375.1 Desulfobacteraceae bacterium
CATATTATGCGTCTTGAAAACGCTGCAATGATAAACTTAATGCCCTTAAAAGTCAAAAGCTTTTTGACAAGGCGATTTGAATATTGTATCTAACTATTTTTAACCGTTCAACCACCATCACAAATAGGGGAAACAGTTCAGAATGAAGCAGATCAATATCGGAATACTCGGGTTCGGCGTTGTCGGGACCGGTGTGGCCAAACTGTTAATCGAAAAGAAATCTTTGCTGGAATCCAGGACCGGGGCCGTATTGAATCTCAAGTATATTGCCGACCTGAACACCGATTCTGACCGGGGTCTTGATCTGGATGGGGTCGAACTGGTGAATGATGCCAACCGGGTGATCGAGGATCCGGATATCCATATTGTGGTTGAACTGATCGGCGGAGAGACCATAGCCAAAGAATTGACCCTCAAGGCCTTGTCATTGAAGAAGCATGTGGTCACCGCTAATAAAGCACTTCTGGCATCCCACGGCAATGACCTGGTGGTCACGGCCCGGAAGAACGAGGTGGACCTTGCATTTGAAGCGAGCACCGGCGGGTGTATGCCCATTATCAAAACCTTGAGGGAATCTCTGGTCGCCAATGATATCCGGTCCATGTCAGCCATCCTGAACGGCACCTGTAACTATATCCTGACGAAAATATCAAAAGATGGTTCGGAGTTTGAGGATGCCCTGAAAAAAGCCCAGGAACTCGGCTTTGCAGAGGCAGAACCGTCACTGGACATCGAGGGGCATGACACGGCCCATAAACTGGCCATTCTCAATTCCCTGGCCCATGGTATGGAGATCAATCTTCAGGATATTCATGTTGAGGGGATTACAAGGGTTACACCCTTGGACATTGAATATGCCCGCAGCTTCGGTTACACCATCAAGCTTCTGGCCATCGGGAAGAAGCACGGTGATCATGTTGAGGCCCGGGTGCATCCGACCATGATCCTCAATTCAAATCCCCTGTCTCACATCGATCAATCCATGAATGCCATTGCCATTGATGCGGACGCGACCGGAAAAACCATGCTGTACGGCCACGGTGCAGGTATGATGCCCACGGCCAGTGCGGTACTCAGTGATATTGCCGATATTGCCCGAAATATCATTTCAAATACCAAGCGGCGGGTACCGATTTTAGGTTACCCGGAAGACAATATCAAACCGATACCGATCCTTCCCATATCGGAACTTGAGACACGGTATTACCTGAGGTTTACCGTACAGGACCACCCCGGTGTCCTCGCCCGGATTTCCGGTGTGCTGGGACGGCAGAATATCAGTATCAACTCGGTGAACCAGAAGGGTAGAAATGAGCAGGGCACCGTTCCCGTCGTGATGATCACCCACACGGCCAGGGAGGAGGATGTTCAGAATGCACTCTCCGAGATCGCGGCATTTGATTTCTGTTTAAGCACACCGGTCATCATCCGGATCGAAGACAACAATGGAGAATAACAATACAATGAAGATCATCTGCTGTGACCTGGAAGGGGTATTCCTGCCGGAAATCTGGATTAATGTGGCACTGAAAACCGGTATCGAGGAACTCAAACTGACCACGCGTGATATTTCAGACTATGATGTCCTCATGAAACGGCGGCTTGAAATCCTTGATGAAAACCGCCTCAAACTCAAGGATATCCAGGATGTGATCGAGACCCTGTCGCCGCTGGAAGGTGCGGTTGAGGCCCTGGACTGGATCCGTGAAAATTCCCAGATCATCATCCTGTCCGACACCTTTGAGGAGTTTGCCAGGCCCCTGATGGCAAAACTCAAGTTTCCCACGCTTTTCTGCCACAGCCTGACCATAGATGATTCAGGCAGGATCGCGGACTACAATATCCGGATACCGGGTCACAAGGCGTTGACCGTCAAGTCACTTCAGCAGATGAACTACGAGGTGATTGCATTTGGTGATTCATACAATGACACTGATATGATTCTTTCAGCAGACCACGGGTTCTTTTTTGACCCCCCGGAAACCGTGATAGATGACTTTCCGGATGTGCCGGTCACCAGGGGGTATGAGGAACTGACCCGTATGATTGAAACCCTTCTGTAATCGGTCAATTACTCTAACTGTTAACCGACAATATCTCCGGAGCAGGGCAGGCCGTGGGCCGCATCTGCATACCGGATTGCATTTAAAACCGCCTGTTCCATGACCTGAGCGGCCAGCAACCCGACCACGCTCAGGTCCGCCTCAATCTTACCGGAACCCATGGTGAAAATCGTGTCACCGTCAAACATGGAGTGTGCCGGCCGAAGTGTGCGTGCAAACCCGTTATGGGCCATTGAGGCCAGCTTTTTCGCCTTGGATTTGGTGAGAGTGGCATTGGTCAGGATGACACCGATGGTGGTATTTGAGACAAACGGGTTCTTGTGTTGATTCCAGTTTCGAACCATGATCTCTTCAGTGCTGCCGATACGCTGTTTATCCGGTGTCAATACACCGGCCACCGGTCTGCCGCTTGACGGGTCTATGACATCTCCCAGGCAGTTGACTGCCACCATGGCCCCGATCTGCAAGTCACCCACCTCAACCGCATGACATCCCAATCCGGATTTCATGGCCCGGTCCATTCCTGCAATCTTGCCCACGCATGCACCGGTTCCTGCACCGATGCAACCCTGCAAAACCCGGTTACTGCGGGCCTGGACGCAAGCCTGGTATCCCATATTTTTATCCGGGCGAATGTGGCTTTTACCAACTACCAGGTCAAACAAAACCGCACCGGCCACAATGGGGACTTTTCCCACAGGGACGTCGAATCCGATATCATGCTCTTCAAGGTAGGCCATGATTCCGGCAGATGCATCCAGTCCGAAAGCGCTTCCCCCGGACAGAAATACGGCGTGAACCAACTCCACCAGGTTCACGGGATCCAGAAGATCGGTTTCCCGGGTCCCGGGGGCACCGCCCCTGACATCAACGCCCGAGACGGCACCTGCCGGGCAGATAACAACACTGCAGCCGGTTCCGGCATCAGGATCCTGGGCATGGCCGGTTGTGAAACCGTCAATGGTATTGAATTCAATGGGGTTTATCATCGCTGATTTCCAAGGCGGGTATGAATTTAAGGTTGGCTTTGGGAAATGCAAAGTCAGGAAGCTCTTCCAGTGATACCCAGGCATGGTCCACCGGACCGTTCAGGGTGACCCTGTCTGAATGCCTGGAGCAGTAAAATACATCCATTCGGATTTTAAAATGGGTATAGGCGTGTTTGACCTGTGTCAGGTACGAATCGATGGTGACCCGCAATCCGGTTTCCTCTTTGATCTCCCTGACGCAGGCATCTTCAGCACTTTCACCCGCTTTGACCTTTCCGCCTGGAAATTCCCATAACCCGCCGAGAAGTCCGGTTGGCTGCCTGCGGGTGATCAACACCCGGCCGTTGTTCCGGATCACGCCGATGGCGATGTGATGCACGGGTACGGGTGCTTTTTTCAATCTTTTGGGGAACGCCGCAACCTCTTGACGGTCATGGGCTTTGCACGCTTTCTGGATCGGGCATTCAGCGCAGTTGGGGTTTTTGGGGGTGCACACCAGGGCACCCAGCTCCATGACAGCCTGGTTAAACGAGCCGGGGTCGGCATTGCCCAGAAGCGCGGATGCCTGAGTCTTGAAATGTTTATGGGCACTGCTTTGATTGATGGGGATATCGATGCAGTGAAGCCGTGCCAGCACCCGTTTGACGTTGCCGTCCACAACGGCATGGGGCAGCCCATGGGCGATACTCATCACCGCGGAAGCAATATAGTCACCCACGCCGGGTAATTGCCTGAAACCGTCAAAGGTGACGGGTATGTCTCCATTCATGTCACGGGCAACCCGTATACATGCGTTGTGAAGGTTCCGCGCCCGGGCATAATACCCCAAGCCCTCCCATTTTTTGAGCACCGCCTGATCTGAAGCAGATGCAAGGTCATTCAGGGTGGGCCAGGTCCGTATAAAATCAAGGTAGTAGGGGATGACAGTTTTGACCTGGGTCTGCTGGAGCATCACTTCAGACACCCATATTTTATAGGGATCTGTTGTTTTTCGCCAGGGCAGGTCGCGTTGGCTGCGCCGGTACCAGACCAGAAGTGCATTTCGGATCACTTCTGTATCAGTGTGCTTCATTGAACCGGAAGGCATCTGAAAACGGGCGGGTCAGAATTACTTTTTCATCTGCTGTTCGATCACTGACCGGATAAACCCTTGGGTAAAGGGTTGGGAAATCAGATCACTTTCAGGGGGAAAAGTTTTCTTCAAGGGGCTGTGGGCCGCACCGTTGAAAGCTGCCAAGTCATGGTTTTTAAACTCAATTTGATAGCTTGGCCGGATCCCCTTTCCACTGGTACTGAAAAAGACCTTGTCACCGTCATCCCCCATATTGGTAAACACCTTTTGCAGATAATTGATGGACAGGTGGGCCACGCGGCTTTCATCCCACTCAATACTTGAGGCGGCAGCATATCCGGCACCGGTGTTCTGTTTTTTCTTTGGCTTGATTTTTTCAATCCGGGACAAGAGACCCTCAACTTTCATGGCCAGATTCTTCACTGACCGTTCCTGAATCTCACCTTCCGCTTGTGGGCTCAGATCCTCCAGAAGGGAACAGGCCTTTTCATATGTTGATTTTGAATCATCATACGCCTTTTTTTCAATGGCCACAAAAATGTGGTCCAACAGGCCGTTGATTTCAATTCTGCTTTCACGAAATTTGTCTGGGTCCATTCCTGCTCCTTCTCTTTTACAATTTGATCATCTCTTCACCCTACACCTACTGGCTGAATATTACAAGGTGTTATAAAAATATGCTTGATTATCAAAAATTTCTGGGATAAAGAGAAAGGTTGCATATACCATGATCAGTAAGTTCAGAAAGCCTTTTGGTTATATTACAGAATCCTGCCTGTCTTACTTAAACCAGACCGTTGGAGAATCCATTGGTCACACCACATTCTGATTTTCTGAACACCTATGTTCCGGAACTGCTTGACCGGTTTTCATTAAGCTGCGAGCAGGACGATACCTGTATGGAGTATCATCTGTTCAGCAAACGCACCCGTCAGGAGGTATCCAAGAACCTGATCATCTCCTGCAATACGTGTTCAAGAAGTCTTTACGTGTCTAAATTCTACCCTGAAATCTACACGCGTCTCGAAAGTAAATTTTTGTCGGCCGCCTGCTTTTACCTGATTGTTCATCATGCCGTAAATACATATCAACTGGCCAATTGCTGCAAGGTCAATCTTGAAACAGACCGGGACGTCTACAGGGACTTTTATGCTAAACTCAAAGAGTTCGATTTTAAGATCCTGTACAATCGTCCATCAGACCAGGTATCTCTTCGGGGGGAGTATCACAGATATTCCATACAGAGACACATGATCAGCTCCCACTGCCCGGACCATTAAAAATCAATAAAATGACATAAATATCGGAGGGTTACTTTCTGGACCGCGGTTTGGCCCTCCGGGTTGCTGTAGAATTCAGCGGATCCTCAGGCCAGTAATGCTTGGGATACCGTCCCATCATATCTTTTTTGACTTCCGGGTAGGTGTTTTTCCAGAAGCTTTCAAGGTCCTGGGTAATCTGTACCGGCCGGCCGGCCGGAGACAGCAGATGAAGCATGACCGGGATATTGTTTTTTGCGATCATCGGGGTCTGGTTCAGGCCAAACATCTCCTGAAGCCTGACCCTGAGAACCGGTGCAGTAGGGTCATCACAGGGCTCACCATACTCAAGGGGCAGTTTGGATCCACTGGGTACAACCAGGTGAGTCGGGGCATGGGTATCTATTAACTGCTTCTGGGGCCAGGTTAACAGGGCCAGGAAGGCACTGGTCAGCAGGGAGGGCTTGATTTCCTTCAAACACGAAATTCCATCCAGAAACGGTTCCAACCACCGTTCAAGGTGATTGGTCAGCCCGGCATCCGACACATCCGGCAGGGCGTCAAATTGCGGGCTGTGCGCTAAAAACAGTATCCTGGCCCTCAGTGAATTCAGTTGTGAGGGCCAGTGCAGTATGTTTACGCCATACAGTTTTATGGCATCCATCAGGCAGGATCGGACCCTGTCAGGGCAGGGATCGACAATAGGATCGATTTTAAGGGTCAGGTCGAAAAGCCGGGACTCCCTCCTGGCTTTAACCGATTGTGATGCATTATCCCAGGATATCTTTTCAAGGGTCTCCAACCGGCCGGAAAAGTCCTGCAATAGATTGTGTTCCCGGTATGACGCGGCAAGGAAAATGGTGGCGCTCCTGTTTTGCATCTCCCGTCCGGCCCCGCCAAGGGTGGGTGCCACCAGGTAGTCATACTTGAGCAGGGGGTCATTGGGGTGGAGCTTTGCGCCTGATCCTGAACTCATCTGATAGCCGGTGCCGGTGTTGTCCCGCCTTTTACAGATGCGGTCCGGAAAGGCAAGGGCCAGAAGAGAGCCGGTCTGCCACAGGTCTGTTTTTTCATCGGTTGCCCTGAGTTGTGACTGAAATTGATGGGATGTCCGTGCCACGGATTTCAGTACATTGAGGTGCACCCGGTTCTTGGGTATTCCAAGTTTGTGGTGCCGGATAAAACCATCAAGCACCTGCAGCCGAAGATGGATATCCGCATCATATTCATCATAGGGGAAATTGATAAAATCCTTTTCCTGGAGAAGGGCTGCGATTCGGCAGGCAAGACAGCCTTGTCCAAGACGCTTTCCCTGGATCATCATATGGGCCAGCCTCGGGTGAATTCCAAAGCCATTCATCTCTTTGCCATGGGCTGTGATCCGACCGTAGGAATCCAGTGCATCCAGGTTCTTGAGCATGTGGATCGCCTTTTGGAAGGCTGTTTGCGGCGGAGGGTCGATCCAGCTCAACTGCAGCGGGTCTGCTACGCCCCAGGCTGCCAGCTCCAGCGCGAGGTCACACAGATCGGTGGTGAGGATTTCCGGTCGGCCATGGGCAACCAGTCCCTGGTGTTCATGTTCGGTCCACAGACGAAAACAGGTTCCCGGCCCCAGCCGCCCTGCGCGGCCCCGCCTCTGGTCTGCGACTGCCTTTGACACGGGTACGGTCTCAAGCCGGCTCATGCCGGTCCTCTCTGAAAATATGGGGACGCGCATCCATCCTGAATCGATCACAAGGGAAATGCCTTGAATCGTCAGGGACGTTTCAGCAATGGAAGTACTCAGCACAATTTTGCGATGGCCTCCCGGGGAGGGGCGGATCGCCTTGTCCTGATCTTTTTGACTTAAACTGCCAAACAGTGGATGGACATGAACATGATCCGGTAATCGGGACTCCAGTGACTGGTGAACCTGCCGGATCTCCCTGTAACCCGGCAGGAAAACCAGAATATCACCTGCCTGCTGTTCAAGGGCTTTAAAGATGGCCCGCCCTGTGTCCTCAACAATGGTTTGGGTGCGTCCGGACCGATGTTGGCCCGGACGGCCGGAAGGCTGAGCATACCGGGTATCAACCGGATAGGAACGGCCTTTGGAAGAGATTATTGGAGCCCCTGTCAGGAGTTTAGCGATCCTGCCGGTATCCAGCGTGGCCGACATGACAAGGATTCTTAAGTCTTCCCTGAGGCCTGATGACGCATCCAGGCATAAGGCCAGGCCGAGATCCGAGTGGATGCTTCGTTCATGAAACTCATCAAAGATGACCAGGCCCACACCTTCAAGAAAGGGATCCTGCTGGATTTTGCGGGTAAACAACCCCTCGGTCATGATTTCGATGCGGGTTTGTTTGGATATCTGGTGATCATGCCGGATGCGGTAACCCACCTGCCGGCCCACAGGCTCACCCAAAAGATGTGCCATGTGGGCGGCGCATGAACGGGCAGCCAACCTTCGGGGTTCAAGCATGATGATTTTCTGCCCCAGGATCCAGGGTTCATTCATGACGGCCAGGGG
>QZLA01000348.1 GCA_004796375.1 Desulfobacteraceae bacterium
GTCCAGGCCTATGTGGGGGAGATCACCCCGGAGGGGAGTGAGGGGTATTCCATGGGGCTGTTTAATTTGTCCATGTTTTCCAGCCTGAGTCTTGGCCCCCTGTTCGGGGGCGTCATCAAGGATGTCTGGTCCATGGATGCCGCATTTGCCAGCATGGGGGTCTTATCTGTGGTGGGCTTGATCCTGTGCCTGGTCTTTCTGCCGCCGTTGTCCGAGGAGGTGATCCGGTCCCGGGAACGGGCCCCGGTGACCTGGCCGGTACTGATCCGGAACAAAAGCCTTTTGGGGCTCTTTTCTTTCCGTCTGGCGTATACCGCCTGTATCGGCGTGATCTGGTGTTTCCTCCCTTTGTATGCGGACCGGCAGTTTTCCCTGTCCAGTTCCGCCACCGGGCTGCTGGTCATGCTCGGCGTGTTTGTATCCGGGGTACTTCACCTGCCCATGGGATGGATATCGGACCGGGCCAGTAAGTATATCCTGGTGGGAAGCGGCGGGGTGATATGTGTGATCGGCATGCTGCTGCTGACCCTGGCACAAACCTACAACGACCTGTTATTCGCTGTTGTCGTCTTCGGTATTGGCGGCGGCATCTCCATGCCCTCCATCATGGCCCTGGCCGTGATCAAAGGAGAGGAAGCCGGTGCCATGGCATCGGTCATGTCGGTGCTGACCGTGGCCCACTCACTGGGCATGCTGGCCGGATCCATGGCGGCCGGTGTGTTGATGGATTTTATCAATCTTCGGTTTGCCTTTCCCTTTGCCATGGCCATTATGGTCCTGGGAACCGGGGTGTTTCTCTGGATCGGTCCTGCTGCGGCTGCTCGGGAAGATTAATCCACCTGCCAGCACTCATGGTTGTAGATGGTCAGCAGGGCAGGGGCCAACACCGAGTTGACGCGCGTATCTTCCGTTTCCAGCTGCCCCTTGCCAAAGGTGAGTTCGGCGCGGAACACTTCTGGTGTGATAAACCGGGTGTTCACCTTAAAATCAAGGGTTCGGGCCTTTGAGAGCACCTTATCCTTCCGGATAGACGGGTGCCAGGCCAGATGCCAGCCCCAGTCTCCGAAGCTCGGTACATTTTCGTGGAAGGGGAGTGTGGAAAAGCCAGCGCTCTCAATGGTCCGGCCGATGCACAAAAAACTTTCCTTTGCCAGGTAGGGCGAGGTGGACTGGACCACCATCATGCCGTTGACCGACAGGCGGCGACGGACCTTCTGGTAAAACTGCCGGGAGTAAAGTTTCACCAGTTCCGGGGTGGACGGGTCGGGCATATCCACGATAATCACATCCCAGAATCCCTTCACGGTTTCAAGGAATTTATCGGCATCCACATTCATCACCTCGACATCAGCGATCCGGGTGGTGGTGTTGATTTTTTTTAAAAAGCCGGTGGTTTGTGATTCCATGTATACCGAGCGATGACCGTCAGGTAGAATGCCCTGGCCGGTGCGGGTCACCACCCGTGCGTCCCGGAATGCATTGGCATTGATCCGGGTCAGCAGCGGGTGGGTGGAGGCAAGCTGGGTCATGACCGGATCCAGGTCCACGAGAAGCACGGATTCCACATCATCATATTTGAGCACCTCCCGCAAGGCGCAGCCGTCTCCGCCGCCCAGGATCAGCACACGCTTTCGTACCGGGACCAGATGCATGATCGGGTGGACCATGGGTTCATGATACCTCACCTCATCCAGGCTGCAGAACTGGAGGTTGCCGTTCAAAAACAGGCGGACCTCATCCAGAGGGGTATAGTGGGTCATGACGATGTGCTGGTACCGGGTGGTCCGGGAAAGGACAATGGGGTCATCATACAGCGGCTGCTCAAGTCTAAGGTTCCAGTCCCGGTTCTGGGTATATCCATAGACCAGTGCACTGCAGGTCAGCAAAAGTATGACGGGCATCACCACTGTTTTTTTTAAGAGGCCGATCCGGGTAAAGTAGATGAAGGTAATCAAAGCAAGGATAAAGTTGATGCCGGCCGTGACAAAGGCGCCTTCGGTGATGGGAAAATACCGGATCAAAATATACACGTAGATCAGGGCGCCGGCCAGGCTGCCCAGGTAGTCGGCAGACAGGATGTTCCCCAGGTTGGTGGACAGCTCCCGGGTATAGTCATTGTTGATCCGGATGATAATGGGGATCTCAAGGCCGATCATGATGCCGATTATACTGACGAAAAAGTAGAGGGCCAGGTTGTAATGGGCGGTGTGGCCGTAGGCCAGGTAGGTCAGGGTGGGGGAGAATCCACCGGCCAGGGCCAGGGCGATCTCCACGGTGAAAAAGGCAGCGATCAACTTGGATTTGGGGACCTGGGTCTGGATCAGGCTGCCAAACCCCATCCAGAACAGCATCATGCCGATCACAATGGCCCATTGTTCAAAGGAGTTGCCCAGGATCATGGATGCCAGGCTGGCCTGGATGTACTCGAGGATGATCCCGCAGGCGCCTGATGCAAACATGCAGGCGCACAGCAGGATGGTGGCAAAATTAACCGACTGTCGGGTCATATGTTAGAGGGAAAATGCGATGATGATGGCCACGGCATTGATCGCACACTGGGCAACGATCAGGGCCGCAACATTCCTGTCCTCCTTGACCTCGGTGGCCAGGTTGGTGGTCGGCAGCAGCAGTTTTTCAATAATTACCCTGAAGGCTAACAGCAGGATCACCCCGGCAAACGCATAAAAGGCAAAATTTACAATATCATTTTCCCAGCCGGTAAAGGGACCTGCAATACTGGCCTGGAGAACAATGCCCAGGGCAATGAGAATGCCGCCGAGTCCCACGCCGGCCGCCAGGTTGTTATCCTTGATCTCTTCTCTGACATTAAACGGGGTGATGATCTCATACAGGTACCCAAAGGCCAGAAGGCAAATCTGCCCTGCGACAAAAAAGAAAAAGGTGCTTTCTATACCCTGAATAAAAGTGCCGCCCTCGCCGCTCAGGCTGCCGCGCAGGATGAATCCGGTGGCGATAAAGATCCCGGCTTCCACCATGCCCACGGCCGTGTTCCCTTTGGTGGTGATCCCCTTTTTGTCAATAAATTCCCGGATGCACTCTTCATCATTACTGATATGTCCGAGCATCACCTTGTCATTGATCCAGCGGCAGGAGAACATGCAGGCCAGGATAATGACACCGTCCAGCAGCAGGATAAACAGGTCACTGACAAAGCCCCTGCCGGCACCGGACAACGCACCGGACAATGCAATGGCAATGGCGAGATACAGCCCTGCCCGCCGCAGGCCTACGGCCGCGTTCCCGTCATCGATCTGGATATCGTCGTCAAAGTCAGAGGTCCGCCAGTCATCAATCTGTTTGGCCAGCCAGATAAAGAGGATGCAGATGATCACAAAAACAATGCCCTGGCCCATTCCACTTAAAATTTCAGCAATATTCATCATTATTCTCCTTGGAAATTTATTTACCTTTGCTTTTGGGACCACCGCCCCTGATTTTTGCACCCGCACCCCTCACAGAAGGGGCCTGGGCTTTCAGGCCGCCGCGTTTAGCAAATGCAGAGCCAAGAAACCGCGGGGATTTTTTTACATGGCTTCCATAGGTGCCGTAACGGTAACCCCCGCCATAGGAGGCGCCGAAATAATGCTTTTTGCGTTTATACTTTCTGTCCCAATCGTGCCAGGAGTTGTAAGAGTAGTAGGACGGCGGCATGAAAAACAGGGTGGAGAAAAAGGCGTATTTGCCGTACCAGGACCAGAACCGGTCACCGTTATTATCCTCTTTCCACTCGCCGTAGCGGGCGTCTCCCACATAAGCCATGCCGGGCGGTGTGGCCTGGCGGATACGGTCAGATTCAAATACGCCGTAGGGCTTGGTCAGGATCGACATGCCCAGAAATTCCATATTATTGAAATAAAAATCGGCTGACACCGGTTCCCAGTCGCTTTCACGCTGTTCACCATTCTCCTCGATCAGGTATTTATGAAAATATTTTTCCCGGCTGTCATTGACCCAGAAAACCGCCCAATCATGGGCGCGCTTGGTCCAGTTGGCCTTGGGATTTATCTGAAGCTGGTCCCATCGATTTCCGATGTGGCTTTTAAAATAGGGCCTGAGCTCGGCAATGGTGTCAATGGTCGTGGTGTCGAAAAATTCATAGAGTTCAGGGCTCACCTGCCGCTTAAAGGATACAATGGAGGGACTGTAATAGTCCGAATAATTATCCCAGGACTCCCGGGTCACCGTGATGGTGTATTCCGCTTTCATATCCTGTAAAATTTTGGTGTAACTGGAGTAGAGCCCTTTGACCTCTTTTCTGAATTTGGGATCGCTTTTCTCAAGGGTCTGCACGGCACGGGTCAGCACAACATCGCTGTCTGTCATGGCCGCATAATCGGTGTCCGTACCGTCCTGGTGGGCGGCATACTGGGTTTGGATCACCTTGGCTGCTGCTGCGGCCTCCCGTTCTATTTTCAAGAAGGGCGCAAGTTTGGCATCAATGTTCGCCACGGAGTTGGGAAACTCTTTTTTGGCTTTTGCCGCTGGATCTTCAGCCAGCCGGGCCACCTGTTCTGAAATCTGGTTGGATCGGGATTGGGCACTCTGGTGGATGGCATCGGCATTTTTAATGGTGTTTTGGAGTTGATCATACCTGTCGTAAGGGTGCCTGGAGGTTTTCACCGCCCGCTTCAGAGCCTGCTGGACCCGGCCGACCTGGGTGATCACCGAATGGGCCCGGGTTTCATCATTGAGTTTGACCAGGGGAAGCAGGTCTTTTTCATACAATTTCCTGGCCCGTTCCAGCTCCAGTTCCGCCTGGTCAAAGGATGTGACCCAGTTCTCCCGGTCAGAGTATCTCAGGAAAGGTTCAAATTCGGGTGATGCCGTCAGTTTTGGAAATTTCTCCCGATTTTCCGCAATGGTTTTCTTTGTGGTCTTAAACTGGGATTTGAGTGCATCCGCCCGTTGCTTGACCTCTTTTGGCAGTCCGCCGCAGGCGGCCAGCAGGAGGCAGAGGATGAGGCATGCCGTTATCTTGAATCGGCTGTGTGTCTTCATGAGCCCCCCTTGCTGATCAACGTGATACTCATCGGTTCCACGGGATGGCTGGTATAGATCTGGTAGGATTCCTTTCCCGATCCGGAATCCCACTCCTCAATGGTCAGAAAGCGGGTGTGGCTATCATTTTCAAATTCATACATGTACACCTTTTCTTCCTTGCTGCCCTTCTGATAAATGGAGGCCCAGTCATCCTCATACCAGTATTTCTCACCCTTGAGAACGATTACATCACTGTCATCGGCGATCTGGTCGAGATCATCTTCATCAATGGCTTCCCCCGCGTCATCGGTCAGGTCCCTGAACCTGAACCGTTCAAGGGTCTGGGTTACTTCCAGCTCATCATCATGCTCCCATTCAAACCCCACCGTGTCTCCGCTTTCCAGACACAGGCAGGTGAGTTCCGTGACCGTAAATCCCTTTCTTTTGGAAAAGTCATCACTGCACTCCTCATATTCAGCCATCTCCTTGACGTAATAGGTGCGGTCAAGATAGGTGAAAAAGCCGCCCGGCCTGACATCTTTGACCGTGAGTGACGACTGCTGGGGCTTGGGTACCAGGTCGCCGGTCTTGAGTGTCCGGATGGCATTGAAACGTTCCTGAAATGATTTTTCAACGGCGGCATCCAACATGAATGATCCTCCTATGATTACTTTTACGGTTTAGGAATCCTGGCGCCTGGCGGTCAGTGCGTCGGTCCGTGCCCGGAATTTTTCGTTCATCTGGCCCAGCGCATTGGAACTCTGGCTGGCAATGCTGATGGTCTCCTGGCAGATCTGTGCATAGGTATCGAACGCTTTTTCATACGTCTGACAGGCCTCTTCCAGGGCATCGATGTTTACGGTCATGCTCTGGCTCATCTTTGCACCCTTGACAGCCGCATCCCCGATGACCCGGGCAGTGTCTTTCATGGTTTCTGCGGCCGCCTGCTGGACCATGTCCAGGTGCTGCAGGGTTTCCATCTGCTGCTCGGCTGCCACCCGGACGGCCAATGCGTTTTTCACGGCCGTGGACAGGATCATGTCGGTCCGCTGGACCAGGCGGCGGACCAGGTGAGAGTTTCTTACCATCATTTCACCCCCAAACCGGGTCTGGAGATTCGAATTGTCAATGGTCTGAAGATCCACTACGGCCATGGCAAGATCCGAGCACAATGTGGTCACCGCTTCTTTCACCCGGGGATCTGAAATGGTCGGCAGCTGATCCTGCAGTTTTTTCCAGATCAATTGACCCAGGAAGATCTGCTCCTGGAGTTTGGGCTGGATCTCTTTGAGGGAATCACAGATCGTGGTCAACTCTGCCGCATCCATAGCCACCTGGTCCGCCTCACGGCGCAGGTGGTCCCGGATACCGTCGATGGTCGAGTTGACCGATTCCCGTCGTTCGGCAATAATTTTGAGGACTTCGTCGCCTTTGGGCATGCGGGATACCGATTTGGTAAACAGTCCCATCACCTTCTTGGAGAACTCGGCCGGGGTGCGGGCCACCACCGTGGGGTTCACCTTGTCCAGCTCCAGCTTGATGGCCAGGATATTCTTCCCGACCGGGGAGGAGTCATCCTGGGCCACGTTTTTAAGGACAGAGCCCATTTTCCGGTCATACAGGCTGACCTGCGCCTGGGTTTCATTCATTACATCCTGGCCCATGTTGAACACAAAGTTGCCCAGCTGCCAGTCTGACGGGTCGGTCCCGACCTTGTCGGCAAACTCCTGTGCCTGGGTTTCAAGGGCATTGATATCATCATCACTGAGGTGTTTCGGAACCACCGGAACAATATTGGATGGGGCCTGTACCGGTGTGAGGGCACCCTGGCCGGATACCTCGGAAGCATCTGCCAGGACCGGGGCCTTGGCTTGGTCAAGAACGGATTGAAGATCTTGGGTCGTCTGGGAATCCATAATTCCTCCTTAAAATTTTGGCCAGTGTCAGGGCCGGTTATGAGAATTTGGTGGACAGGAAATTGGCCATGGTTTTAAACTCGGCGGTTTCATTTTTTTCAACAATGGCTCGGGATCTTTTGGATACTTCGGAAAGGTTGTCGATGGTTTTGGTAAAAATGTCCAGCTGGTGGGCGCGGCTTTCAAGGGATAAATCCATAAACTCCTTGACGGTTTTATAAAAGTGCTGCTGGCCGATTTTTTTTATTTCATAAGTCAGGGTTTCCGACGGATAGCGTTCCATCATCTGCGGGATCACCACCCGAAGATCATCAATGATCGCCTCGAGCTTTTCCAGGATCGCCTCATCCAGATCAGGGTCCTTCCGGATCAGGATGTTCAGGGCCAGCAGGGAATCCAGGATCTGGCGGTATTCGTTTTCAGGTGCGGGCTCACTTGCGGGCGATGCCTGGGCCAGGGTCTGGGCCGCTTCCTGGATCACCGATCCGGCACCCTTTTTCTGTGAACGGAGAAACAGGATCACTCCGATAATAATGCCCACAGCAATCAACAGGACAATAATACTTGACATCATATACTCCTTGGTTGAGGGTGAATGCCGTTAATCATTTAAACATAATGCGCAAAGAGCTGTTTTCAACTTAGGAAAATGTTAAAAAGTGTAGGATTTTCATTTCATACCATGGCTCCTGGCAAACCGCAATCAGGTTTTTACCGGGTGTGCCCAAGAACCGTCAGGAGCCGGGGTGGTCGAAAATATTCCTGATTTTTGCGCAAAGGTCCCTGACCAATATCGGCTTCATGACCATATCGGCAAACCCGATCTCTTTGGCGTGGGCCAATGTGATCTCTTCACTGAATCCTGTGGACATGATCACAGGGATATCTCCACGTATCCGGTGCAGCTCTTTGACCAGTTTATCGCCCCGGATTCCCGGCATGGACAGGTCGGTAATCACCAGGTCAAAGCGGTCCGGTGATTGACAAAACTGCGTGATGGCGGCTTCAGGATCTGAGAATTCACTGGTCTGGTACCCCAGCCGATTCAGCGCTTTTTTCTGCATATCCAGGATCGCCTCTTCATCATCAACCAGGAGGATGTGTTCATCTCCTGCAAAGGGTTCCGGGTTTTCCGGATCCGGGGCTTGGCGGACAGTGGAGAGAGCATCCAATACCGGAATATACACCCTGAATTCAGTTCCCTCTCCAGGTTCGCTTTTCACACGGATACTGCCGTTCATTTTTTTTACAATACCATGGGTGACGGACAGTCCCATACCGGTACCCTTACCTTTTTTCTTTGTGGTGAAAAACGGGTCAAATATTTTATCAATGATTTCGGGTGGAATACCTTTTCCGGTATCGGCAATAGTCAGGCAGACGTAACTGCCGGGTGTCAGTCCATGATCCTGCAGGTCATCCGGAGTGATGGCCGCCTCATCCAGGGTTATCCGGATTTCACCCGGATCGTCGCCGATGGCATGAAACGCGTTGGTGGTCAGGTTCATAATAATTTGATGAAGCTGCGTGGCGTCGGCATGGATGGGGCTGCAGTCCTTGTTCAGGGAGTTTTTTATCTCAATATGCCGGGGGATGGTCGACCGCAATAGTTTGACGGCTTCCTTGAGAATGATCTGAAACCGTATCGGGTGATGATCGACATCATCCTGCCGGGAAAAGGCAAGGATCTGATGAACCAGTTCTTTGGCACGCAATGCACTGGCATGTATCTGGTTCAAACTCTCCCGGGTGGCGGTATCCGCCTCCTTTTTATCCTCCATCAGCATCTCTGTGAATCCGAGGATGGGAAACAGGATGTTGTTAAAGTCATGGGCGATGCCCCCGGCCAGGGTGCCGATGGCCTCCATCTTCTGTGCCTGCTGAAGCCTGGATTCATATTCGATCTGCTTTTTTTCAAGCGTTTTGATGGTGGTAACATCGGTGTGGGTCCCGAGGATTCGCAGCGGGCCATTCTGATCGTCCCATTGCAGCAGTTTTCCCCGGGCCACCACCCATCGGAAGGAACCATCCTTGCAGCGGATACGGTGGCGGTTCATGAAATAGGGGCGATCTGGACGGATATTCTGGTAAAGGTCCGATTGGAGACGGGGCCGCTCTTCCTCAGAGACCCGGTCGAGCCATTCATCGATATGATCCTGGATGTCGTGCGCCTCATACCCGAACATTCTTTTCCACTGTGAGGAGAAAAACACCCGGCCGGTCTGAAGATCCCAATCCCACACCCCGTCGCCCGCACCCTCCAGTGCAAAATGCCATCTTTCTTCACTCTCTTTTAAGGACAGGATGGTCCGGTCATGGGCTTTTACCTTTTCTTCAAGCTGGGTGGCGGTGTCCTGGAGCAAGCGGCTCGTCTCCTGGGCGTGCCCTAACGAGTAGGCGATACCCTGAATCAGTCTTGCCATGGCAATGACAGATATCATGCTTAAAAACATCAGGGTGACCGACGTGGTCATCCAGGTGTCAGACGTATGTAATTCAAGATGAATCCACGCGTTAAAGTCTTGATTGAGAAGGTACTGGAAGATCGTCAGGATGATACACTGGCCGCAAAGGACAATGAGCCCTGACCGGATTCCCAGGATCAGGGTGGCAAAAACCGAGGTGGTGTACAGCCAGATCCTTGCACTGCCGATGGGGCCGGTGGAGAAAAGGGACAGTGAGCCCAGGCCGAAGAATATCATCACGCCTGCCCATGCTCTGATCTTAAAAGGAATCGGTTGGGTAAAGGCAAGGGTAAGGCAGAAAAGATAGGAGAGATGGTAGGCGATCAGGTTGAACCAGAGTCCGTCCTCAATCGCCGCAAAAGTACTCCTGACCAGGGCCGGAAGTGCGGTGATACAGATGGCTGCAATGACAAACCTGAAACTGTTTTCCTGCCACTGTCTCAGGGTCAGTGACTGGTCAACCAAAAAAAAACGCTGTAAAAATGCCGGTAAGAAACGCTTCATTTAGGGTTCCTGTCGCAATACACCATTGACCTTGATGGCAAGGTCCTTAAGAGAGAATGGTTTGGCAATGAAGTTGATTCCCTCGTCCAGGACCCCGTGGTGGGCAATTACATTGGCCGTGTAACCGGACATGTACAGGGTTTTCAGTTCAGGGCAGATCAGGTGGATCTGGCTGGTGAGTTCCCGGCCATTCATCTGCGGCATGATCACATCGGTGATGAGCAATTGAATACTCCGCCCGTCAGACCGGGCAATAGCCAGTGCATCATCCGGTGTATCTGCTGTCAGGACTTTGTAATTGAGGCTTTCGAGCATCTGCTTGCCCAGCTCCAGAATGGATGCGTCATCTTCGATCAGCAGGATGGTCTCCTCGTTGCCCTGGGGAATCACATCCAGGGATTTGGGTTCCAGTTCAACGGTTTTACCGGCATGTTTGGCCAGGTAAATTTTAAAGGTGGTTCCCTGCCCGGGCTCACTGTATACATTGATAAATCCGCTGTTCTGTTTCACAATACCGTAAACCGTTGCAAGGCCCAGCCCGGTACCCTCACCCACACCTTTGGTGGTAAAGAACGGTTCAAAGATCTGGTCCATGATCTCTTTGGGAATGCCCTTACCGTTGTCGCTGACGGCCAGCATGGCATACTGGCCGGGCTGGAAACCGGGGTGATCTTCACAGTACTTTTTACCCAGTGACATATTCAGGGTTTCAATGGTGATCTTTCCCACACCTGAAATAGCATCCCGGGCGTTAACGCAGAGATTCGCCAGGATTTGATCCACCTGTGACGGATCGATTTTCACAGGCCAGAGGTTTTCGTCAGGCATCCAGGCCAGATCAATGTCCTCTCCAATGAGCCGGCGAAGGATTTTGAGCATGCTGTCCACGGTTCTGTTCAGGTCAATCACCTTGGGGTCCACGGTCTGCTTGCGGGCAAACGCCAGCAGCTGACGGGTGATCTCGGTGGCCCTCCGGGAAGCCGAAAGGATGGCCTCCAGGTTTGAATGCAGGGGGTTATCCTCTTTCATTACAGCCATGGAAAGCTCGGCATAACCGATGATAATGCTGGAGATATTGTTGTAATCATGAGCAACACCGCCGGCAAGGCGTCCCACCGATTCCATCTTCTGGGCCTGTATCAACTGGTTTTCCAGAAGTTTTAACTCCTCCTCTGCTTTTTTCCTGATGGTGATGTCCTGAAAAATTCCCTTGGTCACCATGGGTGAACCGTCATCGCTGTAAAGGTGATCGGCCACCGCATAGATGTTGATGGTATCACCGCTCTGCTGGATCAGGCGGAACTCGACAGCCAGAGATTCATGGTCGGCAATGGCGTGTCGCAGCTCCTCCCGGATACGCTCCTGATCATCATCATGGATCAGGCTGAAAAAATCATCGTCGGAAAAGGGTTCGATAATATCGGTATAGCCAAGCAGCCTGAAAAATCCTTTGGACCAATAGGTGTTATCGGTTTTCCAGTTTTTTTCAAAGTATCCCAGTTTGGCGATGGTTTCAGCCTGTTCAAGGGAACTGAGGCTTTTCTGCAGGATTTTTTCCTCATTTTCAAGTTTGGATACCAGTTCTTTTTCTCTCTGAAAGGATACTTTGAGGTCATAGTTGGCCTGATGCAGTTCCTTGGTCCGTTCTTTCACCATCTGCTCAAGCCGGATGTTCATATTGGTGGTTTTGCTTTCTGCAATCTTGAGCAGGTCATTGAGCATGAAGTCTCTTCGGGACATCAGTTCCAGGGCATAGCAGACCATCATTCCTAAAAGGTTAATGCCGAACATGTAGAAAAAATCGGTCAGGATCACCATGCGGTCAAGCTGGGCAAAAATGACGGCACTGACCGAGTACAGGGTGACGATGGTATTACCGGCAAATGCGGCCCACAAAAAGGTAAGCCGGATAAAGGCATAGCAGAAAAACAGACAAAAGATAATACCGATGAAATTATAGACCGGGTATGTGGCGCTTGTGATGACCGACACAGTAGTAAACCCGGCACCTGTGGCCAGGACATAGAAGGCGAACAGCTGCTGCCAGAACCGGGCATAATACTTCAGGGCGAAAAAGGAAGCGGCAAGCCCGAGAAGGAACACCAAAGTGACCGTCAGGATGACCAGGGTCCAGGTGCCCAGCCGTCCGGGATCAATGAAAAAGGCATCCCACATCCCCACGATACAAAAAAAGAATATGGATATCACATGACAGATCCTGCCCACCTGCAGGTTGCTTTCAAAGTAGGAAGATTTGAATCTGGCTTCAAGGTTTCTGTCGTGAAAGGAGAGGGTCATCCGGTTGATTGAGAAATCGATTCCGCTCTTTTCACGACTGTCTGTAAACTGACTGAACAATCAATCTCCTTAGAACAGTGAGGTGCGGTTTTTGCCGGTTGAACCGTTTATGTTTTTCTCAAAAAGATATCATAACATTATTCGTGGACTGATCAAAGTCTGTTTTTGTGAAAAAGTAAAAATATGGATTGGCGAATAGCACCTGCGCCCGGTTATTCGGAACAGACCCCAAAAAAAATCGTCGTATCATCTGTTTTGACCTAAACCCCTCAATGAAGTTGTTTTGGGTACCTTCATCAAGCCTGTGACACCAATCTTCAATGGATACCAACTTGGCATCGTAACAAAGCGGCTATATACTTTTCGTAATTCCAAACAGATCGTTACGAAAAGGACATTCCCATGAAAATTTCTATGATTTTAAGGTTGATGGTGTTTGTTTGCCTGATGGTTTTTCTCGCGTCAGGCAAGGGGGTTGCCGCTGAAACGGCAACCAAAGAGGAGTGTGTCGCCAAATCAAAAGAAGCCGCAGAACTGGTCAATTCCGCAGGGCTGGATGCGGCCATTGAAAAGATCAATGACCCGAATGGACCCTTTGTCTGGAAAGATACCTATGTGTTTGCACTGGATATGGATTCCGGAAAGGTCATCGCCCATCCCATCAAACCGAAACTGATCGGTAAGATGTTGACCGGTCTAAAAGACGTCAACGGTAAAATGTTTTTTGTCGAGTTCATCAATGTCGGTAAGAGTAAAGGGGAAGGATGGGTCGATTACATGTGGCCCAAACCGGGCGAAAATTATCACGCTTTCCCTCCTGGGAATTACCGGTATGTGTATGATTTCCGGGGTCAATGCCTATCTTGATCTGAACCGGCGGGTTGACCAGAACGTCAACTATATCAGCCAGGAGACGGTCAGGTTCGCTATCCAGCGGGGGGCTGTCGAGAACCAGGTACTCGACGGCGTGACGGCAACGGTGATCGATTCTCACAAGGCCGTCCAGATCAAGATCAATGATGCATTAAAACGTATTGAGGATCAATCTGCAAGCCAGGCCGTAAAGACAATCATTGAAAAGATCAATGCCGATGAAACCCGTCATGCCGAACTCTTTAATGAAGTGACCCAAAATGTAAGCGACATCGGCACGGAAAAGGTGTCCATAACAGATACCCTCAAACAGTTGGGTGATACGTTGGGGGAGGCGATTTCCACCATAGATGCCGAGGAGGTGGAACTGGCCATGGAGGGAGAAAACCTGGACGGGATGACACAGATCTCAGAGGTGATCCAGGAGGTCGATGGCATTGAGTCCACCATTGCCACGGCTGTAGAGGAGCAGTCCGCATCTTCAAAGGAGATTGCCCATAATATTTCCCAGGCCTCTGCCGGTGAAATTGCAAACCAGAGTTCCCAAGTGAATTTGAGCGCAGAAACCCTTGCACGGTTGGCAGAAGGTTTGGAGAAACTGGTTAACCGGTTTAAGATTTAACCGGCAGGCGCTCCGTGAGTAAAGCGGCTGGATTCAGGGATCTGATCTGGGCGACCGTCATGGGGTCAACTTCCCGGTGACGGGTGGGTGGCCATCCTAAGAAATGGGTGATCAGGATCTGAAGTGTATCGCCATGGGACACCAGTAAAATGGATTTCTTCTCATGGCATGCCTCCAGACCGGCGATGCACGCCAACGCCCGGGAGAGAACCTGTTCAACCGGCTCTACCTGGTGGCGGGTGGTCATGTTGCGGTCATCGGCCCATACCTTGCCATAGTTCTTATCGGAGGTCAGCTCCCACGTCCCGAAAAATCGCTCCCTGATCAGAGAGGAATGCTCTACAGCCGTGTTACACTGGAGCAGGTCCCTTACCTCCTGGGCGGTCTGGCGCGTTCTTAAGAAATCGGATGCCACGATCCGGGTGGATGCGTCCAGGACCGGCCAGCCCTTGATGGCCTCCCGTGCCTGGTGTTTTCCCTTGTCGGTCAGCCCGTAGGCATCGATCCCGTGTTCCGGGCTGCTGACAATAATGCCTTTTACATTGGCCATACTCTGGCCGTGCCTCATGATGTAGTACCTGTTTCTAAGGGGATGTTTCATCAGGGGATGCTTATGAATTCCTATTTTGCCGGATCAATCGGAAGTTTAAGTTCAACCCGGGTTCCCTGACCCGGGTGTGATGATACATGCAGTACGCCGCCGAAATTGGCAATTCTCTCGGAAAGACTGTAAAGACCAAACCCTTCGGTCGGCGTTGGATCGTCAGGATTGACGTCAAACCCGGCGCCCTCATCCTGAACATCCAGCGCGATACAGCCGTCCTTTAGCGAGAGTTCGACATGGCCGCTGTCTGTCCCGGAGTGTTTGATGATATTGGTGATCAATTCGCTGGCCACCCGGTAAAGGGTAATTTTTTCCGGCCGGTCCATTTCAGGTATATCGATGATGCGGTTGGTGTAATGGATATGGCTGTTGTGTCTGGTATTGAATTCATCGATCAAAACGCCGATGGCAATATCAATATCAAAGTCGTCAAGAATCGGTGGGGCCAGGTTGTATATCAAGGTGCGGATTTCACGGACAGCCTGTTCCAGCATGGATTGTATCTCGTTCAGATCCCGGTTGTATTGATCATGATGGTGTTCCCGGAGATCCTTGATTCTGGAAAGGCTCAATCCAAGGGTCTGTACAACGCTGTCATGAAGATCCGCGGCAATCTTTTTCCGCTGTTTTTCTTCGGAGTAGACCAGGTACTGGTTCAGCCGCTCAAGCTTCCGGGTATGTTCCTTTTCCATCCGATCAGACAGCTTCAGTTTCTGCACCATTTCATTGAATGAATCAAACAGCATGCCAAGTTCATCTGTTTTACGGTGCTTAAAGGTGATGGAAAAATCTCCGTTGGCCACCTGCCGGGTCGTTTCGACAAACTTCTTGATGGGTTGAATAAACAGGCGGATGATGAACAGGATAACAACGATGGAAAACAACAGTATCAGCAGGGAGTGGCTGATGAAATTTTTCCAGATGAGGCCAAGGCTCTCATTCATTGCAGTCTGGGTTTTGCTAACGGAAGAGATCAGGTCCGATTCCCGGCTGACCACCACCAGTTTCCATTCAACGGTTTCCAGGTGACCGATCCCCAGGACATAGCGCCCGCCATCCAAGTCGATATCCACCAGGCCCTCACCCGATTGAGTAATCCTGTGTGACAGTTTGCGGACATTTTCAAACGTTGAGTCGGACAACCGGTACTGGAAGATATCATCTGACTGGCGAAGGCGGGTCAGATCAATCTCAAGTCCGAAAAGTGCAAAATAGGCTTTTGGGAAGGCAATGATATTACCGTCACCGCTGATCAGGAAACTGAATGTCACGGTATCATTTCCCGGTGCTGCCGTGGTCGGGATGGATCGGGTCAGTTCACGGATCATGGCATCAACCGGGACATCAATGCCGGTGATGGCCCTGAGTGTTCCGGCCCGGTCAATTACAGGTGATGATGCGGTCATCATAAGTCCGTCAATAACATCATCCTTGTAAATATGGGTCCACCGGGTCTTCTTGATCGAGTCCGGGTTCCGGGTGAACATTGTGACCGGTTCACCGGATCTGAGATCAAATTGATCCGGTGGGGGCAAGTTGAAGCATCGGGCCCTGGCCACGGGATTCCGGGTATGGTATTTACCGATACCGCTTAAGGTAATCATATGGGCGGCAAGGCTCTCCTCGATCAGGGTCTGGGCCTCAACCAGGAACGGTTCCATATGGGTCAGGGCCAGAAGTTCCTTTTTCACCTCATCTGAAATGATCCTATCCCCCCAGTAAGCGGTGATGACCGGTTCGCTATCGGGACTGTAAAACATCCGGCTGCTTTCGTGGAACCGGAGTGCGTTTGGACGAAGGGGGGAGGATGCATACAGAATCGTATCATTGTAGACAGCGGCAGACTTTCTGGCCAGGAGTGCGGACACTGCCGTGATCCGTTTGAATACTTCGTTGTACACTTTGGCATGGGCATGTGCGATCTGTTCAAGATAATTCCTGGACAATGTGCTGATCTGGTCCTGATTGACACGGGATGCATAGTCGCCGAGCTGCCTGAACGATTTCTGCGTGACGTAGAACAGGGGGATTACTGTCAGCAGAAGAATGACGACGGCAATAATAAACAGCTTTCTGGAGATGGATAACCCTTGGATCATTTTGACTGGCCGGGGATAGGTTGCCTTTGTATGGTTATTTCAGGTTTTACAAGCAGCAGAAGAATCAGACCGGCAAGGCTGACGCCCAGGACCACGGCAAACGGAGCGGTATAACTGTGACTGATATCGAACAGGTACCCGGTGATGATCGGTCCGATGGCACCGCCAGTGGTGCCGAAACACACCACCATGCCAAACAGGGCGCCATGGGACGCCGTGCCGAAAAATTCAGCCACGATGGGAGAGATGACGGTAAAAATACCGCCGTGGGCCAGTCCGTAGATGGCAGCAAACAGGTAAAGCTCCCACAGGGTGTCTGCCAGCTGCAGCCAGAGCAGCCCGGTAATGAGTATGGCAAAAGACAGGATCATGGAGGATTTGCTGCCGATCCGGTCGATAATAATTCCGATGACAAAGCGCCCGGCCATGCTGACGCCGCCGATGGTGGACAGCACACCAGCTGCCTTGTGGGGGGATATGCCCACATCCCTGCCGTGGGGAACAATATGCACCAGGATGCTGAGCAGACAGTAAACCACCAGCAGGTTGATCAGGCAAAGTATCCAGAAGTTAACGGTCCGGGTGGCCTGCGCAAAGGTCAGGTCGTCACGGGTGTTATCCCGGCCGGTGCGTTGCGAAGGTTCATCCGTCATGGCCCCGGGATCTCTCCGGATCAGACGGGCGATGATGGACAGAAGGATCAATGAGCCGGCCCCCAGGACCAGGTAGGCATTTCTCCAGCCTGTACCGCTGATGAGAAAACTGGCCATAAGGGTGAAGCACAACTGGCCCGCGCCGGTCCCCACTTTGGTGATGCCGGTCATGAGGCCGCGTTTATGCGGAAACCAGCGGGCAATGGTGGTCAGTGCGATTACGTCAACAGAGCTTAATCCGATCCCGAAAATGATGCCGAAAAAAAGGTAGAGCTGCCACACCGCCCCAAGCTGTGACATGAGCATGCAACCCGAACCAAAGAAAACAGCTGTCACCGTCATGATCCGCTTGGGGCCGACCCGGTCATTCAGGCGGCCGATAAAGATACCGAAAAGGCCGGATATGAAAAACGCCAGGGAGGATGCACCTGAAATGGTTGCCCTGGACCAGCTGAATTCGGTCATCAAGGAGTTGAAAAACACACCGTAAGAGATATAGATGCCGATCCCGATGGCCTGAATGCCGAAACAGCAGGCAATGATAACGGGGGCATATGATTTTGTCCGGGCGGCATGGGATGTCATGCTCTACCCTTAGTTGGAATGACACGGTTCTGTCAAGGGATTTATTTTGGAAAGGGGTGTTGCAGACCCCAAAGCACCTTAAGGAATGGCAGGTGCTTTGGGGATAAGACGCCCGGAAAAAGGGGGTATCAGGGGACTAACCGGGCGACAGTACCGATGTGTCGGGTATGGCCTGTGCATCATCCTCTACCTGGTCGGCAGGGACCATTTGCAGGGCCTGGTCAGGGTCTTTTTCATCCTGGTGATTTTTAATCATTTCAGCGCCGGTCACCACACTGGCAAACCCGGTACCCAGGACAACGGTCAGAGCGACCAGGTCAACAACGGCATGGGCAGATGATGCGGTTCCAAAAGAAAACAGGGTTAAAACAGCAACAAAGATGATCAGTGACTTTTTCATTATAATATCTCCTTTTAATTCATCATAATTAGTATTTTAAAACCGTTTTGGGTCAGTCCCGACTAGGGGAGATTTAAATAACTGACCTTTGGTCATTTGTTTAAAATATAAGTGACCCTTGGTCAGTTGTCAAGTAAATAAATGAACGATGGTCATTTATTTTTCATATTTTTTTTAAGTATGGTATATTGACACCCGGTTGAAGAATATACTATCCGGAGTATATACCTTTATATAAGAAAGGACATCACATCCATGGCCGTGCAGAAAAGAGCAATCAATGATCGGGATAAACAGAAACGAAGGGATAAAATTTTAAGAACAGCCTGGCAGCTTTACAAAAAAACAGATGGAAAGCTGCCCACGGTTTCTGTGATTGCTCAAAAGGCCGGACTGTCAAAAGGATGTGTGTACCTCTATTTTAAAACCAAGAATGAAATTTTTCTCCACCTGTTCATGCATCAGCTCGTTCAGTGGCAGGCGTCTGTGGAAGAACATCTTCGAAAAACAGATCAGAAGTTATCTGAAACCGATTATGCCCGGATCTGTACAGACTATGTGGTCAAGAATCCACTGCTCCTGAAAATGGGAAGTATTGCACCCACGATTCTTGAGGAAAGCACGGATGAACGGGTCGTTCTGGATGTGAGAATCCAGCTTGCAAAGATCCTTGACGACCGGAGCCGGTTGACCCGCAAACTGTTCCCCGGTTTGTCAATGGCCCAGTGGATGAATGTCCATCTGCGGATTTATGCACTGATATTCGGGCTGTGGCAGATGTTTTACAACTCTCCCCATATCAACCAGGTGCTCCAGAATACCAGGATCGACATGTTTGAGTCGGATTTTAAAGAGAGTGTGGTCAGTTCGGTGGCTACATTTTTAAAGGGAGCCCTGATCGCATCATGACCGACCCGTGCGTGAAGTTGGACCCCTCTACCGTGGCGTCATGGGAGCAGGAGCTGAAGCGCCTGAGACGTGATTTTCACCAGTATCCCGAATTGGGGTTCCAGGAGTTTAAAACCCAGGAAAAGATCCTTCACTACCTGAGTAATCACGGAATCCCGGCGCAGAAGATCGCCGGAACCGGCGTCAAGGCGATTCTCCAGGGGACCGCCCGGCCAGATCCTGAGAAAAACGTTCCTTCAAGTAAAACCATCCTGCTCCGGTCGGACATGGATGCCCTGCCTGTGAAAGAGGAAACCGGCCTGGCATTTCAGTCAACCCATGACGGGATCATGCACGCCTGCGGTCATGACGGGCATATGGCCATGCTCCTGAAGGCGGCAGCCGTTTTGTCGCAGCTCAGTGACCGGTTCACCGGGAATGTTGTCTTGGGTTTCCAGCCCAATGAAGAGGATGCCGGTGCATATCTGATGGTTGAGGAGGGGATCCTGGAAAATCCCGGGGTGGATGCCGCCTTTGGCTGCCACCTGTGGAGCGGTTTGGATTCAGGGAAGATCGACATTACCAAAGGTCCGGTTATGGCGGCCAGTCACTATTTCTTCCTGACCATCAAGGGGAAAGGCGGCCATGCCGGGTTTGCCCACACGTCTGTTGACCCGATCTTCATTGCGGCCCAGATCATCCAGTCTGCCCAGTCCATCCAGACCCGGCAGATAGATGCCCTGCACCCGGCGGTCATCATGTTTACAGCCATAGAGGGTGGATCCACACCAACGATCATCCCCGGACAGGTGGAGATAAAAGGGTCCATCCGGTTCCTGTATGACCGGGGTGAGGAGATCCTTGAAAAATTTGAACACCTGGTGGCCGGTGTATGTCAGACCCACGGCGCGTCGTTTGAATTGTCCTATAAGCTGGGCAACCATATGCTTTCAAACAGCGATGATATGACCCGCCTGGCTGCCCGCTCGGTACTGGACATGGCCGGGGGGCAGGACCGGTTGGTTACAGGGACCCGGACCATGGCCGGGGAGGACTTTTCCGAGTTCTCACGGCGGGTGCCGTCGGCATACGCTTTTGTCGGCAGCAGGAATATAGAGAAAAATACCCACTTCCCCCACCATCATCCCTGTTTTGACATTGATGAGGATGTTCTGATGCAGGGTGCGGAGTTGTATATCCGGGTGGCCCTGTCATTTCTCACCGGGTCACAGGATGTTACAATTTAAAACAAATCCGGGCTTGAACACCTGGATCAAGGATGTACAATATATCAAAAGGCCGTCATGGTCTGAATATAACCCATACGGAGGCTTTATGAAAACGTTATCCCATCTTACTGTTCATATATCCATCCTGGTATGCGCAATTCTCCTGGTCACCGGGTGCGTATCCAGCCGGTCCGGCAATGTTTACTCCAGGCGGGATGCCCGCCAGGTGCATACCGTGGACTACGGACGTGTCATATCGGTCCGGCATGTCCAGATTGAGGGAACCCAGTCCCACTTCGGTACGTTGGCTGGTGCCATCATCGGCGGGGTGATCGGGTCCACCATCGGCAGCGGATCCGGGCGAACGCTGGCCACGGTAGGCGGCGCAGTGGCCGGTGGTATGGCCGGCACGGCCATGGAGGAGGATGCCACTAGGAGAAACGGTCTTGAAATCGAGGTGGACATGGATTCAGGTGACACCCTGGTCATCGTCCAGGAGGATGATATCGATCTTAGGCCCGGAGACCGGGTCCGGGTATTGACCGCCCGGGACGGCAGCGCCCGGGTTTCTTTTTAGTTAAAGGCGCGTGTATCGATTGACCTTTTGGTTTTCATGGTTATAATGCGTGAGCTAAAAACCCAAACCTTTAACACATTGGAATACCATGAAAACAGATACCCAGTACAACGAGCGACTCAGAAACATCGCCATCATTGCCCATGTTGACCATGGAAAAACCACCCTGGTGGACGCCATGTTCCGCCAGAGCGGGTTGTTCAGGGAGGGGCAGCAGGTGGATGACCGTCTCATGGACAGTATGGACCTTGAGCGGGAGCGCGGGATCACCATTGCCGCCAAAAACTGCTCTGTGCTGTGGAAGGATATCAAGATCAATATCATTGATACCCCCGGGCATGCGGATTTCGGTGGTGAGGTGGAGCGCGCCCTGTCCATGGCAGACGGCGCCATTCTCCTGGTGGATGCCTCGGAAGGCCCCCTGCCCCAGACCCGGTTTGTACTGAAAAAGACCTTTGAAGCCAACCTCAAGGTCATGGTGATCATCAACAAGATCGACCGGAAAGATGCGCGGCCGGATGAGGTCCTGGACATGGTGTATGACCTGTTCATCGACCTGGATGCCACGGACGAGCAGCTGGATTTTACCTACCTGTATGCCATCGGCAGGGACGGGATTGTCAAGGAGACCCTGGAGGAGGATACCCGGGATCTGACCATCCTGTTCGAAAAAATCGTGGAAGAGATGCCGGCGCCCGGATTTGACCCCAGTGCCCCGTTCCAGATGCTGGTATCGGACCTGAGTTATTCCGATTATCTGGGGCGCCTGGCCATCGGCAAGGTGTTCAACGGACAGGCCCGGTCCAAGGAGAGTCTGGTGTGCATCAATGACCAGGGGGAGCCCCTGCCCCTCAAGGTGACCCAGCTCCAGGCCTACGAGGGCATGTCCCTGATTCCTGTGGATGATGCCCATCCCGGCGATATTGTGGTGATCTCCGGGATGGAGGAGGTCAAGATCGGGGATACCATCTGCACCAGTGAGTCGCCCGTGGCCATGCCGCGGATCACCGTGGACGATCCCACGGTATCCATGCGGTTTTCCATTGCCACCTCACCCTATGCCGGTACTGAAGGCAAGCATGTCCAATCCTCAAAAATCCGGGAGCGCCTGTTCAAGGAAACCCTGATGAATGTCGCCATACAGGTGGAAGATACCCAGGACCGGGACAGTTTCAAGGTGATGGGCCGGGGCGAGCTGCAGCTGGCCATCCTGATTGAAACCATGAGACGAGAAGGGTTTGAGCTCTGCGTGGGTCGCCCTGAGGTGATCTTCCGGTATGAAAACGGGGAGCAGCTCGAACCCATCGAGCACCTGTTTGTGGACTGCGACGAGAACTTCATGGGGGTGGTTACGGAAAAACTGTCCATCCGAAAAGGGAAAATGATCAACATGGCCAACCATGGGCGGGGCCGGGTGCAGATCGAATTTTCCATTCCCTCCCGATCGCTGATCGGATACCGGGATGAGTTTTTGACCGACACCCGGGGGACCGGGATCATGAATTCGCTGTTTTCAGGCTATGAATCCTTCAGGGGCGAGTTCCCGGTTCGCTTCACCGGGTCCATTGTGTCGGACCGCAAGGGCAAGGCGGTTCCCTATGCCCTGTTCAACCTTGAACCCAGGGGGCAGCTGTTTATCGAACCCGGTATGCCGGTGTTCGAGGGGATGATCATCGGGGAGCATAACCGCAATACCGATATCAATGTCAATCCGTGCAAGGAGAAAAAGCTGACCAATATGCGGGCGGCCGGCAAGGATGAAAATGTGGTCTGCTCGCCGGTCAAGGCCATGACCCTTGAAAAGGCGATTCACTTCATAAGGGATGATGAAATGGTTGAGGTCACCCCTCAATCCATCCGGCTTCGCAAAACGGTTTTGTCTGCGTCCCAGCGGCAAATGAACCGGGCAAAGCAGAAAAAAGAACTGACCGGATAGACAGTGTGTAAATTTGTGGAAACTTATTTTTAATCGGGGCGATCTGATGGAAAACGCAACGCGGCGATATCCGGATTATGGCTTTCGTCAGATCGCTAACTCTAACCTAACAAGCTTCTAACACTTATCTAGTCGAATTTTAACCAAATTTTAGCGCCATTCAAACTTTTTTAACAAAATCCTAACATTTTTATTGACACACGAACCCGAGTATTGGTATGGAATAACTCAGTTAGGTGTGTAACCTCTATTCCTGAGCTGAAATGATCATTTTCACCCAATAACGGAAACGGTTGATCGTTGCAACTACCGGCAACAAGCCTAACACAATCATAACCTATGTGTTTAAATGATGTTTAACGTGTAGCGCAGCTACGTGTTTTGGCTGTGCTGTTTATTTAATCTGTTATATTTGAGGAGGAAAAAATGAAATTCATCCCTAAAGGTCTGACATTTGGTAATCTGGCAATCGGTGCCGGTGTTGTTCTCCTTGCACCTGTGGTCATTCCCATTGTGGGCAGTGTGGCCAAGCCGGTGGTAAAGGCAGCTATCAAGGGCGCGCTGGTCACCTACGAGGGTGCCAAGGTGGCCCTGGCTGAAGCCAAGGAGTCCCTGGAGGACATGACGGCGGAAGCCAAGGCTGAAATCGCCAAAGATCCAGCAGAGTAGAGATTGATGACGCAGAAGAGGGGGCTGTAGAATATGTTGCCCCAGGCTACACTGGCTCACCATATCAACGGCAGGGCCCGGATCAGGATCACCGGGCTTGGACGCGGGGCGGAATCGTTTTTCGAGCGGACGCAGAATAAACTGACGGAAAAGTTTAAATGCTGTGTGACGGTTTATCCGACCACCCGCAGCATGGTAATTGAGGCGCCGGACCTGGATATTGACACGGTGTATCAGTATGCCGAATCCGAGCAGCTGTTCACACCCGCTCCGGCCAGGACGCCTCAGAAAAATGTGGTGGCCAGCGTTGCCACAACCTATTTCAATCGATTCGATCAGGGGTTGAGGACCCTGACGTCCAATCGCCTGGACGTTTCGAGCTCGGTATTCATGGTGCTGATTATACATGCATGCCGTGAGATCCTCAATGGCAATTTGAGGACGCCATCGTGGTTTACCGCACTATGGTTTGCGTCAACCATATATAATAGGGATTTCCTGAATTCGGGTCATGATGACGGGCAGCATCAGGATGAGGGGGGACATGATGGATAAAAGTGTGACAAAAAAGGAGTAAGAAAATGAAGACCATTATGCCTGTTCATACAGCGGTTAAAGGCAGGGGACGGTTCAATATTCCCCGACTCAAACGGTCTGTGAAATTAAAAGACTCCCTTGAAGCAAGCCTTGGGGCGCATCCATCGATTCTCGGGATATCAGCAAGCACAGTCACGGGTAAACTCCTGGTGCACTATGATCCTGCGCTGGGGTGTGACGATGTCACCCATATAATCGAGAAAAGCCTATCAAAAATTCCTGAAACCCGGGGTGCTCAAAATACGGCACCCACAGATTCCGACGCCTCAAAAGGACAGACGCACAGGCCCAAGACAGAGCCGCAGCAGGATTCTGAAGCGGAGGACAAGGAAAAATCCAGGACCCAAAGGGCCATGGAAAAGCTTCAGTCCCTGCTCCAGCCGGGGGCGAGAGTACCGGAAGAAAAATGGTTTACCCGCTCCACCAAAAATGTACTTGCCCATTTTCAGTCCGATTCAAAACAGGGGCTTGATGCCAAGACCGTTTCGCAGCGCAGGAAAGCGTATGGTGAAAATCTTTTGCCAAAAACCACATCCCGTTCCGGTGTCGAGATTTTCATGGAACAGATGAATTCCCTGCCGGTATACCTTTTAGGAGCCGCGGCCGGTGTTTCTATTATTACCGGGGGTATCCTGGATGCCGTGATTATCGGCGGTGTGGTGGTGGCCAACGGCATTATCGGTTATGTGACTGAGAGCAAAGCGGAAAAGAACATTGATGCGCTCAATGAACTGGTACACCATATGGCAGAGGTCATTCGGGACGGCAAGCCTGTTTTCGTATCCGCCGAAGAGGTGGTGCCCGGTGACATTCTGATCCTCAAGCCCGGATCCTATGTGCCGGCGGACAGCCGCATCATACAGGCATCACAGCTGACCATCGATGAAAGTATGCTCACCGGTGAAAGCCTGCCGGTTGAAAAATCTGCACGACCCGTTAAGAATGCCGACGCATCACTGGCTGACCGTAAAAACATGGCATTTATGGGAACCTGCATCACCGGCGGCCAGGGCCAGGCCGTGGTGGTGGCAACAGGTGCTGATACCGAGATCGGCAAACTCAAGGTGCTGCTCAATGATACCCTGGTTCCCCAGACCCCCATTGAACGCCAGCTGGATTCCATCGGAAATCAGCTGATCCTGATGTGCGGTGCCGTGTGCGGCGGAATATTCTGCCTGGGGCTGGCCATGGGATTCGGATTTTTGAACATGCTTCGCATGTCCATTTCCCTGGCCGCTGCAGCCGTACCCGAAGGGCTGCCGGCCATGGCCACGGTGAATTTTGCCCTGGGCATCAACCGGATGAAGGAGCAAAATATCATTGTCCGGCACCTGCCGGCGGTTGAAACCCTGGGTGCGATCCAGACCATCTGCCTGGACAAGACCGGTACCATCACCAAGAACCAGATGACGGTGACCACGCTTTACACCGGTCACAAGTGGGTGTCCCTTGAGAAAGATACATTGGTTTCCAATGATCAGGCCATGGGTAGTGCCGATGCAAAGGAACTGGAAAAACTGCTGATGGTGTGTGCCCTGTGCTGTGAAACCCGGATTAACGGTATATGCTCGGACGGCCGGCTGGATATTTCCGGCTCTGCCACCGAAAGCGCTTTGACTGAACTGGTGGACACTGCCGGGATTGATGTCAAGAAGGTGAGGAAGGCATCGCCTTTGCTCAAGATCAACCACCGATCCGAGAAACGCCTGTTTATGAGCACGGTGCACCAGATCGATCGGGAAAATGAACACCTGCTCATGGTGAAGGGCAGCCCCCTTGAAGTGCTGGCCCGTTGTGATCATCACATCGTTGACGGCCAGACACTGGAATTGACCCGTAAAGACCGGGAGGATGTGGCCCGGGCCAATGAGTCCATGGCAAAGGATGCCCTGCGGGTACTGGGTTTTGCCTATCGCTATGTGGATATCAATGAGGCGGGCGAACCTGAAACCGGCATGATCTGGCTGGGTCTGGTCGGGATGATGGATCCGCCGAGGGACGGTATCCGTGAGTTGATCCGGCAGTTTCACCGGGCAGGGGTCCGCACGGTCATGATTACCGGCGACCAGCGTATTTCAGCCTGTGCCATCGCATCCTACCTGGATCTATCCCAGGGAGAAGCCCTGGACATCATGGATGCGGATGAGTTGAACACTCTGGAGGAACGGGAGCTCATGGAGCGGGCCAAAAACGTCCATGTTTATTCACGGGTGACCCCGTCCCAGAAGCTGAAAATTGTACAGGCGATCCAGGCCTCGGGCCAGACCGTGGCCATGACCGGGGACGGCATAAATGACAGTCCGGCATTAAAAGCGTCTGATATCGGGATTGCCATGGGGGAAAGCGGTACCGATCTTGCCCGGGATGTGGCGGATGTGGTCCTGACCCGTGACAACCTGGAACTGATGGCCTCGGCATTGGCGGACGGCAGAAGTATTTACCAGAACATCAGGAAATCGGTTCATTTTTCCCTGGCCACCAATATCAGCGAAATCCAATTGATCGTGATGGCCATTGCCATGGGGATGCCGTCGCCCCTGAACGTGATGCAGCTCTTGTGGATCAACCTGATCTCCGATATCTTTCCGGGGCTGGCCCTGTCGGCTGAAAAGCCGGAGGTAGACGTCATGGAGGAGTCCCCGCGTGATCCTGAAGAGGAGCTGTTTGACAAAAAGGATTTCAGGACCATGATGCTGGAGTCCACAGCCATTACCGGGGGGGCTCTGGGCTCCCTGTTTTACGGAATTTCGCGTTATGGTGCAGGTGCGGCAGCGGGTGGGCTGGCTTTTCAGACCCTGACCATCGGCCAGCTGCTTCATGCCATCACCTGCCGTTCAGAAAAGACCGGTGCCTTTACAAAGAAAAAACTGCCAAAGAACAGGTACCTGGATTGGGCGGTGGGCGGATCAATCGTTCTCCAGATGGCCACCATGTTCTTCCCGCCGCTGCGCGCACTGCTGGGACTGACCTCCATCGGGCTGATGGACGGCCTGGTGATCGGTGCAACCTCAACGGTTCCGCTCCTGGTGAACGAGGCGATCAAGGCGGTGAAGGAGCCGGCAGTGGATGCGGATGATCCGGCAAAAGAGCCTGATTCCGAAACAGGGATCGGTTCTGATGCAGGCCGGGAAAAGATCGAAACTGAATTTACAGACTTATATAATTAGGTAATGCTATGGATGCAATGTTCAACACAGCTATATCTGCGTCATCACTTCCGGTCCTGTTATTGATAATCGGTATCCTGATCTATATCCTCGGGAAGGGTGCCGATCTTCTGGTAGATGAGGCCGTGGTGCTGTCCACCCGGATGGGGATTTCCAAGGTATTGATCGGTGTGACCATTGTCAGTCTGGGGACCACGGTCCCTGAAGCCGCCGTTTCCGTATTCGCCGCGGTGAAAGGACGGCCGGAGATCGCCCTGGGCAATGCCGTGGGCTCGATTATCTGCGATACCGGTTTGATCCTGGGATTGATCACGCTGTTTGCCCCTATTTCCCTGAAAAACAGTGTGATTCACCGGCAGGGGTGGTTTCAGCTTTTTGCAGGCGTTTTGCTGGTGGGATCCTGTATCCCCTTTTTCGGTGATATCCGGGTATTCCAATCCGGTGGCACGCTGCCCAGGCAGATGGGAATCGTATTCCTGGTTCTCCTGGCAGTTTATTTATGGGGCTCCATCCGCTGGATGAAAGATGACACCATAGACGAAAAAGATGATGAAACCGAGCAGGCCCAGTGGCGGGTCGTGACCACCGTCGGAAAGATCGTCCTGGGTTCGGGCATGGTGGTGATATCATCCCATTTCCTGATCCCGACGGTTCAGGCATCTGCGTTACGCCTGAGCCTTCCGGAGGGCCTGATCAGTGCGACACTGGTAGCATTCGGCACCTCACTGCCGGAGTTGGTCACCTCGGTGACCGCCGTCAGAAAAGGATATGGAGAGCTTGCCCTGGGTAATATCATTGGAGCGGACATTCTAAACGTGCTCTTTGTTGCCGGTGCTTCAGCCACTGTCACCAGTGGCGGTCTTGAAGCTCCGGTTCATTTTTTCAAGCTTTTGTTTCCGGCCATGATGGGCACCCTGATTATTTTCAGGCTGGGGATACACTATTCAGGCCATGTCTTTAAAAAACAGTTCAGTATCATGCTGCTGTGCATTTATGCCATCGTTACCGTTTCCAGTTATCTGGGAATTGCAGCATGAACCCTACAGATATCGGCCGTGTATTGTACAAGCACATGAAAAAAGAGTGAATTGAATATAAGGAGGAGTGATGTACTGGATTTCCGTTTCCGCGCTGGCTGCTGTTGCCTATTTTTATTCCAAAGGAAAAAAATGTGCTGCAGCGGTAAAAGGGGATGAATCATCCGCTAAAGCCGGATCTGTAAAAGAAGAGAGCGTCCAACAAGATGAGGCCGGAAAGGATTCTTCCGGCGTACCCGAGCCGGAGGACACCCCGGTCAAGGATGAGCAGGCGGAAAAGACAGATGATTCCAATCAGTTCCTGGCATCCATGGCCCATGTATCCGACCCGCTGGAGCGTCATGCCCGCTATATGGATGAGATTGACAGGGCGTATAAAAAGAGAAATATAGAAGACGGTATGCGGGATCTGTTTTTAGAGTATGCCCAGCACTATGTGAGTGAATTTTCGTCACTCAAAGATGCGGTGCTCAAGCAGTTCGGAGACAATCCCAAGCTGGTGACGGTCTTTAAGCAGCTGGCCATTGTGTATGAAGAGTCACAGCTGTATGACCGGGCCATTGAACTGTGTGAGGCAGCCATCGGGTATGGCCTTGAGGATGGGACCAAAACCGGTTATCCCGGCCGGGTTGCGAGAATAAAAAAGAAAAGCGCCAACAGCAATCGTTAGCGCTCTTCAGGGGTAACCTAATTGGGAGCGGTTTCTATATAAAGGCGGCAATATAAGACAGGCCGTTGGCCTCTAATACCCGTCCGGCCAGGAATGAAAACGTGGCTTTGCCCAGCGTCAGGGCAAGTTTTTCATGCTGGGCACTGCTGGGCGTGCCGGACGTCTTGTCCACGTGATACCCGTTTTCAGACAGGATATCAAACAAATGGTCCGACCTGATGGAGAGTCTGTCATATTCCACGACAATACTTCCGGTCAGATCGTTGGTTTTCACTTTATACACGCCCTGGATACTCAGCAGGTCTTTAACATGCTGGAGGCGGTAGGGATTGTTTCTCAGCTTCTCAAATTTAACTCTCAGCCGTCCGGGAACATCATGTACACTATACATAGATGATCATTCTCCACTAGCAAAATTCACATTCACTGGACAGAATATAAAGTTCAATTGTTGGGAAAAAATTAGTGTAGTTTAAAAAATGTGTTAGGCGTCTGTTAAGGATCAGTTTGTCTCGTCCGGCTCATCGACAAACGCCGTGATCCGGGCTTTGATATTATCCCGGATGTCCCGCACCTGATCCAGCTGTTCTTCATGGGTGCCGGCCGCGTCTTCGGGATCGGGAAACGGCCAGTTGAGGCGTTTGGTAATACCGGGAAACACCGGGCATCGGGCCTCGGTCTCAGCGTCACATACTGTGATCACATGGGTAAACAGCTCACCGTTTTTAAACAGGGTAAAGGCGCTTTGCGGGATTTTGTCCGACAGGTCAACCCCCTCCTCTTTCATCACTTCAAGAACGAGCGGGTTAACCGATTCTGCCGGGTCGAGACCGGCACTTTTTACTTGATACTCCCCGTTGCCAAGCATCGTTAAATAGGCTTCTGCTATCTGGCTTCTGCCCGAATTTTTACCGCAGATGAACAATACTTTTTTCATAACGTGGTTTTGCCTCCAGGATGTTGATGCTATTTTTTCATCACATGAATGATGTGAAATTTTTGTTAGGGAGTGGTTAGCAGGAGGTTAAGGTACGATTTTGATTTAACCCGTAAAAAAAATGAATTATTTTTGATCGATTTTTTATATCAGGTGTCATTCATTAACAAAGGGGCAAATATCTTGTAATTCACCCCACGATGATAATAGAATGGAGGACATCATGAGAACATCAATATCCATAAAAAAAGTAACTGTCGGTATTCTGGCTATAATGATTTTAATTTCCCTGACCGCGGTTTCCGCCCATGCCGGTTCCGGTCGGCGCCATACGGCTGAAGGGATTATAATCGGCACTACCCTGGGATTTCTCGGGGCCAGCCTGATCCATGATATGCATGATGATCACCGGGTGACGGTGGAGCACCGGGTCGTGCATCACAAAAGGGGGCACCGGAGGTGGCACCGGGGTGACGGGTGTGAACCCAGAGGATATGACAACGGAAACATCAACCGGCATCCCCGCAGAGGGCACAAACCCCGTCACAGCCGGGTCATCACCCTGGATGACTGGACCGATGATGAGCGGGTGGTCAGAAAACACCGCCGTCGAGGTCACTGGGAGATCAGGCGCATCTGGGTCCCTCCCGTGTACAAGGAAAAGTGGGTGGAGGGGCATTACAGCCACCGAAAAGGGCGCTGGGTCAGGGGGCACTGGAAGCGCAAGATGATCAGAGACGGATACTATAAAAAAGAAAAGGTCTGGGTGAGCCGCCGTTATTAATAAGGTGACCCGGGGCCTGATGACAGGATACTGTGAATCCGATAGATGCAAGCCAGGAACAGGATTTAGTCGAACGGTTAAAACAGGGACAGGAGTGGGCGGTCAGCATGCTGGTGAAGCAATATCAGGGAATGCTTTTAAATATCGCTTACTCCATCACCCTGGATCGGGAAGAAAGCCTGGAAATCGTACAGGATGTATTTGTCAAGGCGTGCAGCGGGATCAAGGGGTTCAGGCAGGATGCCAGCCTGGGGGGGTGGCTCAGGAAGATCACCATCAACACCTGCCTGAACTGGAAAAGAAAATGGAAGCGGCGGTTCCGGTGGAGCCATGATCCCATAGAATCGGATGATGACTGGATACTCAAGGATGTGGATCAAAGCGGTTCAAACCCGGAAAATCAATACCGGGAGAAGGAGTTCGAAGAAAACATCATGAAACAGATATCAAAACTTCCGGAAAAGATACGGGTGGTATTCGTACTGAACGCATTGGAAGGGATGTCCTATGATGAGATTGCCGAACACCTCAACATTAAAAGAGGTACGGTGAGTTCAAGGCTGCACCATGCCAGGAAAATATTGATGGATTCCTTCAAGAGCCTATAGGGGAAGGAGCACGGATCATGAAAAAACAATGTCAGGCATATGCACCGGAAGTATTGAGCCGGTTTGCGGACAATGAGCTTGATGATGTGCTTTACCGGCAGATCCAGGCCCATACAGATGGGTGTAACCAATGCAGGCAGGTCATTGACGGCTACAGACAGGTGTCTCAGGCGGCTTCCCATGCCATCGCTTCAAAGGTATCGACCTTTGATACCGGCGGCCTTGGAACCGCCGTGATCGAGCGGGTGGCCCCGCAAAAGAGTGGGGGGTTTAAAAAAGTATTTGATTATTTTTCCCTAAAGCTTTATTTGAAAGTAGCATCTGTTGCAGCGGTCATGGTATTGGGTCTGGCATATTTCCAGGACACACCGTTGAACATGAATATGAGGGAATTTAGTGAACTCCGCGAGCCCAGCGCCATTGTCACCTCAGTGGATGCGCGTTCATCTGTAATGATATTTGAAACAGAGAAAAGCAAACACACCGTGATCTGGTTTTCAGAAACCTGATTCGCGGAACCGGACAGGAGCAAGGGACAATGTTTAAACCATACCTGAACGTGAACCGATATCAGATATCTCTGTGGGCAGTGATCATCATCTGTGCATTGTCTGTGTTTACCGCAGGCGTTCAGGCCGGTGACCGGGTCAATACCCATGTCCGGGTAATTCATGCCGCCCAGGGGGCCCGCCATATCGATGCCGGTCTTGATGACCTGGCGGCCGAACTGGAATCCGTATTCAGGTATACCTCCTACCGGTTGATTCAATCCAAGGGAATGATGCTGGGATACAATGAAAAGGGCCGGGTCGGCCTTCCGGGCAAACGGATGCTCGTGGTCAGTCCCACCAGTATCGACGGTCAGCGGATTCAATACCGGATCACCATTCACAAGGGCAAAAAGCAGGTATTCCAGACCCAGGTGCTTTTGAAAAACAGAAGCAGTATCACCATCGGCGGTCCCCAGTTCAAGAAGGGGTACCTGCTCTTCAATATTTCGGGCCGGATCAACTGATCATCGTTTCCAGGTCAGGGCCAGGTATCCCGCCAGCAACCCGATCAGCAGAATATAAACCGCGAAAAATACACGGTTCCAGGGATTGCGCGTCAACGTGATCTCAACACCGATCGCATCATCCGGTAGCTCACCCGGGCCCGTTCGGCTGACAAATTCTTTGAGTGTGATTCTAAAGCCGTTACAGCTTACCGGTGCGAGCATGCCAATGGTTTTGGCTTTGGGATGGTGATTGCCTCCCTCCACCAGAAGGGTGGCCGTGTTTTCATTCATGGGGAATCGCTTCCGGGTCATATGGCGCCGCCGTTCAAGCCGTTCCATGGTCAGAAGATCAATGCCGGCAGTGTATTGAACCGAATCCAGGCGGATGACGATACCGTGGTCCGAGGAACGGTCCCCTGGAAACAGCCGGATACCGTGATGCTTCTGGGTTGAAACCATGACCATCCCATGGCAGGCCAGAAGCGCAATAAACATCAGATGCAGCAAAAAGAATATCCAGGAAGGCCATGCAGGCCGGGTCATGCACCGTTTGAGCTGGATATAGAGGGTGCAGCACAGGGCATTGATCATGAGCAGCCCTGCAGCAAGACACAGTATGAGAAGCCAGGCTGCCACCAGGGGGTAATCCGACCATGCCGCACCCAGCCAGTCAAAAAGGCTTTGATTATTCAAAGCGGTAAACCCGTCACGGAACTTGGCTCGAAAAGAGATGCCCGCACCGGACCAGAGTAGGGCCTGGATCAGGAACAGGGTCAAAAAGGTGAACTCAATGGCGGCCAGTTTTTTAATCAGCGGCTTCATGATACCATCCAAAAGCATATGCCCGCGGGAAGGATGCGGATCAACAGCCTGACGGGTCCTGATTTTGATATACATCCGGGCAGATGACAGGCGGTCATCACCATCAGGAAGACACCCGAGGCTTTGAAAAATCCCTTATTCCACTGCCATACATCGCCCAGCCAGTTGAGGCACCACCAGGATCCGGCACATTCGCTGATCAGGAAGCAGCAGGCCCCGAGCAGCAGAAAGTTTCGCCCGGTTCCGGTGGTATCCATATCAGGGGCCGGACCGTGGTGACCCGTTCCTGAGTACCAGGCAGCGGTAAAACTTGATGCAGCAAACAGGAAAAATCCTGTGGCCAGCACCCGGAAATGAAAAAACAGGTTTACATATACATTGTCGTACATGGTGTACTCACTGCCCGTGGCTTTGGAACCCAAGGCCATGAAGGCAAGCAGGGCGACAATGACGACCCGGTTGATGACCTGTCGCGCGGTGTGCGGCAGCATCTTCAGGAAGCGGGTATTTTTCCTCTGGGAAAGGTGATGAACACCTGGAGGTATTGCGTAGCGCAGGTTCAGTCCTGAAATGAGGAAGATCAGGACCATCCCGGTTTCAAACCGGCCGGCAAAGGGAAGGCGCCGGGTGATCAGGATCATGAGGACACATCCGAGGGCTGCCGTCAGCCAGCCGGTCATTTCACAGGCGTTGGCAGGGCCGGGTTTGTTCAGGACGGATAAAACCAGGGAGAGTATGAACAGCAACAGCAGGGCATAATAGGTCGTGGTAAATATCACTGGGGGCATATCGGTTTTTCCTCGCCCGCGCACGCAGTCAACAGCATCCGGGGTAAAAAAAGGGAATGGTCGGAAGTGATGGGCACCGCCGCTGCCTGTGTATCATACAGGCGACCGATATGGTCGGCAGTCATCACCTCCCGGGCAGGACCATTTTCCAGGACCATGCCATCCTTGATCATGATCACATGATCGGCAAACAGCATGGCCATATTGGGATCGTGCATGGTCGCCATCACACAGAGTTTTCGGGTCTGGCACAGGTGTTTGATCCTGGACAGCAGATGATACTGGTTGTTGAAGTCCAGGTGATTGGTGGGCTCATCCAGGAGCATAAAGGGGGTGGACTGGGCCAGCGCAGAGGCCAGGAGCACTATCTGGCGTTCTCCTCCGGAGATCCGGTTGAAATTTTTTCTGGCCAGGTTGCAGGCGTTCAGGGTGTTTAAAGCCGCCCATGCCAGATCATAGTCTTTATTGGAGGGGCTCTGGGTGACGCCGATAAAGGGCGCCCGGCCCATCACCACCACATCGATCACCTTGAACGGAAAGATATCGATATGCTCCTGGGGCACCAGAGAGATCTGTCGGGCGATCTCTTTTTGTGACAGTTCACTGATGGGAGTGGACCGGATGATCACCTGACCGGCGCCGGGCCTGAGTATCCCGTTGAGACAATGGAGCAGGGTGGTTTTACCGGATCCGTTTCGACCCAGGATGGCATAGAACTTTCCGGGGTCTGCCCTGAAAGAGATCCCTTTGAGAATGTGCTTCCCGGAATAGGTAAAACACAGATCCCGGCATTCAAGACTTAGAGCCATCCACTCCCCCTGTTCCTGTATAACAGGTATCCAAATACCGGCGCACCGGAAAGGGCGGTAATGATGCCCACCGGGATTTCAGATGCGATCAGGGTGCGTGCGGCCACATCCGCGGCCAGCATGAAAATGCCTCCCAAAAGGGCGGTCACGGGCAGCATATGTTCATGGGAGGGGCCGGCAATGGTTCGTGCCATGTGGGGAATGATCAGACCGATCCAGGAGATCTGGCCGCAGATGGATACGGTCATGGCCACGATCAGGGTGGAGGTGATGATAAAGATCACCCGGAACGCCTTTGGGTTCGCCCCCAGTGCTTTGGCCTGGACATCGCCTAACGAGAGGATGTTGAGCCGGAAGCGCAGCGCCATGAAAATACTGACCCCGATCAGGGTGGCGGGCAGGGCAATCCATACCCCGCTCCAGGTGACGCCGGTAAACGATCCCATGATCCAGAATATAATGCTGGGGAGTTCATCATAGGGGTCTGAAAAGTATTTGATCAGCATGAGCATGGCATTAAAAAAGGACAGGACCACCATGCCGGACAACACCAGCACGATGATCGGTTTGACCGAGATGATCCTGGAGATACCCACGGACAGGAAAACAGCCAGCAGCCCGAACCCGAAGGAGAGCAGGTGGACCTTTATAAAATCACTGCCCGGAAGAATCAGGCCCAGGGCCGCTCCAAAGGTGCATCCGGCTGCAACACCCAGAATATCGGGAGATACCAGGGGGTTCCGGAACAGGCCCTGGTATACGGCCCCGGATACGGACAGGCCCATCCCGACAATCACGGCCATGATGCACCGGGGCAGCCGGATCCAGATAAACCCCATCTGTTTGGCCAGAAGATCGTCCGTAATGGGGGTGCCCAACCAGGCGGACCGGAACATCGCAACGGCATCGGTCAGTGAGATGTCAAGCCGGCCCATGGTCAGAGAGACGAGAAAAATGAGCGCCAGGGACATCATGAGCCCGATGATCAGCCGGGTCGGCAGCAGGTTTTTTGTCGTATAAATGGAAAGAGTCATGGCATATTTTCCGGTGTTTAATCCAGGTTGTCATGGAGGGTGCCGCCCATCCCGGACATGGACTTGCCGAACAGGGTTTTGTGGAAGCGGTCCGCCATCCGAAGAATGTCGACATCCAAGAATTTCTCAGGATAGGCCTTTTGGGCCATCCACAGGACCCCGAGAACGGACAAGGGAGAGGGGAAGTCCCATGGGGACAGGTCTGAGGGACAGCGGAACACCTGTTTGTCCCGGATCGCGCTGACCCGTTTCAACGCGGGACTGCTCAGGCGTTTTATCGTATTCTTATTCAAGTGCTGGGACAGTACGACCAGATCCGGGTTCCAGGCCATGAACTGCTCGGGTGATATATCCTGGAAGTATCCTTCCAGATCATGGGATACGTTCCGGATGCCGGCCCGTTCAAACATCTTGTCCTGCAGCATATTCCGGGTGGTGGTGGAGAACAGCCCGATGGAGGAGGCAAAGTATCCGGTTCTGCGCTCGTCCGGCCCAATGGCGCCAATGCGCTGATCCACAAATGACAGGATGTCATCCATGGCATTGAAAGCGGGCCGGGTTCTTTGGGGTTCACCAACCGCACGGGCGATCAGGTTCAGAGCCGATTTAATGGTGCTAAAATCCTCCGGGAGGATAATCAGTGAAGGGATACCGACCTGTTCCAGCCGCTGACTCAGGGCAATGCCGTCTTTTTGCGCAAATAGAATGACCAGGTCAGGGGCCAGCGCGATGACGGTTTCATAGCTGAGTCCCATTCGCTTGTTGCCCACAGCAATGGTATCTGCAATTGGCGGATGGACTGCAAGGTGCAGCCTATCCTGTTTGGAGGAGGTGTCCACGCCCACCAGTTTATCGCCCAGGCCCAGGGACAATACACACAGGGTGGCCGGTTTAAAGGTGGTGACCAGCCTGTGGACCGGTTTGGATATCGTTACGGCCCTGCCGGCCATATCTTCCAGGGTGATCGCGGATAGAGCACCTGTAGGGCGCGCCAGGGACAACGCGAGAACCCAGATACATATCAGCGCAAAGCGATATGGCCCGTTTAAGCCGATTCGGCAGTAGGGATCCTGGTCAGCCATAACATCTCTTTCTTTTTATAGGTTTCGGGGTGGGGCAGGTAAAGGCCATCAGGTGATCTCAAAGGTGACGGTGACATTGAATGTCAGCGGTGTTTTTTTAAACAGGTGGCTTGGGGGGCCGGGGAACGGTGACGCTTCCTTAATCGCCTCTACCGCCGCCCGGTTCAGATGGCGGTGACGGGATTTTCTGGCAATATTCACGGCCAGAACCTCCCCTTTGCGGTCAATGGTGAATGTGATTTTCACCCGCCCTTCAATATGTCTGGATTTAGCGATCTGGGGGTACTTCTTGAATTGCTCGATCCTGAGCTGAACCATGTCAAAGTATTCCTTAGGGGTTGAATAGGCATACTCCGGTTCATCTACCACCATCTTGGGAACGGGCACGTTCAGCACCGGAATCTGCAGTCCTGCCGTGCTCAGGCCTGCAGGTACCTCAGGGGCTGAAATGGCTTCGGTCAGGTGTTCAGGGATGTCAGGTGCCAGGGGTTTTATATTGATTTTAGGTGCCCTGAACGGCTTGACGCGAACCTGCCGGACCGGGTGGATTTCAGGCGCCTGCTGTCTGGGCCGGGGTTTGGGGATGGCCCGGATTCTGGGTTGAACCGTCTCATGCATGGTCAGTTCGATATAGGAGATCGGACCCTTTTCCAGCATGTCGGTCAGGTGAAGGAACAGGATGAGGTGGGCCCCCAGTGATAGGAGGATCAGCACCTGGAGAAGACGGTTGGATGATGGGGGGGCAATCGGGGGTGGCATGGCAATTTCCATGATCAAAGCCCCTTTTCAGTGGCCAGGCAAAGGCGCCCCGCACCCGCGGCTTTGGCAATATCCATCACCTTGACCGCCTTGTTCAAGACGATGGTTTTATCCGCCTTGACCACCACCAGCCTGTCCTGCTGCCCTGCGATCATGGTTTTAAGCGCTGAATACAACTGATCCACAGGGATTTTTTGGTTCTGCAGGAACACCGCTCCATGCCGGTTCAGGGAAACGGTAATTTCCTGCCGGGTCTGGGGGGCCGCAGCCCTGGCATTTGGGAGTTTGATCTTGATTCCCTCCTCGACCAAAAAGTTGGTGGTGAGCAAAAAGTAGATCAAAAGCAGGAATACAATGTCGATCAGGGAGGTCAGCGGCGCCTGAATCGGGTAGGGAGAGCGCTTGTTTTTGTAGATGGTCATTTTGCTTTACCTTCCGGCGGCCGCCTTGAGGAAGGTGACCGCCCCATCCTGGAGCCGGGCCTCATATTTGTCCACCCGGGAAAGCAGGTAGGAGTGCGCAACCATGGTGGGCAGCGCCACGGCAAGACCCAGGGCGGTGGTGAGCATGGCCTCCCAGATACCTCCTGCCAGGACCGCAGCGTTGACCTTGCCGCCCATCTCCTGGATCACCATGAATGCCTTGATCATCCCGATAATGGTCCCCAAGAGTCCTAAAAGCGGTGCTATATTACCGATGGTGGCCAAGGTCTGCAGATAGTTGGACAGGCTCCTGACCTCCGTATCCGTGGCATTGGCAATGACCGTATCCAGAACCTCTTGGTCGAGGTCCTTGGCGCTGATGGCCTGGACCAACACCCGGCCCATGGGCGAATTGCTTTGTTGTGAAATCTCAAGGGCTTTTTGCTTTTCATCCCTTGAAATCAGATCAGCCACCCGTTCAGCCAGGCCTTTGCCCCGGCTTCTCATCATGGCATACCGGATCATGCGCTCCAGAAATATCGCCAGCACAATGACCGAGCAGAATAAAATGGGAATAACCAGTACACCGCCTTTGCCTAAAAATGCCAACATATCGTCCTCCCTGTCTGTACAATCCTATGGGTTTAATGGGTAACACGGGTTAAATGTGATCGGTGATATCGGGGATACCATCAAAGTCCAGGTCCTTTTTCCTTAGAACCATAGATTCTGTTTTATCATAGGTTTCCCAAAGATCCGGTTTCTGATCCAGATTGGTGTCCTCTTCTATGGTTGTAAGAATTCCGTCGTGATAATAGTACCAGGTATCCACCTGATGGTCCTGGTTCCGATCATGTTCTGCCCGAAGCGGCCGTTCCTTGTGATCAAACAGCCAGGTGATGTTTAAAAAATCAGATCCGCCCTCCTTTTCCATGCTTTTTTCAAGGCGGCCGTCCCGGGTATAAAATTCTTTGATATCAATGTTTCGATCGGAATCCTCATCCAACTCTTTGCATATCAGGGCATCTTTTTTATAGAAACACCGCAGGTCACACACCTGGTCCCGGTCAAAATCCTGTTCAATGATCATGGACCACTCCTTATGATCCAGGATTTGGGTGGTCTCAAAAAAGCCGTCAAAATCCTGGTCCTGAATCACCCGGATCCGTTTGCCATTTTTATAAAAGGCTTTACAGTCCATCTGCTTGTCCTGGTTTTGATCCTTTTCAATCCGCGTGAGACGGTTATGATCATAGAACTGACAGATATCCGGCACACCGTTGAAGTCGGTGTCGATCTCGCTGTGGGTTTTCTCCTCCCTGGCATTGAAAAAGATGGTGATATCCTGTTTGTTATCGCTGTTTTTATCAATGGTTTGATGGTGGAGCTTTCCGTTTTGGTATACGGACAGGGTTTCAAAAAATCCGTCATGGTCTGAATCAAATTCCGATTTAACCGGTATATTGTTTTTAAAGTGACGTCTTTGATCCACCTGCCCGTCAAATGCAGAATCCTCTTCGATCAGGGACAGCATGCCCTTGGGGTCAAACGTCAGAAACTGGTCAACCCGCCCGTCAAAATTGGTATCCTTGTGTTGCGTGGCCGGCGTATTCTTGAAAAAAGCGGTCTGGTCATCCACCTGTCCATCACAGTTTGTGTCCCGTTCCAACCGTTGGATGTCACCGTAGCGGTAATGACTGAACACAGTGAATGGCTGGGCATCGCAGGGGGTATGCCGGATGGTTTCGGGGTATCCGTTTGCATCATAGTCTATGATTTTTTCTATGATGCCGTCTTCATTGTCGTCGGTTTTCTGTAGTGTCGGCAGGTTGTTGGAAAAGGACTGCCAAACATTGACCGTCCCGTTGGCATTGGTATCACGGGTCAGGGACCTTAAATACCCCTGATCGTAATGGTAGATCATGTCAAATTGACCGTCCCGGGTGGTATCCTTTTTCAGGCACTTGAGGCGCTGCTCATCGTCAAAAAGGGCTTCCTGGATGATGCGGCCTTCAATGTCCAGTTTGGTCTGCCGGGTACGTTTCTCATTGTCAAGATAGTCGATGCGGTCCACCCGGGCATCCCCGTCAGCATCTGTTTCGATACGGGCCAGTTGCCCATCGGTGTAGAACCGCCAGGTGTCAAAGGTGCCGTCAAAATCGGTATCGATGTCAACTCTTCTGATCTGACGGTTGGGGTCATAAATAAAAATCTGGTCGATGAGGGTGTCTTGGTTCATGTCTTTTTCGATGCGGTGATCCGCAGCCCTTGCAGGGACTGGCAGGCAGAAGGCAAGAATCATCAACCCAACGAAAAACCGGCCGGCGGCACTGATCAAAACGGGGGGCGCTGGAAAAAATGGATGGATAGACATGGCAGACAATCACCTGTTGATATGGGTTCACCAAAACGAATTTCTAAATCCAATGTGTATGATTTTTAGTTGCTATTGTCAAGCAAAGTGATCAATAGTGATTTTTTATAACCAATAATAACCAATAATGACTTGATTGTTTGATTGGCAAATCCTCCAACACATTGTTTTGAATGGTCGGGATGAAAACAGTCGGAAAAAACTTTAAAAAAGATGAACCTTTTGACCGGTTGGCGTGACCTACTGGATAAGCGCACAGAATAAATCAACCATTTATCAAAAGGAGAAACGTTATGAGGTTCACAAAAAAAACATTTGCATTTATGGCTGCCGTCAGTGTCATTTCTGTTATCACCGTTACATTTGCCGGGCAGGCTCTTGCGGCTCAAAAGTTTTCCCGAAATATGCAGACCGTCGTGCAGCCCACGGGTTCACAGGTGTCTGCCACACCCATACCCCTTCCGGGTCCCACCACACCGGCTGCACCGCATCAGATCCGGTCGCACCGGTTGCATCAGGTATCTACCATGCCCGTTCCCCTTCCAGGACCGAAACAGAATGCAGGTGCCGGATTTTCTGGAAACCGCCCCTTTGAAAAGGTGGGCGCCACGCCGATCAGTATTCCCTAACCGGGGAGATGGATCTATTGAAAATGAACCCAGCGATTGCGGCTCCCTGGAGTGATTACCTCCAGGGGGCTTTTCTTGTGAAAAACATGGCAACAAGGGCCAGGGTCATCAAGGCAATGCCGGGATTAATACCGGATAGATAGACAAGAACCACGGGATGCACGACCCCTAGAACCTTTCCCAACTGCTTGTTAACCCACTGGAACGACCGGGAAAACCCCATAAAGTCCGCCATCGTCATGAAGCGGGGCCGGCCCTGGTCGCCAAAATAATCCGTCACCACCAAACCGTTGAACATGTGGGCATCAGTTGAGTGACAGTCGGAGCATCCGCTGGCGCCTAAGGCCTTTTCTTTGGGGGCAACATTGTGGCTGATACTGAAATAGGGCAGTCGGGTCACCCAGGAGGTATCGACCCGATGCTTGAGTGAACCATTATCATCCAGTGTAAACAGGGTGCCGGCGTTGTGATAACAGGGTGCGGGCTGATCAAAACGGGGATTGCGGCTCAGTTGCGCCTTCAAGGTGTTGAGCATGAGGTGGATATCTGGGCCTTGGTGAAAATCCCATTCATGGTCCCGCAGGCTCAGTCGGTCGCGGCACCGGGTAAAGGCCTCTTTGACTTCAGACAGGAACAGAGGAACATATCGACCACGGGTGTCCTGATTGGTGAAAAGGCAGGCATACATGGGGTTGACCGGTGTGATTCTCTGTTTCCCGTCTGCATCCTTTTTCCGTCTGACATAGGCCGGCTTCCAGGGTTGGTAACTGCCGAACCGTTTGGCATTGATCTGGCCGTGTTTGCCAAAACTCCCCGTATTCAGGTACATGGCACCGATGGCACTCCGGTTCAGCTCAGGGATATGGCAGGCTTCACAGGAGAGTTTGTCCAGGTGGTCCCGCCGGATGACCCGGTGCTGCATGCGGGCGGCGCCCTTGTAACCGGTTTCATGACAGTCCCTGCAGGACCGCATGGAGTGGTCCAGGTCATCCCTGACCCGGTTGGCCATGGCGTTGCCTTTAGTAAAATTGTGGTCGATATTGCCCTCGTGGCAGTCAATGCAGGTGAGTCCGGCCAGGTGATGTACATCCGGATTGAGCGGATCACCCCAGGAGGTCCCCCGTTTGCTCATATCTATGGTGGCGTGGCATATCAGGCAGTTGTCCGCGGTCGGTTTGGGCACCATATCCGGGAGGATAAACGTACCGTCCTGGTTAAAGCATCTCAGGTTGTAGGTGACCCTGGGGGTGTCTCCGTTGATGACACGACCGCTGACCTGGCCGATACCGGCGGCGGCTGTACCGGCCCATTTGAAATTCAGGGCCTTGATCTGTTTGATCCGGGTCTGGAGCTGGTAGCGGCGGGAGTGGCAGATCAGGCAGTCCGCCTCGATCACACCGGTCTTGTCCCACTGGCTTTGGTAATAATCGCCGTCCAGGGTCAGGGCCAGCCCGGGATTTTTTGCCAGGTGCCGGTCATACCTCAACCCGTTCCGGTCAAATTCCAGCATGCCTCCGCCGGGGTGGCAGGCTGCGCAGCCTGGCTTCTGGAATCCTTTAAATGCCTTGGGCACTCTTGCAACAAAATCAAAGGCGGTCAGGTCAATGGCCTCGGGGCAGTGGTTCTGCTTTTTTGCCAGCTGGAAAAAGCCCACCGGTGTGAGATTCCCGGTTAAACCATGTGACAACAGCCAGGGGGTGTCCGTATCTTTAAACCGGTCATCGCCAGCCCCGGACCATCCCATATCAAAGTGGTATCCCCGGGTGATCCGATCATAATCATGACAGGTGCCACAGGTCTGGCGGGTTGAAAACGGCTGGTGCGCATTTTCTCCGGTTATGGGATTGATGATCATTCCCTGATCAGTCCTGAGAAAGAAGGGCGGGCAGAGGTCAGCCCGGCAGTCGCAGGTGAGAAGAACTCCCATGAACAGGCAAAAAAACCAGAAAAGCTGGCAGGCCTTTGAGGGCTGGCAGTCGGGTTTAAAGCATGGCATCATCATAAACAAAGGTGGTGTCCCGAATCAGGGCTTGATTTTATTTTTTTGGTTTTTCCGGTTCCGGGCAAAACTTCGGTTGGAATAGTTAAACAGGTCCATGGCCAGCTGTTCGATGTCAGGCGAGCATTTGGCTTTCCTGTATTCCCGGTCTGCGGCAAACGCCTGCCAGAACGGGGGCAGTTGATCCATGCGGGATACCATTCCGCCGTCAGGGTCTTCGGCAACATAAATCATGGTTTTGATTCCCGAGTTGATGATCCGTGTCAGGCACATGGGGCATGGCTCCATGGAGCTGACAAGGACGAGGTCCCTGCACTCTCTTGGATTGGTGGTTTTGTCACGGGTTTTTTGGGCCCGGTCTTCATACCGGTTCAATAGATCCATCTCCCCGTGAAGGTCACTCCGGAAGTGGGGGGCGTGCTGCCGGTTTCGGCCGGTTTCGATCACCTGGCCGGTCCTGGAGTTCACCAGGCAGGCACCGATACCCCCGGATCCGGCCTTGAGCGAGGTCAGTGCCTGGTTAATCACGATCAGGCCGTAGACATCATCCGGGAAATCCGGATGGGCACTGGCTGATTGGATTCGCTGCTCCAGGACAGCCAGTTTTGAAAGATCCGCATGGGTGGCTGCGTCCCCAACCAGGAAAAAAAAGACGACCACCATGCAAAGGAACCGGGTCAAAGGGTTTGCAGCAGCGGTCCTGAGATTAATCGTTTTCATGATCAATGACGGTGCGGTTGCACACGGGCTCTCCTTTGGAAAGTGAGTTGTTACGACCTGCGACTTGATGAAGAGGATTATTAGGAATATTGGTTTGTTTTGTCAAGTATATAAAACCAAGTTCGTCAATAGAACGAATAATTACTGAATATAACCATAAAACATGCAAACTGGATTGACATATCCTGTCCCATCCTTTACAAATAAAAACTTATGGTCAAAAAGCGTGTAGCAAATAGATTGACAAGGTTTCTAAAGGAAAACGAGTATGAATTTGAAAAAGATATACCGCATCGCATCTTTGCTCTTGATCTGGGCAGTCCTGATCGGGGGGCTTGGGGCAGGCACTGCCATTTCCGGTGAAAACGAGAACAAAACCACCCAGCCTTATGTTCTGGGTGAAGTGGTGGTCACGGCAGACCAGCCTGCAGACAAAGCCACCACCATGTTTGAAGTGACCGGCGAAGAGATAGAGATGCAGAATGCCCAGACCCTGGATCAGGCACTCAAGCTGATTCCCGGCCTGGATGTGCGCACCGGAAACGCCGGTATCCCCCGCGTCAATATCCGTGGTTTTAGATCCAGGCATACCATTTTGCTGCTCAATGGGGTGCCCATGAACTCCACCTATGACGGTCAGTTTGATCCCAGGATTATTCCCACAGCCAATATTGCCAGGATCAAGGTATCCTTTGGAACCCATTCCGTGCTGTACGGCCAGGGCGGCATGGCCGGTGTCATCAATATCATCACCAGGCAGGGAACCCAGGGCCTTCATGTGGATGTTTCCGCCCAGGTGGATGAGCGGGGCAGCAAACTGGGCAAAGCCAGCGTGTCTGGGGGAAAGGACAATGTGGACTGCTTTGTGAGCATGGTGAAAAAAGAATCCAAGGGGTTCCTGATGTCTGATGATTTTGAACCCACCACGCTTGAAGACGGGAACTTAAGGGAAAATACCGATGCGGAACAGCGCAGCCTGTTCGGAAACATCACCTTTGAGCTGGGTGAAGACTCGCTATTGGGTCTGACCGTTGAAAATTCGTCCGGTGAATTCGGCATCCCACCCACAGTGGCGGATGATAAAAAGAGTGATTTTTACAAGAAAGCCAAATATGAACGGGTCAATGATTTTAACACCTTTTCAAGCCAGGTATCCTACAGTTTTGATCCGGATTCTGTATTCGGCTTCAGAACCTGGGTTTTTGTCAATGAATATGACGAGGACCGCGGCCGCTATGACGATAACAGCTACAGCAAAATGAAAAAGAAAGGGTCCTACGAAGGCACCAATGAATCCGCGGTGCAGGGATTTACCTTGCAGCCGCATCTCGATTTCGGGGGCAAAGGCATCTTGACCGCATCTTTGTCCGCTGAAAAGGATGAGTACCGGTCATGGGGTGAAAAGGTGCTGAAAAAAAATGAAAAGGCCACGCCCTACAGCTCTGATAATGACCTGGATCTCTATTCCACAGCCCTGGAGTATAAAATCAGGGTGCTGGACCGGCTGGATCTGGTGGCCGGATACGGGCATCACTGGCAGAACCGCACCCAGGGACAGGATGATGACAAGGGCAGCTATATGCTGGGGGCAAGTATTGAGATCATGGATGGCACCACTTTGATGGCATCCTATGCCCGGAAAATCCGCTTCCCCTCCATCCGGCAGCTCTATGATACCGAGTCCGGTAACAGCGATCTGACTGTGGAGCAATCCGACAATTACGAGATCGGTGTGATACAGGACATCTGCGATGACCTGGAACTGAGCGTTTCGGTTTATCAGAGTGATGTTAAGGACTATATCGAAAAACTGGTTTCCACAGACCTGTATGAAAACAACGATAAATACCGCTTCAAAGGTGTGGACCTGCTGCTGACCCGATCGATTCCGGGCAACGGAACCCTGAGTGCCGGATACTCCTATCTGGACAGTGAAGACCGGTCAGTGGGAGCCCAGCGGGATGTACTGCAGAACCGGCCCAAGCACATGGTCAAACTGGCCGCAAGTTTCAGTTTTGATTTTGGATTGACCGCCCATGCCGATTTCATACGGGTGATGGAGCAGTATTACTACTCAGATGACTTTGACAAGGGCAAGCTTGAGGATTATTCCATCCTGAATTTCCGCTTTGAGCAGAAGGTGCTCAAGGACAACCTGTCCCTGTTTTTAGGGGTGGACAATCTTCTGGATGAAAATTATGAAGAGGGGTACGGACTTCCCCAGGCCGGTCGGACCGCCTATGCCGGGGTCCGGGTCACCTATTAAACCGTAAGACACCGGTTATTGAACCATGGCACCAGGGCAGCGCGCGAAAACCATTGGATTGTATACACTCCTGGTGATACTGCCGCTGCTCTGTGTGTTGATATCCTTGTTTCTGGGACGCTATCCCATCCCGGTTTCTGAAGTTTTTTCGGTGATCTTTTCCTGGATCACCGGGGAGAGGCCGGATCCCACCCATTTTTCAGTGATCTTTCATATCCGCATGCCACGGGTGGTGCTGGGTGTTCTGGTGGGGGGAAGCCTGGCGGTGAGCGGGGCCGCCTTTCAGGGGCTTTTCAGGAACCCCCTGGTCAGTTCCGGCATGCTGGGAGTAAGTTCCGGTGCAGGTTTTGGTGCGGCCCTGGCACTCATCCTGTTTACAGATTTTTTCTTTGTGTACCCCTTTTCATTCGGGTTCGGCCTGGTGGCTGTCTCCCTGTGTTTTTTCATTGGCCGGTTCACCGCATCAACCCAGGCGATCACTTTGGTGCTGGGCGGTGTGATCGTCGGCTCCATTTTTTCGGCATTGATCTCATTTTTAAAATATGTCGCCGATCCCATGGATGAACTCCCGGCCATCGTGTTCTGGCTCATGGGCAGCCTGTCCCGGGCAGAATACAGTCATATTTATACCGCAGGCGTCCCCATGATCCTGGGGACTGCCGGCCTGATGCTCATCCGGTGGCGCCTCAATGTCATGGCCATGGGCGACAAGGAAGCACGAACCCTCGGGCTGAATGTGAACCTGACCAGGATATTTATCATTGTTTGCGCGACTCTGGCCACGGCCGGGGCAGTCTGCGTCAGCGGGGTGATCGGATGGGTCGGTCTGGTGGTTCCCCACATGGGCCGTATGATGGCGGGCAACAATAACAAGGTGTTGATCCCGGTCTCCTTTTCCACGGGGGCCTGTTTCCTGGTGATGGTGGACAACATCAGCCGTTTGATTTCCACCAGTGAGATGCCGTTGAGCATCCTGACTGCCCTGATCGGCGGGCCTTTCTTTATTTATCTTTTAAAACAGACCAAGGGCAGGCAGTGGTGAGCCAGAATCAATCCCCATCCGACGTCAAACGATCAGGCATCCAGTCCGTGATCACAATCGACCACGCCACCTTTTCCTATGACGGGGCAGCGGTGTTCTCCGATGTGACCCTTGGCCTCCAGCCCGGGGAAACCCTGTGCCTGCTCGGCCCCAACGGGTGCGGCAAAACCACGTTGATCGACTGTATCCTGGGAATTCATCACCTGGATACCGGGCGCATCCTGATTCGGGGGGAGGCGGTCACCGCACTGACACCAAAGCAGATGGCCCGGCATATCGCCTATGTGCCCCAGAACCACACCAAGCATTTTTCCTATACGGTCATGGATGTCCTGCTCATGGGCCGGACCCCCTATCTTCCCTATTATGCATCTCCGAGTGCTGAGGATGTGGCCCGGGTCGAAGCGGTTCTGGATGAATTCAGGCTCTATCATCTCAGGGACAGGGATTATACCCGGCTTTCAGGCGGAGAAACCCAGCTGGTTATGATCATGCGGGCCCTGGTTCAGGATACGCCGGTCATTATCATGGATGAACCCACGGCCCACCTGGATTTTAGGAACGAACTCATGGTTCTGGAAGCCATGGTTCGACTGGCTTCTCAACAGGACAGGACCCTGGTGATGGCCTCCCATTTTCCAAACCATGCATTTTATCTGGAAAATGAGGGGGTACCGGTTCAAGTGGCATTCATGAACCATTCAACGGTCACCCTTTCAGGCGGTCCGTCCCAGGCGTTGACCCAGGCCAATCTGGAACACTTTTACCGGGTCAGCACCCAGGTGGTTGAATACCGGGTGCCACGGGAAAAGAGAATGTTTAAACAGATCATTCCCATACATACATTGGACAAGGATATATGAAACATTTCCGTTTTAATTGCGCCGCCCTGGTCATCATCCTGTGGGTGGCCCTGGGGACACAGATTCACGCCTCCGGGGCCGCACTGTCTGATCGCATTGATGTCACCGATGGTTTCGGTAACCGGGTCATCCTGGATCACTCCCCTCAAAAGGTTGCCTGTCTGTATGCATTTTCAGGTCATGTGGTGACCATGCTCGGCCGGGGGAGGGATATGGCGGCCATTGTCAATGGCCTGAAAAAAGATGTCATGCTCAGGCAGCTGGTGCCGGGGATCAAAAAGATCCCGGTGCCTGCCAAAGGGGGAATCATCAACATCGAAGCCCTGCTGAACACCGGGTGTGATTTTGTGTTTCTCAAGCCTGAAACCGCAAAGATCCAGGCAGAGATCAAAAAACTGGAACGGTTCAGTCTGCCATACTATGTGGCAGGGTATAACAGTATGGCCGGGCAGATGAAGACCATTGAATCCATGGGAAAGATTTTAGGTTGCTTCGAGAAAGCCCGGGCCTATACAGGATATTATCGGGATACCATTGAACGGGTCAGGAATAGAACCCGTCAAATTCCTCAAAGGGAGCGGGTCAGGCTCTATCATTCTGTCAATGAGCCCACACGCACCGACGGTCCCAACACCATTGAAGCGGACTGGACATCGGTGTGCGGCGTGATCAACGTATCCGTGGGAGAATCCCTCAAAGAGAAGGATAACAAGCATTTTGCCGGCATGGAACAGATCCTTTTGTGGAACCCTGAGGTGATTATTGTTAACCAGGAGGGGGTGGATGAGATGATCCGGACCCATGACAAATGGTCCGCCATCCAGGCAGTGAAAGACAACCGGGTATATGGCATCCCTGTGGGAATTTCACGCTGGGGGCATCCCGGCGGGCTTGAAACGCCCCTGGCCATCCTGTGGACCGCAAAAACGGTTTATCCTGGATTGTTTCAGGACCTGGATCTCCGATCGGAGATCAAAACGTTTTATCACAGGTATTTTGACCTTACGCTGGATAACGCCATGGTGGATAAAATCCTGGCCAACCAGGGGATGCGTCTCAGGAAATAAGCGGTGGACCTTTATCCAGTGCCAGGTGCTTGGACACGATATCCGGTATTTCCTGCGGCACATGGGTCACATAGACCAGGGTGGCGCTTGATCGGTTCACCTGCCGGGTGATCATCTCCAGGATCATGCGGGTGTTCTCAGGGTCAAGATTCTGGCAGGGCTCATCCAGGAGCAGGAGCAGCGGTTCCTTGACCAGTGCCCTTGCAATGAGTCCCAGGCGCTGGATTCCCGGTGACAGTGCGCCGAACAGCCGGTCCTTTTCAGGTATAAGTCCCATGGATGAGATCAGGTTTGAGGCCGTTGCTAACTGCGGTGCTGAACAGGTTTTAAAACACCCCAGGGAATCAAAAAAGCCGGAACAGACCACCTCAAACAAAGGGATATCCTTGGGAAAATAGAGGTGAAGTTCAGGAGATACCAGGCCGATACGGGCCTTGATGTCCCAGATGCTCTCCCCGCTGCCCCTTGGAATGCCGAACAGGGTAATATCATTGGCATAGGCCTGGGGGTGGTCCCCGGCAATCAGCCCCAGCAGTGTGGTTTTGCCGGATCCATTGGGTCCGGTCAGGGCCCAGTGTTCTTTTTCACGGATGGTCCAGCAGATATCCTCCAGGATCACCTGCCTGCCGTAGGTCACCCGGACCTGTTTCATATCGACCAGGACAGGTGATTCGGTTTGCGATGGTGCCGGGCCGGTATCTATTTTTCCCGGATTTGATTTCCCGGTTATGACCGTAGGCGGGGTGCCGGGTACCGGGGTGGTGGGGGATGCGGCCCGGACCGCGGCAGTTATCGGCCGGCCTGGTACATGCTGCACCGGATCATGGGGGCCGCAATATTTCACCTGAAACCGGTCCAGTTCTATCCTGTGGGTGATACAGGAGGGCAGGGCGTCCGGGTGTGTTTCCACGATAATGCAAGGGGTCTGCCGGGTCACCCAGGAGAGGATGTGATCCATTTTGGGTCTATACACCTGATCCAGTCCGGCAAACGGGCTTTCATAGATGATCAGCTCAGGTGCGTTCACCAGGACACCGGCCAGGACCACCTTCTTAAGTTCCCCATTGGACAACTGGTTCATGCGTTTGGACAAAAGCGGGTCAATCTCCAGCATCCGGGCAACAGGGGCGATATCCGTCAAAACATCAGCGGCCGGCACAGATTTAGCCGAAAGATAGGCTTCCACGCCCATGGTTTCATCATCCATGATACTGTTCCAGCGGGATTGATAGAACACCCCCTGCCCACGGATCAGGGAGGAAACCGCATTGATGCTGATCTGTTCAATGCATTTACGATCCGGGCAAAACAATCTGCCGCCCAAGGGTCTGATCCGGCCCTTGACAGCAGCCGTGAGCATGGACTTGCCGGAGTTGTTCGGACCCACAACAGCCCAGCACTCGCCCGTTTCAACGGTCCAGTCGAGTCCATGAAATCCCTGTGAATCTTTGGGTGCCAATGACACATTGTCAAACTTGATGATCTGCATGAGGCGTTTATACCAGGGATCAGGCAGGCCTGGCAATCACGAAATCATAAAGGGGACAACTTGACCCCTTTAAATATATCAGGTTTAAATATATCGGGGGCGTGTGAGTGATCCCTTGTAAAACGCCTCAATCCCCTTTTTTTGAATGATCTCATTCCATTTGATCCACCGTTGGTGCAGGTGCGCGTCAAAATTGGTCCGGCTGCAGGGAAATTCATCGCATTCATAGCAGAAATCGATGCCTTTTTCCTGGTGGCAGACCCTGACACCGCAATCTTTGAAAAGTTTGCACTGCTCATGCCGGCATCCCTTGCAGTTTTCAGAGGCAAAATATTGGAGCATCTCTTTAAAGGCCGGGTACTGGCGAAACACCGACTGATTCAGCATGACCTCAAACCGCGGCGCATACGCATCAAAATTTCCGAGGCGATCCAGCAGTTGAAGGCTTAAGGCCCTGATCTCTGAATCCACATGGGCAAAGCAGGTATTACAGCTCAAACCGCAGGGGGCAATGGCGTCCTTGATCTGTTCGATTGATGGGCCCGACAAGGCTTTGGGGGTGTGATCCTGGGGCATTGTTTTCTCCTTTCAATGATATGGTGGGTATTCTGTGTCAGGATACCTCTTGAAACCCGGGTTGAAAAGTGGCATAAACGACATTTAGAATGGCTTTAACGACAAATTTGGATCAGGTGAGATGTGATGAAAAAAGCGGTTGTGTTGGGATGCATCAATACCATGGCCACCACGGTATTTGGCCCCATGGATATTTTAAATCAGGCAGGTCGCCTGTGGGCAAGGGTTCACGGGGAACCCAAAACCCCTTTTTTTGATGTGTGCCTTGCATCGCCGGACGGCGGGCCGATCCGGTGCACCAATAATGTCATGGTCCAGCCCCATAAAAGTATCCGGGAGATTGAACAGGCAGATTTGATCGTGATCTCATCGGCCACCTATATTGACCGGATCATTGAAGCCTATCCGGATCTGGTCGATTGCCTGCGCCGTCACTATGACCAGGGGACCCATATGGCCAGTGTCTGCACCGGGGTTAATCTGCTGGCTGAAACCGGCCTGCTGGACGGAAAAAGCGCGACCCTGCACTGGGGGTTTACCCGGAGTTTTAAAAAAAGGTATCCGCATATTGCCCTGGAACCGGAAAAAATGGTGATCGATCACGGCAGGCTTTACTGTTCCGCCGGAGTCACGGCCGGCATGGATTTAAGCCTTTACCTGGTTGACAAATTCTGCGGCAGGCAGGTGGGCCTGGAGCTGGCAAAGAGCATGGTGCTGGACCTTGGCAGGCGGCTCCAAACCCCGTACAGTGCCTTCATGGCCCCCAGGGATCACCGGGATCCAGTGGTCATCGCCGTACAGGAGAGGATCGAGGCCAGATATGTTGAATCCATCGATTACAATGATCTGGCTGCACAGGCAGGGGTGAGCCGCCGGTCTTTGGAGCGCCGGTTCAAGCGGGCCACCGGCATGACACCATTGAGTTATCTTCAGCAGTTTCGGGTTGAAACGGCGCGGCAGCTTCTGGAAACGGGCGGCCATACCTTCAGTGAGGTTACCTATATGGTGGGATATGAGGATGTCTCATTTTTCAGAAAATTGTTTGTCAAACTCACCGGCCTTCGGCCCAAGGCTTACCAGCAACGCTACTTGTCAACTTAAAAGATTTGAATAATTGGTGAAAAACCGGTAGGAATAAGATAATATTCGAGAATACCCTAATCTTACGGACAGGAGGATGCAGATGGCAAAAAGAAAACCTTTCAAGATGATCTTGCTGGTACTTGTCACCGTGACCGGTATGCTGCTGGGATCTGTTTCCCTGACCGGGTGCGGTTCGGACCTGCCGTTTGAATATCGCTACACATCGGCAAATTCCGTACAGATCCGGTACCAGGACCGGACGTACACCTTGAACCGGTTCGGACCCAAGCTGAACACCCCGTTTGAGTATGAGTTTGAATCTGATGGCGACATAGATATTACCATTGCCGGCAAAACCTATGATATCGACAGCCCCTATGATATCGATTCTTCGAAAAAGAAAAAGAAAAAAAAGAAGACCACCAAGAAGAAAACAACCGCCAAGAAAAGCAGCACCAAGCGAAAGAAAAAATAGATGGATGTCAGCTCTCCCGGTCCTGGGGTTCAAACAGGAGGGGGGGCTTGTCCGCATAAATTTCTGCAATTTCCAAGGGTGCTCCCTTGTCATCCAGGGTGACGCGGCCGATACCGCAGGCATTGATCAGGCGCTGTTTTTCCCTGCCCTTTGGCACCCGTTCATGGATCACCATATCCCGCCGTTTAGTGAATAGATTCAACGGGGACCAGGGGGAATACATGATCTGGTTGACCGTGTCCAGCCAGGTCAGGATCGAACCGGGAAATTCATTTTTTATCCCGGAGGAGGTGATTTGCCAGATCCCGGGGCAGTTTTTGGAGAACCGCAGTTCCACATCATAGGCAAAAGAATAGTGCACGTCACCGGAGATGATCACGTTGTGGGATGCGGTCCTTGCATTCTTGAATATTTCCAGCAGGGCATAGGCGGATTTCCGGTGGCCCATCCAGTTTTCCGCATCTACAGCCAGGGAATACCCGAACATGGTGAAGAACCGCTGGATCAGCTCGATGATTTTTACCCCGAATATGGGCGCTGGTGCCACCAGGAGGACGGCCTGGGTGCGCATGAGTTTGTGCTGAAGCTTCATCAGTGCTTCCCAGTTCAACAAGCCGGACGGGCTTGCCGGGCGGCGGTCCCGTTTCCAGCGTTGTGTTCGGCTGTCCACCACCACCAGTTCGGGGAACAGCGGAACCTCATAGTGCCAGTGCCTGAAGTCCAGGAGCCGATCGATAAACCGGTCGTGGTTGGGTTTTTCAGGTTCTGTAAAATAGCGGTCTGCCGCTGTGAGCAGATCTTCGGGGAAAGTGGCCGGGGAGTTTCCCAGTCCCTGGCATAAAAAGTAGGCCATCAGGCCGTTGCCGATGATGCGTTTGGTGAAGGGATGGCCGTAGGCCCGCTGTTCCCACTTGGATGTGAGGTTCCAGTCATCCGTGACATCATGGTCATCAAAGATCATGTAGGTGGGGATATGGGCTAACAGCCGCTGGACTTTGGGCAGCTCTTTTACAAACCCTTCAATGGCAAGGCTTTCTTTCTCATAGATCGCTTTGAATTTCACCGGGATTTTCATGGGATCGACAGATAACCGATCCCAGAGTGCCGGGGACCATACCAGGATATACATAGCCATCCATTCTGCAAAGGTCACCATGTGATTCTGGGCAAAGCTGGATGAGAAGATGTGCTTGGCACCACCCCGGCGGTACCATTTTTCGCCGATCTTTGTCCGCGGCAGGATATTCTTTCTCAGGTAATAGCAGTCCGGGCGGGCATACAGTTCGTGAGAGTCTTCAACCGCTGCATCATCAAAGGATTCGGGATAAAGACCGAGTATTCTCACCACGGAATGGATCGCCTGGAGCATGGGACCGGCCACATCGTCCGCATAGATCTGGTCACCGGTCAGCATCAGCAGGGCCGGTCGAAGCGTCATGTCATCCAGGGAGTGCCGGATTTCACGGTCCAGCCCGGTAAACGCGTCGGTGGAGTCGTGATGGGGCTTCCGGCACGACCCGTGAAAGAACCGTTTTATTTTTTCCCTGACCACAAAGGAGGGTCTTGCCTGGCCCGGATATACGATATGGGGAAGCATCCGGGTCAGCTGCATCCCCTGATCTGTTTCAATGTCATATTCGATTTTCTGGTCACAGGGAAGCGGATCGTCAAAGCGGATGTGGGCCAGGTGAACCCATGCCCGGGTACCGACCCGAAACACCTTCAGGGAGGTCTCATCCGGATCAATGGTAAAATTACGGTCGGGCAGATAATAATGAATCCGGGCAGAGAGCGTTTGGGGGCTGATCCACCAGAGTACCATTTCATCGGAGGTCAGCCGCCTGAGCATGGGGCCGCAGATAAAATTGGGGAGCGGTTGGGTGATTTTCTGATCCATGATTTGCCTCAATCTCTTTCAGTGGTGGACCCGGTTCCCCCAAAGGAACCCTGGCCCGGGTTTGATCTGGCCCTGACGCCTGATATGATCAGTTCCGGCCGCTTGGCGGCATCTTTGAATTCCTTTGAGTAAAAGGCATACTGGGACTCCGGTGACCCAGACCGTGGCGGGGAACTGCACTTAATCATCAAGCCATGGTTGGGGCTTCCGGCCAGCCAGGATTGAACCAGAGGCGAGATGTCTATCTCGACGAATTTGTTTTCGCCGGGGCCGGGATGGAAAACCACAGAGGGTGCCGGAACATACCTTGGCTGATTGATCCAGGATATATCACCGGGTCGTGTCACCGCGGGGTTCTTGGTGCTGCCACGGCCCTCACTCCAGGAACTGAGCAGCTTGAATACCCCAAGGTCCAGGGCCGGTCGGCCGCCGGTACGGGTGTGATATAGCCTGAGTACGGCCCGGTTGAGTCTCTGGCGTTTGAATGCAGACAGGTCAAACTTGATAAAGGTCCGCTTTTCTCCGCCTGTGGGGTGCCATCCAGCTCCGAGGACCTGGGACAACCCCTGGTTGGTCCGGCTCAGGTTTTTTCGGGTGTCGGCATAAACATAGCTGTCGGCCACAGGAGGCAGGCGGATGCTGTCTGCCGGATGCAGGACCGGTTTCGGGACGGTGATGATCTCCTTTTTCTTTATATTTTTTTTGGGCGGCATTGCAGGTTCAGCGTCGGTTTTCGGCGGGGGCTTGATTCTGGTGCCTCTCGGTTTTCCAGAACAGACCGGTGTTTCCACACCGTAATGTCGTTTTAAATCATCGCGTCTAAATTTCCATATCCTTGTGTTGCATGATTTCCCGTCTTCACCGGTCCATCTCACCTGGGCCGCATTGGCGGTGCAGGATATGGACAGGCTAACGGGGTCCGCAAGAGCCGCGCCAGGGATATGACCGGAGTAATGAACCCTCCCCCGGTTCCGGCTTGAATCAAAATGGTAAACCTGGAAAAGCAGCCTGCCGCCGCCCCGGGGAATATACACCAGAAAACCGGTGTTAAAGCCGCCGGTCCGGGGCCCGGTACACAGGGCAAACCCGTCAACCGGGCCGATGCGGGAAACGATTTTGCATTTTTTTGACCAGATGTTTTTTGAGACCTTCCATTGCTGGCTGCAGACGCTCAGGTCGTCATGCCCGCCCCGGGTAACGAACCGGTTCATGTCCGGCTTCTCCTCGTCTGGCCGCCTGGTACGGATACGGATTCTTTTGGTCAGCTCGGCCACATCGTAGCTGCTGCCTTTCCGGATTCCCAGGGTCACATCATGGTGACCGGGTTCAGTAAACTTGAGGCTGATTTCCGGGCCGCTTTTGACATAGGCATCATTCACGTACCATCGGTATTCACTGATACGGTAGGGGTTGCGGCATTGCTGAGTGAACACGATGCTGTCTCCGGATTCAAGTGTGGGTTTTGACGCGTTTTTAGGGGTATAGATAAAATCAACCTCAGACGCATGGATGGGTTCGATGCTGATTTTCCCTCTCAGAGACTGGTTTTCGCTGGGATCTGTTGAAATCATCATCACTTTTAGGCGGTACTCACCGGGGGTATGAAATCTGTAGGTAATGGACTGGCCTGTTCCCACCTGTTTTCCATTCACATACCAAGCAAAGGTATACCGGTTTCCGGGAGTGAGCCCACGGGTCACTATGGCCAGCGAATAGGAGGTTTTAACCCGATAGGGCGGCGGTTCGTCCCCCTCTATAATCATGTCCAACAGCTCTGGCAGGCCGGAATCCTGAGCATTCACTGCAAGATCCACCGAATTCAAGCCGTCTGTAATACGCGCTGCTCCTGCCGCGTCTGTACCTGGGATGGAAAAAACTGTCCAGATGATCATCAGGGCATATACAATCATATTAAACGGTTTAATAGGGGGGTTCTGCATGGTTATCATTGGTTGCGCCTCCCTTTGCCTAAATGGTTTTTGGGGTGGACTGTTATAGCCGTTGAAGGGCTAAGAGAGTATCGGTATATCCGAATGCCAGCATACAAGGCAGCGGTTAAAATTTCAAGTCCGAGAATCACACATCCTGCTTGTCTTCCGATTTCCATGATCTGCTCGGAAAATTCTAATGAAAATCTCCATTGGTTATGGGGAATTTCGAAGTTAAAAATGAGGATTTCCCCAATATTTTTAATTGGGAATAGTTGATAAGAACATACTGGGGTAATCACTAACTGCGAATCATCTCACAGCGTTCAGGATCCGGAGCCAGGTCAGACACCTCAATCGGCATTTCATCTTTCAAGGCCAGGGGGAGCCCTTTGGCAGGGCGCTATTTTAATGGGCCTTTTGTACTCAGCGCGGGCAGTGCTTATCCCGCCGACCGATGTGTCAATTAAAACCAAAGGAGTGTGTCATGGAAAAAGGTAAGCGAAAAAATGTGAAACTTGAGGTCAGTGTAGACTTGGCCCCTTCAGATCCCAAGCCGGATCAAAAAGGCGTGATCTACGCCTTTGACTCAAAAAACCGGTTGGTGGGCCGCAAGTCACTTCCTTCAGGAAAGGGTGGAAAGGTAGAGCTCAGCCTTTCAGCGGAACTCAGGCAGGAGAAGCTCAGGATCATCATCGGACCTGAGTTATCGGAAGCTGTGATCCATGATCAAAAATGCCTGGCTGTTAAACTGCCCATGGGCAAGCGGCCTGAACCGCCCATTACGCCGGGAATGGTCTTAAAAAAGGGCGGTACTGAAAAACGGCTCCGGATGTCGGACCGCGTCATGAAAACCGATATGCAAGTATCCGCGGATCGCTTCAGGTTGTGGGGGCAGTGCTCGTGCACGGTAAGGGGACGCCTGGTCAAGCAGGTCGAGCTGCCTGACGGAAGTATCCGCGAGATGGGGGTTTACCAGGCCTGCATCTACATTTATGAGGTGGACCGGGTCTATTATGTCATCGAACAGCTCCCGGAACTTGAACTGCTGCGGATACGGGATGAATTGATTGAGATTTTCAGGCAGTGGCCGCCGGACCCCTTCCCACCGGAACCGGTCCCCCCGGATCCCTGGCCGCCGGGGCCTGAGCCGTTCAGGAGTGAAATTCCCGGCATCCGGGCAGTCAAGTGGGCACTGCCCCAGGTGCATACTGCCCTGAAAGAGAAAAAGCTGGCGGAATTTGAGCCGGTATTCACGTCCCAGTCCGCCGTGGCACTGAGGCGGGAACTTCTGGCCCGGGCAGACAAGCTGATTCCCTATCTGTGCTTTATGCCCCATGTTTACGGTTTCTTTGACAAGGATTTTATCACCTGCACCTGCACAGACAGTTCCGGGTATTTTGAGCGGGAGATCACCTACTCCTGCCTGGATGACAAGCCGGATCTCTACTTTACGGCCCACCAGTGTATCGGCGGCAACTGGGTGACGCTCTATGACCCCGGGCTCCGCTGCCATGTTCACTGGAACTACGCCTGCGGCAGCGAAGTCCTCCTGGTCACAGATGAACCCGGTGCCATCCTTGGGGTCGAAGAGAACATCGACCCGCCCGCCGATGTGTATACCTGGGTGGAACCCCATGGTATTGGCAATGCCAATCTGCATGTTATCAATGATGACGGTACCATGGATTACACGCATAACGAACAGCCCATTGAGGGCGCCCCGTTCGGTGCCCGTCTCAAGTTCCGCATGGGCAAAAGCAATAATATACCCAACAATGAGGCGTACTATTATCGCCTCCAGTACCGGCAGGGAACCGGGGGCCAATGGCATGAATCACTGGAGCCGGTGACCCGGCACTACATCCATGAAGAGGATGGCAAGATCACCTTTCCAACCGTGGCATTGGGGCCCAAGCCGGTCAACGGGATGCATCTTTACCGGTTCAAACCGCGCAAACCCAAAGACCTGGATTCCAGCCTGGATGAGGATATGGACCAGTGGCCGGATGAAACCTGGTTCGGGTCAGACCTTGATGCCGGTTATTTTAATACGGTAAAATTCCCAGGAGGGATTGAGAATGCCCATGGCCTGTACCAGATCAAGATCGAGGTGTATGATATAAACGGTAATATTGTGAATCCCTATGAAGCCAATCCTAAATTTGAGTTTATTAAGCCCATTACAAAAGATTCGCCGAATCAGGCAACTGAAACCGATGTAACGGATGTCGCTGACCGGGACGATGAAGGGTTTATTTTCAACCTGGTGATTGACAACCGGTCGTGCACCGCCGCGATTGACCTGCCCCTGGTGGATGGAGAGCTGCAATCGGAATCGGAATGCGGGTTCCTGACCTACGAAACCTCGGATGACGTGAAAATTTCATTTACCGCCAGCCATCCGGGCAATCATGCCATAGCTTCATTTACCCTGAAGCGGGGAAGCAGTAATGCTGCCGGAGGGAATATGAATCTCTCCTGGGAAGAGGTGGCTTCCCCCTCACCTGGCGATAGTGTCTCCAATGGGTATACGAATGACAATGACGGTGATTTCCATAAAACCGTGGGTGTGGCTACATTGCTCGGGCCCTGTACCAATGCGGCATTTGCCGAGCGCCTGCATGTCTATGCCAAGGCGTTTAACGGGTTTCACCGGATTGCATGGTATGACGGTCGCTATTATGACGCGTCTGATTTAAGGGCATTTGCCCTGGCGTTGGATGATTCCGAATAATCTTCTTGCGGTACCCCCCCCATTCTGCAGCCTGCAGGGCGAAAACCTCAACCCCGTCCTGCAGGCTGCCCCGGTCATTAACCTCCTTTTTAACCCTGCATTTGAAATTTTCACTTGACAATAAAATAGTAGTTACTACAATAGTCACTATGATGTTTTTATATTTGCAACCATCAAACCAGCCGGGTGACAACACATGATCAAAGATGATATCAAAGAGGCCCTGAAAGGCGGCCTCCCCCTGTTTATCGGCTATGTTCCCCCGGCCATTGCGTTCGGGATTCTGGCAAAGAGCTGCGGGATCTCTTTGCTGGAAAGCTTTTTGTTTTCTGCGGTGGTGTTTGCCGGGGCCAGCCAGTTTATCGCATTGAATCTGCTGATGACCGGTATGGGCTTTGGCGGGATTATCCTTACCACACTATTGGTAAACTTCCGCCATTTTCTGATGAGTGCCTATCTGTCTACCCGGGTGGGAAAGATCGCGAAACGGCTCTATTTTTTCATGGCGTTCGGTGTGACAGACGAGGTATTCAGTGTACTGTCATTTTCAAAGCGGGAATTAACGCCGGCCTATGTGTTTACCCTGCAGATGTCTGCCTACACAGGGTGGGTATCCGGCACATTGACAGGATTTATCCTGGGGGGATTCCTGCCGCAGATTCTGACCCAAAGTATGGGAATCGCCCTGTATTCACTGCTGCTGGCCATTCTCCTGCCGGAGTTGAAAGCGTCGATAAAGGCAGTGATTCTTGCCCTGGCTTCCGGTCTGCTGAACACCCTGCTGGTCTGGCTGGACCTGCTGCCCGGGGGCTGGAATATTATTGTCTGTATCGTGGTGATCGCGTTTGCAGGGTCGTTTTTCATGGGGGTTGAATCATCGGATTCCCAATCAAACAAAGATGGAGAAGAAGCATATGGATAACTTGATTCCGTTGATCCTGGGAATGGCTGCCGTGACTTACGGGCCAAGGATGATCCCCTTTTTCCTGATCAGCGGCACCCAATTGCCGGTTCGTGTGGACGCGTTTTTAAAATGTATACCCATTGCGGCCATTGGGGCATTGATCATACCGGGTGTGTTTTCAGCAATACCCGGGTCTCCCCTGGCTGTGGTCATGGGGATGGGGTTTGCCTTGATCGTCGGTTTCTGGCGCGGCGGGATCGTCATTCCGGTGATCGGTTCTGTGGCCGCAGCATATATGGTGCTCTGGCTGTCTCAATAGAGGGGGGACTATGGACCAATCCATGCGTATCATGAACGATATGAAACGACTCGGCTTTTCCGAGTATGAATGTAAAGCGTACCTGACCCTGCTGCAGACCTATCCCCTGAACGGTTACGCGTTGAGCAAGCATTCGGGGATTCCGCGCTCGAGAATCTATGAGGTGATTAAAAGCATGATCAACAAGCAGATGGTCACCGAGCAGGCCCAGGAAAAGCAAAAGCTGTACTACCCCATGGAACCGGAGCTGTTCATCCGCAAACTCAGGAAGGAATATGAAGATGCATTCACCGGTATATCTCAGTATGTTTCCAAACTGTACCAGGCCAAACCGCAGGATGACAAGCTGGTGGTCATCAAAGGGCGTCAGAATATCATCGACTTTTTGAAGATCCTGATCAAAGGGGCCGAGCAGCGGGTGGCCATGTCTATCTGGGATGAGGAGATCCAGGAAATCATTCCGGAACTGGATCAGTCCATTGGGCGTGGGGTCATGCTGCGCGGGATCTATTTCGGAGAATCGGTTCCCTATGACACCCTGGTACCCCACCGCCGGATCAAACGGTATATGGCCGAGAAAAAGCAGCGGTATCTTTCCATCATCATTGACGGATCCCATGCGGTGTCCGGTGTGGTATCCCGGGGTGAGGAGAGCAAGGTCACCTGGACACGGGATGAGGGTTTTATCGAAATCAGTGAAGATTATATTGCCCATGACCTGTTGGTGAATCTCTATTCCGCCTCACTGGGTAATGATGCCTACAAGGCCTATGAGGCGTTTGCCGATAAAGTCCATAACCAGTATTTTCATTACTCAGAGGAGGAGTTCAACACCTACCGCTCACTGGAGTGATCCTGTGGGCATCCTGTTATGGTTCGATTAAACCATCCGGGCGGTTCCATTACACGGTAGACAGAACCTGGAATCTTTTTTATAATGCCCCGGCATTGAGGGGGGATAGAATTTTTTAGTTGACTCGAATGATGAGGACCTATGACTATTGGAATCGATCTTCCCGACACCAGGTGGTTCACAGGGTGTAACCCCTTGAATGTAAGACCTATTTTTCTTGCAGCGATGGCCGCCATCCTGCTTTTCCTGACGTGTGAATATGCAGCTGCAGCGCCTTCGACGCCTGCGGTGATCTCACTTTCAAACACCATTGCCGTTGAGCAGATTGAACCGTTGGGGGCCAATATGAGTACCCTGGCCGGCGGCACCAACCTGTTGACCAATAATTTGATCTGGGGGAGCGGCATGGAACCGGCCGTTGCCCGCTACCTCATCCGGGTGGAACGCTCCGGCCCGGGCTGGATCGAGTGGGACCAGAGTTCCGGCGGTGTTCACATGTGGGACCAGAATGCCACCGGATTCGGTGATGGAGCCAATGTGCGGCTCTACCGGATCGTGGACAGCAGCGGCCAGGCCCTGTCATACAGCAATGGTACCGACATGAGTGATGCTACCGGCGCTGACCGCGTCATTTTCCTGGGTGAAACCACCGTGCCGGTCGGGGGGTGGGTGGCCGACGGTTCAAACGGACCGGTCAACCGGGTATCCCTGGCCAATACCGCACTGTTACCTGAGTACGGAGACCATGCCATCATCACGGTGACCAAGAACCGCCTGACGTCATCAGAGGTGCACACCCGTCTGCATCAGTGGTTCAACCCGGATGTCAATATCATGAGCGCCTCATCCAGCGGGGTGACCATGGACCTGGTGGCCCATCCCGGAATTCTGCCTGCCCAGTTTACAGAGCCCGGGGAAACCTGCCTGAAGGTGGTTGCACCGTCCGGGGGTGGGTGGTGCGGCCAGTGGCTGTTTCACGGTCATGATCAGGGTGAGGGGCAGTGGTATACCCAACTCGAACCCGGGGCGTTATACCGTGCCGAGGTGTGGCTCCGCCAGGAAAATATTCCCAATGGAGAAGTCCGGTTCTATGCGGCAGGGCCTTACAGTTCACTCACACAGCAGGCACCCTGGACCGTGACCGGGCAGTGGCAGCGGTTCACCTATGACTTTACCGGCCCGGCATACCCGAATCCGGCATCCTATCACGCAGCACTCGGCATCCAGATGATGGATCAGGGCACGTTGTGGCTCGATAACTTCATGGTCTACCGGTATGATGCTGCCCATGATTTTAAGCCGTTCACCCCAAACCGGGTCAGTTTTGACGAAATGATGTCGGTGATGCCGTCCAGGGGCTCCAAGCCGGCCCTTCGTTTTTACAACACGACCTATGCGGGGCATTCACCCATGAAGCGTCTGCTTTCAAACTATGCCAGCAGCCATATCAATTTTATCTATAATGTGGGGGCTGCACACGGCCAGGTGGCCACCATCCCCCATGTCATGAACTGGGCCCTGGCCACGGGCATCTCCCCCTCAAACCGGATTATCCCCTATATCACCCTGTCCGAGGAGTATACAGAAGTTGAGTGGCTGCAGTTGGCCGAATACTTAGGCGTTCCCTATGATCCGGCAATAGATACGCCGGCGTCCAAACCATGGGCGTATCTGAGGTATCAGCAGCGGGGCCAAGGTACGCCCTGGACCGATGAATTCAGAGAGATCGTGATCGAACTGGGGAATGAAACCTGGCATGCCGGTGTGTTTGCCGGGTGGCACGGGTTCGGCCGGCCCAATTGGGTCCACCATGGCGGCCGTGAATACGGATTGTTTGCCGACTACTATTTCAACCGGATGGTTGCGGCACAATCCTGGTGGTCTGAGAACCATCTGGATCAAAAAATCAAATTTGCATTGGGGGCCAATTACGACGGCAGCCCGGATGCATATGGTGAACTGGCCGCACAGAATGCACCGGATGTCACGTCCTATCTGGGCCATGCCAATTATGTGGGACCCAAATGGGAGACTGGGGAGGTGCCCTTTCAGAGCTTTGATGATCACGGCATGCAGGAAACCCTGGTGGGGGCTTACCTGACCATGTTTCCCCTGATCGAAGAGGTGGCAGCCACAAGGGATCAGCTCAAGGCCGGAGGCTTGGCAGATTACCGGCCCATCGCCTATGAGGGCGGCCCATCCGGGTATTACCTGCCCGGAAACGGTACCCCGGAGCAGGTGGTTATATCCCAGCAGTACGGCAAGTCATTGGGTATGGCAGTCAGTGCCATGGATGCATGGCTCTACTGCAGTCTCAACGGGTATGCCCACCAGGAGTATTTTGCCTTTGCCTGCGGGGGCAACTGGACCTCCCATACCATGCCCCGGGCCGGTGGATTCAGGCCCCACCCGGGCTGGTTGGCCCTGAAAATGCGTAACCTGTATGCACCGGGAACCCGGATGCTGGAGACTGCTTTTCAAAGCATACCCACCTACACCCGGGAAGGGCAAGAGATTCCCCTGATATCTGCCTATGCCGTCCAGGGAAGCGGCAGTACAGCCCTGTTTATCCTGTCCAGAAAGGTGGACGGGGTTCATGACGGTGCAGATTTCGGCGACGGAACAACCCCAGTGACGGTCACGCTGCCCTTTACGAAATGCAAAACCCTGACGCGATATGCCCTGACCGCACCGGACGGGTCTCCGGCCGACCCCCGGGACAATAACATCACCACTCAGACCGTTGCCATCACATCTGTGAACCTGGATCCGAATGTGATCCGCCAGGGTGTGCTCAGCATCGACCCGGATACCGGCGGCATCACCGGCGGGATGCCGCCCGGCACCCTATATTTATATGTATTTGAATTCAACAGAGGTATCGCCGGGTTCCCGGCCAATCTGCTGCTGCTGGATTGAGTCCTCCTAACAGAATCCTATTGAAGCCGGGGTCTTGTACTAACATTGTTACGGTATAGTGGATCAAATATAACATTTCCCGAACCTGAACCAGGTTCAACACGGATGAATCATTGAATGGAGTTAAAACGAAAAACAAATGACTAGTCAATCATGCAGGCTTTACAGCGGCGGCCTTAAGGGCACAGAAGCGTTCTTTGGTCAATGTGCCGAAGAATATGGCATCCAGGAAACCAATTTCTCCTTTGAGGGACACAAATGTGCCCGGAATGAAAATATCACCCTGCTGGATGACCAGGCCTTGAAAAAGGGCAATATCAGTATGGAAATTGTTTCCCAGCGCATGGGACGGCGATATGCCCAGGTGGATAAGATCAGAAAGGTGTTTCAACTGATCTTCCACATGGTGAACAAAGGCTACCAGGTGATTGCCGTCGGGTGGATCCAGGCGGACAAGACGGTGAAGGGCGGCACCGGCTGGGGGGTTGAACTGGCGAAATTCTTCAACCGTCCCATCCATGTGTTTGACCAGGAAAGCAACACCTGGTATGGATGGATCAACAACGACTGGGTGGCGGATACACCGGTCATCTCCCATGACACCTTCTGTGGTACCGGTACCCGGAACCTGTCTCAGAGTGGTGAGGCAGCCATTAAAGAACTTTTTGAGCGGTCCTTCGGTTCACCCGCATAAAGCCGGTTAAACCAATCCTGACACCGCCCTGCGCTTGCGGGGCGGTGTCTTTTTTCTAAGTCATATCAGGTTCAAAATCCCATCGATGTTTTTCGAGTCGGGCGGCACATATAGTTCCAATGGCGAATTACTCCAGCAGAATCGGATAGACAGGTCCAAGGCTCCGTCTCCAAAGCGGCTTGGGTGGATATCCTGCAAGGGCGCGACCAAATTCATCACCGGCCTCAGCCATTCCGGCCATATCTGTTATATCCTGGTGCCAGATTTCGGCCATGGCTGCTGGAGCTGACGAAAGAGGGCTGAATACACCGCCGTAGATCACACTGACTGAACCAGCAGTAATCTCTCCACTCACAGTATGTCCCGGGGCGCCCACAGCCAAGTCGTCATGGCCGTTTCCGTCAAAGTCACCGGTGGCAAGAGCGAACCCGAATTTGCAGTAATGACGCTGGATGGTGCCGGTGCCGAACAGCTCATTCATATCCAGAAAACTGTCCCCGGCCGCGGTAAGTCCCGCCGTTGTCCCGTAGATCAGGTGTACTCCGCCTGCATGGGTGTATCCGTCCACCATCTTGCGGACCACACCGATTGCCAGGTCATCACACCCGTTTGTGTCAAAATCCCCGGAAGCCAGTGAATAGCCGAACTGATCCCCGGAAACAGCGATACCGTCCGTCCCGATGATATCCTGGTGCCATATCTGGGCGCCGGAAGCGGTCAGTCCACTGCGCGAACCGTGAATGATGAACACGGCACCGGTGCTGGTTTTTCCGGGAGTGCAGTCTTTGTTCATCGCACCGACTGCCAGGTCTTCCCAGTGATCTCCGTTAAAATTTCCCGATGCAAGACTCCATCCGAAAAAGTCACCATCTGCCGCCGGCTGGCCAACCATGAGGTCTCCCTGGTGGAAGTGTGCGGCCCGGGTGTTATCGAGCCCGCCTTTTGAGCCGTAGATGATATCGATGGCACCGGCCATACTCACACCGCCGGCATCTCCGGTTTCCCTTGGTGTGCCCACGGCCAGGTCAGCATATCCGTCCCGGTTGAAATCACCTGTAGCCAAAGATTCTCCGAAAAGCTGCGACGCGTCAGAAGTCAGTGGCAAAGACAGGTCCTCCTGGTGCCAGCTCACACAACTTGTGCTGGACAAGCCCTCTTTCGACCCATAAAGAATGTGGATGGTGCCTACCCCGTCGACGTGGAGCGAGCCGGTTTTTAAACTGGTACCGGGAGCGCTGATGGCCAGGTCATGGCATCCGTCCCCGTTGAAATCCCCGGCAGCCAGGTCATACCCGAAATGGGTACCCCATTTCCAAGGTTTCTCAAAGTCGCGCTGGGGAAAATCCAGCCGGGTCCAGACCTGATTGCCTTCGGATATCAATCCGCCAATTACAGAAGAATAGATGACGTGTACCACCCCGGCCTGGAACTCCCCCTGACTCTCCAGGGTTTCATATGGGACACCCACGGCCAGGTCGGCCATGCCATCGCCATTGAAATCCCCGACACAAAGAGCATAACCGAACATGTCATCATCCTGGGAGATGCCATAGAGCCCACTGTCCTGATACCAGATCTGGTTGCCCGCTGCTGTCAGTCCGGTGGCGGACCCGTGTATCACGTTCACAGCTCCGGCACTATCAACCGTCCCTATATCCTCATAGGGCACACCGATAACCAGATCGGTGATGTTGTCATCATTGAGGCTGATGCGCGGCGGGGCAGAAAGGCAGACCTGGGGCATCAGGCAGGATACCCACATGCAGGCCGTAAGGAAATACATGACTTTGCCAAACCATTCGTTGATCATATTGTGTCCTCCATCGGCTTTTTAATTACCAAGCAACAGCAGTGCCTCAATGGCCACAGGCGCCATGAGGCGGTCAATCACATTGGGATCGGTTTCGCCCGGGTCCACTCTCCCATTCTTATTCCGGTCCTCTTCGCCGTCGTTGCGACCGTCCCCGTCGGTGTCTGCAGCAAGGGGATCCGTGTTGGTGGTGTTGTCCTGGTCCGGCAGGAAGCCTTCCCCGGTATCGGCATGGGGGGTAGTGACACCCCGTTCCGTGCCGTCCTGGATGCCATCCCCGTCGGTGTCCCGTTTCAGGGGATCGGTTTCATAGGGCCCGACCACCATGTTGTGATCATAATCCTCGGTTCCGTCCAGGAGCCCGTCGTCGTCTGAATCCGCGTCGCAAGGCGAGGTTTCACCGGGATCGATCTCCCCGTCCCTGTCCTTGTCCTCTTCGCCGTCGAGCAGGCCGTCCCCGTCAGTATCTGCCTCGTATGCCGAGGTGCAGCTGACTGTCAATTCAAGAACGTCATTGAGGCCGTCGCTGTCCGAGTCGGCCACATATTCGTCCGCTCCCATGTCACAAGGGTTTGCCGTGGCCAGGGAGGAGTAGCAGCGGCAGTCGTTTTCCGCATCACGAACCGTGGCAAAGGCCAGGGTGTCTGCCACGGGGCTTGTGATGGCCAGGCGGTAATCGTGGTTTGGGACATCCATGAAATTCGGGTCGATATCAATGTTCCCGGTCCCGGGATACCCGCCCTGGATATCGGAATCGGTCACGGTATGACCGAATTCGTTCAGAAAATAGGCATGCCCCCAGGCAATGGAACCCGTGAGAATGACATCGGAGTTGCTCACATGGATGGCACTGCCGGTGGCGGCCCCACCTGTATCGTTATAGGCCAGGGTGATGTTCCACCCGAACATGTGGGTCTGGTTGAACAGGCGGATGGCATCGGCCCCGCCGCCGCTGTTCCTTGCCATGATCACATTGGAGAGAACGACCCGCTGCTGATCACCACCGTTCCTGGCGTATATTCCACCGCCGATTGCGGCTGAATTTTCCTCTATCCAGGTCTGCTCAAGATCGATGTCAGAGTCATCGGCAAAGATCCCGCCGCCATAGTAGTTGGTGCATGAGTTGTTTGAAAGTTGGCTGCATCTTTGCTCCACACAGGCAAACGGGCCAAGTCCCATGTCAACCGTGGAACCGTTTTCAGCATAAATTCCGCCGCCATAATCATCGGCCTGGTTGCCCGTGATGACACCGCGGTCGCTGTCCAGGCTGCTGTCGTTGAGATAGATGCCGCCGCCGTCCTCCAGGGCATCATTGTACCGGACCCTGGACCGATTATGCAGGTTGATGGTGGATGCGGACATGGCATAAATGCCGCCGCCGCTTTCGGAAACAGTATTGTCGTTGATGCCTGAGAAGCGACCTTCCATGGTCAGGGTGCTGCCATACAGGTATGCACCGCCGCCGTATACGGCCTCGTTATTGAAAAGTGTGGACTCAAGATGGATATCTGCCTGGCTGTTAACCAGGGCCAGGCCGCCGCCCAATCCCGGGGTGCCCGTGGCCTGGTTGTCGTGCACCCAGGTCTGATAGGCAAGCCTTACCGTTGAATTCAGGGCATTGATCCCGCCGCCCTGCCGGGCGGTGTTGGTGTGGATTTCCGTGTGATGGAAAACTCCTGTGGCACTGTCTTCCATTGCAATCCCCCCGCCGGCATCAGCCGCCGTGTTGCCATGGATGGAGACGTTGACGGCTTCCAAACTGGTGTTGCTGCCCAGAAATATCCCTCCGCCGGATGCCTGGCTGTGATTGTCCCGGATCTCCACAAGGGTCAGGGTTACCCGGCCTGTTGGGGTGTCGGTCTCAACGATATGGATCCCACCGCCGCCGCCCGATGCCAACCCATTGGTGATGACAAGCTTTTCAAGGTTGACAACGGCGTCTCCGTCAATGGTGATAACCGAACCGCTGCCATCCCCATCTACGGTGGTTGAACTGGATGAACCACTGGTGCATCCATCGTATTTTCCCCGGATCAATACATTTTTGTCGATCACCAGGTTTTCCGTGAAGGTGGCGCCCCCGGCCAGGAGAATGGTATCTCCGTCACGTGCAGCAGTCATGGCCTCGGTGATGGTGGCATACCTGCATCCGGCCCCCACGGTCAGTGTCCTGCGTGAGCTGCCGGGCAGGGTAACTGATCCGGGCGGATCCGGCAAGCCGTTTTGGGCACCAGGTATTATAGGCGACCGTTCCGTGTGATGCGCCGGTGTATCTTTGGCGGATGAGGGCAACGGGTTCAGGAAGAGGATCAGGGTCATCGACCAGATGAACGACAAGAAGGTGAATAACGCCAGGTATGTGCCCGGAAAAGGGTCATATTTTTTCATGATCTTCTCCTTGGTTTTTAATTACCTGCGATGGTTAAATTCACGGAAAACACTATCAGTAAAAATGAAAGAGAGTCAAGAAAAACCCCAAGGGAAATAATTTTAATCCTTTTTGTAAACGAAATTTCAGGGTCAGCCGTCTTAGCATATAAACGGGCACCAAATCGGCCTGAACAAAGTGAATAAAAAAACATAATCAAGGAGAATTTGCGATGAAGAAAACAATTACATTGACAGCGGTTTTAGTGGTACTGGGATTACTGGCAGCAGACAGCGTTTTGGCGGGAAGAATCTGGAACCGGCACGTTTCCCAGGGTGCACGGATCGCCCAGGGAGTTGATACGGGAGAACTGACCGCTGCCGAGACCGCACGGCTCATCGCCACCCAGCGGGACATCATGAGGACCCGCAACCGGGCACTGGCTGACGGGGTGATCACCCGAAGAGAGAGACATGTGATCGAACATAAACAGGATGCGGCAAGCCGGCAGATCGCCAGGCTAAAGCACAACAGCCGGGGAAGATAACCTGTTTCAATGGGATGAAGTATGGTATGACAACAAGGGTAAACCGGCAAGGATACAAGTAAAGGAAGCCAACGGTGCCAAACGGGCAGCTGTCAGCGTACGATCCACTCGTCATCCGCGCGTTGGAAGGAGACCGACATGCATTTCAATCCCTGGTTGATCAATATCAGGATGGTGTTTTCAGACTGGTTTTTTCCAGGATCCAATCCAGAATGGATGCCCAGGATTTGTCACAGGAGATCTTTTTAACCGCCATGAAAAAAATGGGTACACTTAAATCACCTGACAAATTTAAAAGCTGGTTGTACCGGATCGCAGTGAACAAGGTCAGGGATCACCTGCGCAAAAAGAAGTTTATGGCGTTGTTTACGCCGTTCATTTCAGATGATAACAAAGAAAGGCAGCCGGGTAACCAACCATCGGGATATTCGTATACACAAGAAGAGATGACCGGGCCGCATCGCAAAGAAACTGCCCAGCAGGAGGACCGGCTTCACCAAAAAGAGTTCTGGGAACATGTAAAACAGATGACCCTTGAACTCTCGGCCATGGAAAGCGAGGTGTTCATGCTCAGGTTTTTTGACCAGCAGGAACTGGCTGACATTGCCGCCATTCTGAACAAAGGGGAAAGCACGGTAAAAACCCATCTTTACCGTGCCCTGAAGAAAATTCGAAATCACCCTGGAAAAGGGGTGTTGCTTGAAGGACGCCACCCATGAATACAGAACGGTTACAGCACCTGACCGAAGATGAGATCCTTTCAGCCCTGGTGGATGAAAGGGATCTGGACAGTGAGCTGAAAGATCATTTGGCTTCGTGCTCCTTGTGCCGGGAAGCGCTTGCAACCCAGAGGCAATCGTTCTCGGCTCTGGGAACAAGGGCCAGGAAGTACACGCCTGAGATGGTGCGACCCATAAGGATACCGCAAGAACCGGTTCCACGCAGGTTACATTTTGGGGATCTTAAACCGGTCCTGGGTACTGCCGTTGCAGCCTGCCTTCTGGTTGCCGTGCTCTATGGCGGGTGGATGAGGTTTGCTCCGGACCGTTCCGGACTGCTGATCGAGGATGTAGACCGCCTGGTGGAAAATGCAATGCCGGTGGAGTTTCAGAATCTTCTTGGGGAAGAGCTGTTCAGAGCTGAGGAGGATTTTATGGAATTTATTATTCCGCCCCTTGAAAATGGGGACGACACCATGGGCGGTCCGGAAAATTTAAAGAAAAAGGATGGAATCCATGCAAAACATATGGCAACGATCACGGCTTAAACCCTTCCTGGTCCTGGTGGCTGGATTACTGATCCTGACTGGTGCCGCACATGCGGTGGATACCCCGCCATCGGGGAAATGGTGGCGTGTTCCCGCAGTGACCCGGGAACTTGGACTGACAGACCGCCAGATCGATGATTTGGAAGATTCATTCCACAGGCACCGTCGAAAATTGATTCGACTGAAAAAGGATGTGGAAAGCGAGCAGTTTGAGTTGGAAATCCTGGTGGACACCAGGGTTCTGGATGTTGATAAGGCCATGGCCCAACACCGTCGCCTGGAGGAGGCCCGGGGGGCCCTGGCGACGGAACGGTTTGCCTATTTTCTCGATATCCGGCAGATACTGGGAATTGAAAAATTCAGACGGCTTATTGAGCTTAAAAAGAAGTTTGATAGAAGAAAGGTCCACAAAAGGCAGTAAATGAGGGACTGATTCAACCCACCTGAATCCCCCGATCGTTTAACCATTTATTATAACTGATCCGATAAACCCCAAAGGGGCGGCCCAAATCGGGCCGGCCCGAACAGGAGGAGTGTTTATGAACCACCTAATCGTCATATCAAAGAAAGTTTTTTACACGGCAATCTGCATTCTCGCCTTTACAGGCCTGGCCTGGGGTGCTGCAGATGGTGAAGATCAAAACCTGATCCACGCCTATAAAAATGTGATTATCGCATCACCTGAGGTCACACCGGGTGACAAGATAGAAGTGCCCGTGGTTTTTGTATCCAGAAACCGCATGGCCAACTGGCGGCATGTTCATATTGGGCCGCCCCTGGATGTGCAGGCCAGAGAGCAGACCCCGGGCGGGTCATTGATGCATCTGGACAGTGACGGGACGCTCACGGATTTGACAGAGGGTACCGGGATTTATGATGTGCAGCAGCCCGCAGTTTCCCTGGGCGGTTCGATCATCGCATTTTCCGCGGTTACCGAAGATGGGGGGAAGTGGCATATCTGGCAGATCAATGTTGACGGAACCGGGCTTAGGCAGTTGACTTTTGATGACCGGTCCATTCCCATCCCGGATGATCCTGAAAACCCGGGGAAAAATGAACAGGTATTTTCCCGGTACGGCGATTTTGGACCGGAGTGGCTCCCGGACGGACGGATCCTGTTTTCCTCCACCCGCTACATGACCCTCTCACCCTCTTGCAGTGAACGGGGACAGAACCTTTACGTTCTGGATCCAGACACCGGCACGTTAACCCGGCGGACCACGGAACGGTCCGGGGCCATGGATCCGGTGGTTCTCAGGGACGGCCGGGTCGCCTTCAGTCACTGGGTGGATACGGTGAACCGTCCGGCATCCCACGGGGAGGGACTTGAGCCGCTCAGGCAGGAGTATTCCCACGGCCCGAATATGTGGGGGATCTGGGTGATGAATCCCGATGCCACCGATGCCCACCGGTACCTGTTCACTTTTGGGGAAATAAATGATGGCGGAGGGTTGTTCCAACCCCGTGAGCTGTCCAACGGCAATATTGTGGTAGCGGCCAGAGCACACTCATCCCTGCTGGGCGATACCCTGGCAAATGGTGTTGCCGTGCTTGAGCCGGGACCGGTGGATCATCACAAGGTGACTGTCCTGGGGAACCCCTTTATCAATGAAGCCCCCCATGCCCTGTGCCCGGCACCGCTGCCCGATGACCGGATTGTAGTGTCCTATACCCCTCAGGCCACTGTGGCATTCGATCAGAACGGAATCCGGACCGCAGAATATGATTTCGGACTCTATGTGACTGATCCAGAGTTCTCCACCTTGTCCCTGGTCTACAATGATCCGGACCGGGATGAACTGGATGCAGTGGCCGTGATTCAAAAGGACCTGCCTGTCATCCCCGATATTGCAGACGCGGACCTGATCTCGGATGATCCCATGGTCAGCCTGGGAGGGACCGCTGTCATGACCAACCACAATGTGTATGCGGATGTGCTGCCCCATGTGTCGCAGCTGCCCTCTCCCAGACTTGGGACAGTCGCATATATCGATGTATACAATGATGACCAGTCGTTTACCACCAGCGAGGACTATCCGACCCTTAAAAAACAGATGCCTGAAAAAGTGGGCCGCTTTCCGGTGAATCAAGACGGGTCCTTTTCCATCGAGGTGCCGGCAGATGAACCCCTGCTGTTCTTACTGACCGATGCAGACGGCGTGGCCGTGAAAAGCCCCATGTCCACACGCAGACCCTGGGGAAAGGGCGTGTCCCTGACCCATACATTTAACGGGCATGACTACCTGCGGCCGGGTACCGAGATCACCTGTGCCGGCTGCCACAAGGGACACATGTTTGATCCGGATGCCGCCCGCAATGCTCGGGTGAACCTTTCCCAGCAGGCCCGCGCCAGTGCCTCGGGTGAACATGAACCCTTCTGGGCCGGGGCATGGCGGGTCAATGACGGATATCTGAGTACACCCGAGGGAGCATATGCCTGGGTAACACGCCAGGGAGAAGGTGCCTGGATTCAACTGGACTGGCCGGTTACGGTCCAGATCGATACCCTGACCATTTATCCCATGGTCAGGGATTGGTTCGGTGTGCCCGCGGGCAAGTTTACCCGGAGTACATTGGAACTCAGTAATGGGAAAACGATTGAACTCGGGGCGTTTCCGGTGGAAGACCCGGCCATGACCGTAGACCTTGAAGGATCTCATGCCATTGACTGGCTCCGGCTGACTGTGGATGAATGTGATACACCGTTTGTGGGGGTGGCAGAAATTGTGGCGAACGGGGATGATTCCGCCTTGACCCTGCCGGATAGTGCACCGCCTGCGCCGGTAAACCTTGAAACCTCCCAGGGAGTGGTCCACCTGACCTGGCAGAGAAATCCGGGGAAAACCAATGAGCCCGGTGTTGCCGGGTACCGGGTCTGCTACGGGACCTCCCCGGGCAGTTATGACCGGTTTGTGGATGTGGGAAACGTGACCCGGTTTTTAATGAAAGATCTGCTTGAAGATGGGGTTACCTATTTCATCGCAGTCAAGGCAAAGAACAGTTACGGGACATTGAGCAACGATTTCTCCAATGAGGTGGCAGCCACGCTCAACGCTCCGGTGATCGATACCATCACGCCGGATCATGGCCCTGTCGGCGGTGGCACCCTGATTACCATCAAGGGGGATCATTTTTCAACCCGGGGTATCCAGGTCCTGGTGGGTCACCTGCATGCCAGGGATGTCAAAGTGGTGGGCCGGCATACCATCACGGCATTCACCCCCTGGCAGCCGCCAGGGCCTGCAGATGTGAAAATTCTCAATCCCGATCATCAGGAAACAGTCCTGGAGGCGGGGTTTTACTATGATGCCCCCCTGTTGTGATATCTGGGGTTGTGGGTAAGTCATAGCGGCCAAAAGGGTAAGTAAGGCGTTATAGACATGAACGGACGCACCACACGTAAATCGTGGTGCGTCCGTTTAACTTGAGTGGTTCTATGCGGGACCAATCAGGGGGTGAAGTTTTTCAGGACCTCTTTGACCTGGTTGCCGTCGGCCTGCTTGCCAAAATGCTTCATGACAGTTCCCATGGCCTGCATGGGGCTGTTCAGGTTTTCAAAGTCCACATGATCACGGATCCACTGCTCAATCTCTTCCGGGGTGGCCATACGGGGGAGGTAAGCATTCAAGAGTTCGAGATAGTCGGAAGAGGTTTCATTCTTGTGCTCAAGCACCGTCTTTTCCGATTTGATGAATTTCCTGATGATATTGCACAGATCGTCGTCTGTAATCTCTTCCGGGGTTTTGACCCGGGTCGTCTTCTTTCCGCTCTCAAGGGTAATATTGACGGTCAGGGTGGGAAACGCACCGATGATGAGCCGCATGGTATCCCTGACCAGGGTATCCTTTTTCACCATGGCGGTTTTCATGTCCTGCCGGATTTTATCATACAATGAGGTGCCCATGGATGGATCCCATCCGTAATCTTGTTTTGTGTCTGTCATCCACTGTTTCCTTATCAAAGGGGTTTATTCGACGTGATGGATCTAACTAAAGGAAAACCGATCAGTTTGTCAAGAAAAGGTTTTATGAGATTCCAAACGCAAATTTTACTTGAGTGTTTGGCTGGATATGATAAGTCCCACAACAGGGGGTCAATAATAATATTGGGCCATGCAGATGATGGCCGTATTGACTTTGAAAGGTGGAAAAATGATGAAACATGCCATTGTTTTTATCCTGGCCATGCTGATCACTCTGATCATTGGAATGTCTCCGGGGGGAAACGTGCTGGCATCAGGCCCGGTTAAAATCACCCAGATCAGTGTCTGTGAGTCCATCCTTGACCGTGAACCCGTTGATGAAGGTAAAATCTTTCCCAGGGATGTGGGAGAACTCTACTGCTTTACCCGGGTGTACTGCAGTGAGCCCACCCAGATTAAACATATCTGGTATCACAATGGTGAGGTCGCTTTTAGCAAATCATTGAATATCGGCGTTTCAAACGGTTGGCGGACCCGCAGCATGAAGAGTATCTATCCGCATCTGACCGGTAACTGGACCGTGGCTGTAGAGGCCATGGATGGGACCAGCCTTGATTCCATAGAATTTGTCATTAAGTAGTCAAAAAATCATGAGCCGATCTAACCCATGCCCGGTCAACCAGGCCCTGGTTGACCGGTTGATCGAAGAAACTATATCTGTACAGCAGGTTCCGTCCCCGACGTTTGAGGAGAAGGACCTTTCCGTCCATTTGGCAGGGAGGTTCAAGGAACAGGGATACACCCGGGTGTTTACGGATGCTGCAGGAAATGTCTATGGCAGGATTCCCGGACAGCCACCTGGTCAACCCGGCCACGGTCACCCACCGCCTTTGGTGGTGAGCGCCCATTTGGACACGGTGTTTCCGAAAACCTGTGACCTGACCGTTACCAAAGAAAAGGACCGGATCTACGGTCCCGGCATCGGGGATAACTCATTGGGCGTGGCCTGCCTGATCCTGATGAAGGACATCCTGGCGGCTTTGGATGCTGAACCTGAGGGAGATATCATCCTGGTAGGCAATGTGTGCGAAGAGGGGCAGGGTGATCTTCTGGGCATGAAAGCGGTGCTGGCGCAGACCCAGCCGGAGCATCCCCTGGCTTACCTCATTCTAGAGGGCACGTCAGGTTCCCGGGTGATCTATAATAAGGGCGTGGGTTCCCGCCGTTACCGGATCACGGCCAAAGCGCCGGGCGGTCATTCCTGGAACGATTTCGGCAATGCATCCGCTGTCCATGCATTGGTCCGCCTGGCCTCGGACCTGACGCAGCTCGAACCGGTTGCTTCTCCTAAAACCACCTTTAATATCGGGACGATAGATGGTGGTATTTCGGTGAACACCATTGCTGAAACCGCATCTTTGCTCCTGGATCTGAGGTCCGAATCCCAGGCGGGTCTGGATGATCTGATTTCACAGACCATGACAATGCTTGACCAGTTCTCGGTTCCGGATGTACACATCGCCTGCGAACAGATCGGGGATCGCCCCTCGGGGAAAGCCCCTGAAGATTGCAAACTGGTTCAGCTCTGTATGGATGTGTTTGAGGAGACCGGATTTTTTCCGGTAGAACTCAAGGCCGGTTCCACAGATGCCAATATCCCGTTTTCCAAACATATGCCTGCCGTGTGCATCGGGATTGCAGACGGCAAAGATGCGCACAAAGAATCGGAATACCTGCTCACTGACGGCCTGGACCGGTCCATTGAAAAGGTCGCTCAAATTGTTTCCCTGGCCTGGTCGGCCATGTCATGATTTTTCAATAGCCCTCAGCAGTCCGGTGACCAGGGGATGGGGCTGTTCCGGTGTGGAGCTGGCCTGGGGCACAAACAGGGTGCCCAGGAAAAAGGGGTGGTCCGGCAGTTCCAGGATGCGGATCTCCCCTTCGCTGTCCGATCCGGTAAACTGCATGGGGCCCGTTTTGACCTCATTGATATAATCGGGATTCATTCCAAAGCTGCAGTAGTAGCGTTCCGTCACACGGGACTCTTGATAGAGTTTATGGGCCATGGAACCGGGTTGAATGGACAGGTCCATCACCCGCCCCCGCAATGAACAGGCCAGCTGTGAAATGAACAGGTCACTGCCCTCAGGTGTATATTCCCCATGGGAGGCCGAGCCAAACCCGAGCAGATTGCGGGCATACTCCAGGATCATGTGCTGGAATCCACCGCAGGTGCCCAGTGCAGGCACCCGGTTTTCCCGTGCAAATTGGATGGCAGACAACACTTTACCCAGATCCCGGTATGGGCTCCCAGGTGCGACCAGGAATCCGTCAGAGACCTCCAGGACGTCTTTGTTGATTTCAGGGGTCATGACCCAGGTGATCTCCATGTCGATCCCCATTGAGGTCAAGCTGTTGGCAATGGCGGCATCCGTGGCTGCATGGGTTTCAGATGAGGGATCATAGTCACCCAGTATAGAAAGTCTTTGCATTGTCCTCTCCTTGATTATTCCTAATGGTCGAATGATTAACTATATCCGGCTTTAATAGTCAAGGGAAATGGCGAATTTTGAAATAGATGATTTGGTTATGGCCTTGATATAAGCTCTTGAATTTCAAAGCTGAATGTAGTATTAATTTTCTTCAGCGTGACATAAACGCTCTAACCGACTGTTTACGATAAGTTCCTTATCTTTTCATAAAAAATATCAGGAGGTCCCATGCGTTTATTAAATGTGGATTTCAATCCTGCAAAACCCAGGCATATCGCGCGCCTTCATCAGGCCCTTTCCATTATTGACGACCGGATACTCAAAGATACGGATGAACCCAAGGAAAAACGATTCGGTCCTGCAACCTCGCGGGCAGTGAAACGTGTCAAGCGGTCTTTAAACCTGCCGGCCACAGACAAACTGGACCAAAGGTCCATCAAGCGGATCAACCAGGCGGTCATAGACCGGGCATTAAAGTCGAAATCGCGGGTAAAGAAATTGCAAAAGGACCTTCGGCGGGCGATACGTATCGCTAAGATAGATATCGATTTTTCCGCTGAGATCCAGCGATCCGTGATGGGTCCGGAAACCCGGCGGGCCATCCGGATGCTCCAGAATAAATATGGTCTGAGGAAAAACGGCCGGGTGGATCCGGATTTAATTGAAAAGATTGTGTCCATCAACACCAGCCGGCCAAAGCCGATGCGTTTCGTGAGGCAGAAAACTACGGCACAGCTGGGTAAGGTGAGGCATCCGTTGCGTTTGAACAAGGTCAGTGGCCGGGTCAAAGATCTCCAGGGGGCACTTGCCTGGCTGGGGTATGAGATTGATCAAAAAGAGTACAAGGACCGGCGGTACGGGAAAACCACCCAAAGGGCAGTCATCGCGTTCCAGAAAACACATGGGATCCAGGTGACCGGCAATGTGGGCTGGAAAACCAAAACCAGTATCAATGAGCTAATCCAAAGCAACAGCCGCATGGTGCCGTGCGAAGAAAAATACCGGGTGCGCGGCCGGGTTCGGGACGATGCCTGGCAAGGGGTCTCCCTGGCAAAGATCCAGGTATATGAGCGGCGGTTTAAACAGGACCTGTTTCTGGTATCGCGAAAAACCCTGGCCAATGGATTTTATGATGTTCAGTACTCGCCGCCCCTGGATCCGGTGACCGGACGTCCCAAATCCCGATTTCAGCTCCATCTCAGATGGGTGGACGACAAGGACCGCCCCATCATGGAAAAATCCTTTCATGTATTTTCAAAGGTGATGTGGGCGAATTTCACACTGGGCGGAACCGCCTATAAAGGCCCCTCCTTTTTTGAAACCCTTGAAAAGAGCATCAAGCAGAAGATCGGGGACACGGTCATTCATGATCTGGAGGAATCGGACCGCTCCCGCGATATCTCCTGGCTTCGAAGGGAAACCGGCCTGGCATCGGAAGATATCATGAAATTGATTCTGGCCCATGGCTGCTCGCATCGGGCCGAGGACCCGGTATTATCTCCTGAAGTGTTTTACGCGTTTATTCACCAGAATATGCCGGTCAGCCTGCCGGGCAACCTGTATCCGGACCGGCCTGAAGAGTGGGATTACTGGATCGGGCGCACCATCCCCGATATCCTTGACGGCATTGCATTTACCGATCCGCGTGTATCAAAAGATATCCTGAACAGTGCAATCAAGCAAAACTATATCCCGCGGGCCTGCCGACCCATGCTGGCGGATATTGTCAAAGCCCTGGAAAACATGACCTTGTCCCATGTTTTAGAACGGCCGATCCTGCCGGGTGAGTGCAGTGTAACAACACTGTTAACCCATGCCCGGGTCAACCGGGCCAAGCACCGGAATATCGCCGGACATCTCAATGTGCACAAGCAGTTCAATCCCGGTTTTTTTGAATCACTTCAAAAGGACGCGACCATCACCCCGAGGGATATCAGCAACATCCGCAGGATCGCGACCCTGGGGCATATCGCAGGCAACCATGTGCCGACCCTGTCCTGTCTGGGTAATCTGCTTAATCCCCGGCGGCGGTCCGGTGCCAGGCCGGGAATCCGGTCACGGATCAGGGTCAGGTCTGTCATGGATTTCGCTGCATTGTCCCTGTCCCAGTGGCAACAGGTGATCACAGACAACGGAAGCCAGATCCCGGATTGGGTCGATGGGGATACACCGGCCCTGAAAGAGGATAATTTCGCGCGTTTCCTCGAATCCAAAGCCGGCGAACTGTATCCGACCATTTGGGTCACGGCCGGGGTTCATAGGAGCCGGGGGCATGCCCTGGGAGATGTCACCCGCATCCTTGAAGCCGCCAGACAGGTTCCTGAATACCGCATTGAGTCCCAGCCGGTCCGGGAACTGGCTGAAAAATGCACCACCATTCTCAATGAGAATGACATGGCCGCACTCAGTGTCATCCAACGGACATTTAGAATCGCCGGAACGCCCGATACCGCCGTCGCCCTTCTGGAACAGGGGTACTATTCCTCGGCTCAAATCTGCAGCAGCGGGCGTTACAAGGTCGTATCCGCCCTCATGAAACAGGGGTTGTCCCGGGCGGATGCGTTTAAGGTGTATGACCGGGCCGAGTGCCAGTATGCCACGGCCATGTCCCTGCTGCTTAAATACAGGCAGCAGCTCCAGGTCCACCCGGACTGTATCCTTAAATTCAAGTGCAGCCCTGCAGAAACAGAGGCCTTGAAAAAACAGATTCCCGATATTGAAACCCTGTTCGGACCCCTGGAATCCAGGGAGGTGAAACATTGCGAATCGGTCCTGGGGCCGTCAGCATATCTTGCGGATCTGTTCCGGTTCCTGGAGGCCAAGGATTCCATCAATGATGATATAGCCGCCAGGGCTGTGCTGTTCGAGCGGCGTCCGGACCTGGGGAAGATCAGGCTCAACTGCCCCAATACCCTGACCCCCATGCCCTATATCGATCTGGTGTGCGAAATCCTGGAGAGTCACGTCAGCGGTGAAGGCGGTGATATCGAACATCAATCCACCTGGACGGCCGAAGAACTCAGGGCCGAGCCCGAGTATATTGACCCCCAGGCGTATCACACCCTGAAATTGGCTCATTTTCCAGTCTACAGCAGCTTTAACCTCTGGCAGGAGGAAACCCGTGCCTTTCTCAAGCACCTGGGTATCCAACGGGATGACATGATGGAAATCTTCGAAGCCGATGCGGTTCATGTGGCTGCGGAGTATTTCGGCATCTCCAGCCAGGAGCTGCCTATGATCCGGATCTCCCGGTCCTCCGTGGATTGGCAGAAAAAGTACTGGAGTGAATCAGTCCTGGGTACCCAGATTCCGGTCACCACCTTTATGAACAAGGCCGGGCTGAATTATATCGAGCTGCTCAGCCTGCTGAACACCGAGTTTGTCAACCATGATCCGCCCAAAGCAGTGATTGTATCACCCGCAGATGTGGTGGATCCGGATTATCAGAGACTCGAGCACATGTCCCGCCCGAAACTGGACAGGGCCAACCGATTCCTGCGGCTGTGGTATAAGACCGATCTTGAGATGTGGGAGCTTGACCTCTTGGTCATGCACCCGGCAGTGGGGAGCGGCAACCTTCATGCCAACTTCCTGATCAAGCTGCGGCAGTTTGATCGGATCAAAAGGGGGCTTGATCTTTCTGTGGAGCAGCTCTGCGCGTTTTATGGAGATATGAATACGGTCAGGCGCTACCGGACAGACGATTTTGCCACCCCTGAAAAGAACCTGTTCGAGGCAGTGTTCCTGAGCGGTACCATGGATGATGACGTCAGGGCGGAATTTGAAGCCATTGCCGCCTCAGATTTACAGGGACCGGACCTGGAGGAGTTCAAGGGCGTTGTCGTTTCGACCCTGGGGGTGGATTCGGATGCATTTGACCTGCTGGCACCCCGAACAAACGGGTACCTGACACGGGCATCCCTGTCCATGCTCTACCGGTATGCCACCCTTGCCCACTGCCTGGATCTTACTGTCAGGGATCTGCTGCTGCTCCAGGAACTGAGCGGTCTGACCGACCCCTTTTCATCCCTGGAAACCACCCGGTCCCTGCTGGACCTTTGGGGCCGGATCGGTCAATCCAGAACCAGTCTTCTTGAACTGGAATATATTCTCACGCAGGCCCATGAGTCACCCGTGGGGCTTCGCGCTGAGGCCTATGGGCAGAAAATTGCCATGATCCGGGAGGCCATGGCCGGGCTCCAGTCCAGGGTCCAGGAGAGCGAACAGGAGGGCGGCGACAGCCTTGAACTGCTTTTAAAGATGCTCAAACCTTTTGAGGATCAGACGGTTCTGGATACGATGTTCTTGATCCTGGCCGGAACATGGCCCGAAGACCAGGCAGCGGTGACGGCGTTTATTGAAACTCATCTGACCGGCCTGGTGTCTGATCTGGATGGCACCATTTCAGCCCTGGCGTACACGGCACCGATCAGCCCGGCAGAACTCATTACCCGCCGTGCTTATCTGAAAAATGAGCTGCTCAACACCATTTCCAGGACCACGGTCAAGGAGCTTGTCGCCGTGTCTTTTGGGATTTTGCCGGGGCAGGCTGATGTGCTGCTGAACACCCTGGTGCTGGACGGACCGTCACGGCCGCTGATATCGGTCCTGCTGGCCGAGACGCTGTTTGAAAAAGATGCGGATGATGAGTACGTATGCCCCATTTATGAGGACAGTCTGCCGGATCTGTATCGGGCCATGCGGCTGCTCCACAAAACATCGGTCCTTATCAGAACCCTTCGAATGGATACTGACGAACTGTCCTGGATGCTTGGTAACCATACGCTGGTGGATACCATTGATTTTAATCAGCTGCCCATAGATCCAGGTCAGCCAAGTATTGATATGGACTGCTGGGACAGGCTGTACCGGCTGCTGTCGGTCAAGCGCTCTTTTGCCGCTCCCGAGGAGGTGACCTTTTTTGAGATTATCGAGGATGCGGCCGCTTCCGGGTCCATGGCTGAGGCAGTTCATGAAAAGCTTTGCCGGTTTGCCGGCTGGGACATGGAAGAGCACCAGGAGCTTGATCTTAACAGTATTGATTTGACCGGGCCTGTGACCTGGGAATGGCTCAAATCCTGCTATCGCTTAAGATACATTTCAGGTTCAGGGTTTGAGGTGCTGTACAGCCTGGCCCGGCGCCACCTGGAAAACCGGGAATATGACAATGCCTGCACGGCCAGGGAGATGGTCAAGTCCAAATACCGGGATAAAAAATGGCTTAAGGTGATCGAACCGATCATGGATACACTCAGGGAGAAAAAACGGGATGCCCTGACCGCCTACATGAAGGAATATTCCCAGCGAAACCGTCCCTCCACCGTATGGATTGGCGGTGTTGAACGAGCCAACCCGGAATACTGGGTGGATTTAAATGACCTGTTCGGGTGGTTCTGTATTGATGTGGAGATGGGAGCAGACCAGATGACTTCAAGGGTCAAGCAGGCCATCAGTGCCTGCCAGCTGTTTGTTAACCGGTGCTTCCTCAACCTGGAGCCCCGGATCCAGGTGTCATTGCCGGATGCAGATATTGAAAACAGCTGGGATCAATGGAAATGGATGAAAAACTACCGGATCTGGGAGGCGAACCGCAAGGTGTTCTTGTATCCTGAAAACTGGATCGAGCCCGAACTCCGCCATGATAAATCCGCATTTTTTGATGAGTTTGAAACCGATCTGCTGTCCAGGGAGTTGACCAATGAAAACGCGGAAGAGGCATTGCAGCGTTATATTGAAAAGCTGGTTCAGGTGGCGGACCTCAAGGTGGCGAGCATCTTTCATGAAAAGGAAACCGCAACCGATATCCTTCACGTGATCGCCCATACCCATGACGATCCACCCGTATACTATTACCGGTCCTTCAACCTGATTTACCATAAATGGACGGCTTGGGAAAAGATCGACACCGAGATCGATTCGGAACACGCCGTTCCCTTTATATACAATCGAAAGCTTTATCTTTTCTGGATTCTTTTTGTTGAAAAACCGATCAAGATCTACAAACTGCCGCCGTTCAATACCTCTGAAGAGGGCCAGGAATCGCCGGATCCTCCCATGATGCTGGAGGTCCACCTGGCCTGGAGTGCCAGGACCAAGGACGGCTGGCAGGCAGCGACTGTATCTAAAAAGAAGCTGATTCATCCCTGGCAGCGGCCGGCCTTTTCCTACAATATCAAACCCCGGTTCAGGGAAAATGACAGCACCCTGGCCATCGAACTCTATATCACCACGTCAAAGGAGTTTAATGACCAGTCATTTTATAACCAGTTTGACAATACAAAGATACCCTTCAGCACGGTCAGGTTCAATGAAACCTACAAACCCTGGCACTCCTCAAGCTTTATTTTCGACGGCAAGGTCAGGGAGATCTTTATGTACGGGATTCCGGGATATTATTTCGGCCCTGAATCCGCAATCAGCCAGTTCACCAATTCCTATGACTATGTAAAGGATAATTTCGGGCCGGATGCATCGCACATCAAGCGCCTGGAGATCAATGCCCATCCACTGGCCCTGCCCTCGGGCATGCATTACCACTACACAAGGCTCAGGAATAATGTGGAAGATGATGCCAACGCCTCAAGTTTTAATGTGTTTGATTCTGAAATGGATACCATGACCCTGATGCAGGGGGCACGGTCACCGTTTGAAGCCGTGTTGTGTCAGCAGGGCCTCAAGCCGGTCGACGGCAGGATCCGGCCCCTGTTTTACCAGGATGAATCAAAGGCGTTTTTCATCAAGCAGGACCTGACCTTCCTACAGTGGGCGTTTTCCTGGTTTTACTGGGGCGAGGGCAGCATGTATTCCGTCTACCCCTTTTATCATCCCTGGGCCGGTATTTTCGGCCAGGAGATCAGGCGAGGCGGTATCAAGGGATTGTTCACCCGTAAGCTCCAAACCCATCCCTGGCTGTTTACACAACGGTCCTCCTTGAATTTTAAAACCCGGTATCAACCGGCATCCAGTATAAAGCTTGATGCCGTGGACAAAGAAACCGTGGATTTCTCAACAAGCGGGCCCTATTCGATCTACAACTGGGAGTTGTTTTTTCATATTCCCATGCTGGTGGCCGGCCGGCTGAGACAGAACCAGCGGTTTGAAGAGGCCATGATCTGGTATCAGTACATTTTTGATCCCACCAGTACCAAAGGGTCTGGAACCCCCCAGCGGTTCTGGATCACAAAGCCCTTTTACAGGGCCAATGCCGAGGATTACAGGACTTCCCGTATTCAATACATCATCGAGAACATCAGCGCGTTCAAGGCACGGCTGGTTGAATGGCGGAACCATCCCTTCAGGCCCCATGTGATTGCCCGGCACCGTACGGTGGCCTACCAGAAAGCCATCGTTATCCGGTACATTGAGAACCTGATCGCATGGGGTGATCACCTGTTCCGTCGGGATACCATGGAGTCCATCAACGAGGCGCAGCTGCTGTATGTCCTGGCATCAGACCTGCTGGGCAAACGCCCGGAACTGATCCCCGCACTCAACATCGAGCCGTTGACCTATGAAGAACTGATATCTGACAATGAGCAGGATGATTTCGGGAATGCCAGGGTCGAGGTCGGGCTGGAGAACCTGGCCGGTCTGCCGGTTGAATTTGAAACCGCACCGGAATCAACAGGAGAAACCATCCCCTACCTGGAGTCCATGTACTTTGGCCTGCCCCACAATGAAAAACTGCTGGGGCTTTGGGATATCGTCGAAGACCGCTTGTTCAAGATCCGGCACAGCATGAATATCAAGGGGATTAAACGGGAGCTGGCATTGTTTGCACCGCCCATTGACCCGGGGCTGCTGGTCAAGGCGGCCGCTGCCGGAATTGATCCTGCGGCCATACTGGACCATATCAGCGCACCGTCGCCAGTCTACCGGTTCACGGTGCTCGCTGAAAAAGCCCTGGAATTCTGCAAAGAGATCGATTCTTTGGGAGAAAAGCTGCTTGACGCCTTGGAGAAAAAGGATATGGAACAGCTGGGGGTGATACGTTCATCCAACGAACTGCAGGTTCTGGAGAGCATGAAAAATGCCCGGCGGGCCCGGATCGATGAAGCGGATCATGAGATCAAGGCCTATGAGATCCTCATGGAGATCAATCAGGCACGCCTGGATCACATGGCCACCCTGGATGAAAAAATAGAGGAGGAGAAAAAAGCGGAGAACTGGGGCACCCACGTATCGGCATGCAATATCGGTGAAAAGGTGTGTAACGGCCTGGCCAAGGTGGCGGTGTGGATTGCCAGTCTACGGGTCGGGCCCAATGGCCCCGGCGGGACACCCGAGGCGACCACCGAAACCGGTGGCAACCAGGTGGAAAAGGTGTTTGATTACGGGGCCAAGGGATTTGAAATCGCTGCAAAAGGATTTAAATATTTTCAGGAAAAGCTTGAGAAAGAGGCCAAATCCAAACGGGCCAAAGCGGAGAAAGAACTGAAACGACGGGTTGAACAGCTGAGCAAGGACCATGGGGATACCCTGCGGACCATTTCCACCATTAAAAAGTACATGGCGGAGCAGGCATTGGAAACCCTTGAGCAGGAGATTGACGCTGCTCGCGGGGAGAAGGCGTTTCTTGAAACCAAATACACCCATGAGAAGCTGTATCAGTGGATGGTGACCCAGATTTCGGGAATCTATTTCCAGGCCTATCAATTGGCCTATGATATGGCCAAACGGGCGGAGCTCAGTTTTCAGCGCGAACTCGGGAATCCCAATGCGTCCTTTATCGAGTTCGGCTACTGGGACAGTCTTAAAAAGGGGTTGTTGTCCGCCTCAAGGCTGTCATACGACATCCGGCGCATGCAGGCCTCATTTTATGAACAGCATCTGCGGGAACTGGAGATGACCAAACATGTCTCCTTGAACGACCTGGCCCCGGAAAAACTGATGGAACTCAAATTGACCGGACGCTGTTTTCTGACCGTTGGGGAGTGGATGTTCAATTTGGACTATCCCGGTCACTACAGGCGCCGTATAAAGAGCGTTGCCGTGACCGTTGAGTGCGATGCCGATCCGTTCACCAATATCAACTGCAGCCTGCGGCTGCTGGGCTCCTGTATCCGTAATACGGCCGTGGTGGGAAGCATGGGGTATGAGCAATTGGAGGATGATTCGCGGTTTACCGTTTTCAACGGCAAGGGAGAAGCCATTGCCACCAGTCACGGTATGCACGATGCGGGCATGTTTGAGCTGCGTTTTGATGATGACCGGTTCCTGCCGTTTGAGGGGGAGGGGGCCATCAGCGAATGGGACATCCAGATGCCCCAGGCCAATAACCAGTTCGATCTGAACCGCGTGACCGATTTTATCCTGCATATCAGCTATACGGCCCAGGAAGGCGGTGAGACGCTTTCGACACCTGCCATGGAGGCACTGACAGCCCGGTTATCCGGTGAAAAAGCACTGCTTTTCGGACTGCAGACCACCTTTCCCCTGGAATGGGAGCAGTTTCTTGACCCGGACACCGAGGGTGGTGAACAGGTGATGGCATTCAGTCTGGAAAAGGATCTCTATCCCTTCCTTGACCGGAACCGGGATGTCCGTATCACCGCAATCAGTGTGGCGATCCAGGGCAGGCACAGTGGCAGCTATCACATCGCCCTGTCCCTCCCCGGGCATCAGGTCAGCACCGAGGTGCCGCCGGATGGTGTGTATGAGGGGGTGCATTTCAAGGAGGATGTGTTCAGCGGAAGTGCCGCTGCAACGGGTGACTTTGAACTGAAAATCCGACGGGACAGTGCGTTACCCACTGATTTTTCATCCCTGCCCCGTGAAGATCTGTATGAGGTGTATTTTATGGTTGACTACCAGTAAATATTACATTAATGTGTAATGAACGGGATAACTTAGGGGTGCGGTATTAGACTGAATCAGTGCAAACGTATCAGGCTGTTCCCACGAAAGATTCTCGATTTCAAGGCAAGAGTTTTCATTCTGCATGGTTTGAAGGCTCTTTCTTTTTTTAGAACCCCTGATGCATGATTGAGGTGATCTGAAACGCCTCCTGTGCAAGGTGTTCTTTATCCCCGTTTCCTCAGATCGTGAAACGCTTTGGCAAGGGCACAGTCATTGGCCAGCAGTTCATCCACCCGGTCAAGGATTTTGCTGTTATCTTCGGCACGGTACCCATCAAGCCGGCTGTTGAACTCGGGCAGGCGGTCGAGGAACCCCTGGATCACATCCACAGAAGGGCTATACACATTTAAACCATATCCCATGTGTTCCAGAAAATGGGCATTGATCTCCTGCTCAAACTGGCCTTTGATAGGCATGGCCAGATAGGGCTTTTTCAGGAAAAGTGCTTCCGTGATCAGGGTAAATCCGGCCGTGGCCATGACCGCCTTGCTGCCGGCAAGATCCAGGAGAAACCCTGCTTTACTGAATGGCTTGTACTGGCAGTTGTCAACGGTCTCCTCCCGGTCGTACCCGTAAATAACAAATCGTTCGTTTTTGAAATGAGGCAGGATGTCAATGAATCGTTGAAACTCTCCGGTCAGGTAGACCAGCACATGGTCACCTTTAAGGGGGGTAAGCCCAAGAACCTCACGCCTGAGGATGGGCGGGTACAGGAAGGTCCGGCTGTTTTTCAGCTCACCGTAGAAGAATGTGGTGACCAGGCTGACATCCGGGCGGGGAATCATGGCCCGGATGATGTTACGGGTCAGGGTATTGTCATGGCTGAGCTGCTCCGGGCAGGGGTAAACCATATACCTGAGCCGGTGCTGATTATCAATAGTGATCAGCGGCAGGTCGTAATAGGTGGCAAGGTAAGCGGTCATGGGTTCAAAATCAGTGAATACACACTCCGGCTGCATGGTTTTGAACACCTCTTCACGCAATGCTTTGAGCCGGGCATGACCCTGGGGCAGTTTTTTGAGGTTTTCGGTCAGGGTCCTGAGCCGGGAGACCTGGTTTTCTGATTGGGCGATGTGAAGGCCCTCGGTTTCAAACAGATCAAAATCGTCTTTCAGGTTTCGCAGGCCCCGGTCATAGCTGATGATCCTGACCTGGTGACCCCGTTCGACCAGGTGGGTCGCGATCACTCTGGCCCGGGAGGAATGGCCGGAACCTTCTCCGGATACCCCGTATACGATTTTGGCCATGGATACCTCCTTGGTAGAATAGACCCACTATATAAGTTGATAGCGATACTTGGGCCGATTGTCAATTTTTTATTCGGGTTCTTGACAATCCCGGTATTCCTGTCCTAATGTCAAACTGAACTTGGGGTAACAATCGACAACAGCAATTCAAATGAAAGGTGTCGCAGACATCACTAGAAACATTCTTTCCATCCCTGGAAAAAAAGTTTCTAGCAGCACAGGTCCTACTTTGAGATTTATGTGCTGATGTGATTCCACGATTCGATTGAACCCCAGTAAAATGAATACAATTCAGTGTTTTCCTGCAGGGCCGCGGCATTTGAGGCACAAGGCTTGCAGACCGTACACAAAAGCGCTTGCGGATACTGAAACTGAACCGGTACGTTGCTTCGTTCTGAACGACATTCTCTCTTCCGGATTTTGAATCAGTCGGCCTGATCCCCTATAGGTCTTAAAGGGATCTTGAAATACATGTTTACCGATAATGATTTAACAAAAGGAGAACAGGTATGAAGCGTATCAGATTGGCAGGTTGTCTTACCCTTTTTGCATCCGTGGTGTTCCTCTTATTTTCCACCCAGGCGATCGCTGCCAAACCCATTGTATTGGGTGCACCCTTGTCCACGGCCTATCTTTACGGCTGGGATGCGGAGCGGGGGATCAAGCTGGCTGTAGATGAGATCAATGCAGCAGGTGGTGTGGATGTCGGCGGCAAAAAGCGGCCCTTTAAAGTGGAGGTCATCGATACCCGGGACCTTGAACCCGGTGTACCGGTGAGCGAGGCGCTGATGGCTGTGGAACGGTTGATTCTCAATAAAAAAGCGGATTTCATTGTTGGCGGGCCCAACCGTTCAGAGGCGGCACTTGCGGCCATGTCCCTTTTGTCCAAGCACAAGAAGATATCCATTGTGACCAGCGGGGTACTGACGCCCAAGTACCATAAAATGGTGGCGGAAAAATATGATAAATTCAAATACTGTTTCAGGATTCACGGGGAAGCCGTCAACCTGATCGGTGAAATCATTGCCAATTTTGCGGACCTCAAGGCAAAACACGGTTTGACCAAGGTATTTATCATTGCCCAGGATGTGTCCCACGCACGGGGGGCGGCCAAGGTAATGGGCAAGGTTGCCGGCGGCAAGGGATTTGAAGTGACCGGCACGGAAATTTTCCCCACCGGGGCCACCGATTTTTCCATGGCGCTGTTAAAGGCCAAGTCCACCAATTCACAGATCATCAACATCTGGATGGATATGCCGGAAAGCGCCATCCTGCTCAAGCAGTGGTATGACCTGAAGATTCCGGCCCTGCCTTTCGGGTCCACCCTGGCGGCCGCGGAGCAGCCCGGGTTCTGGAAGGCCACCGACGGTAAGGGGCAGTATACCTTGTGCAACGTGGTCAATGCGGGCAATGCGCCGTCCGATGCCACGGAATGGACCATGAAATTTTATAACGCGTATACCGATAAATGGGGTGTTGAGCCTGAGGGTTTAGGTTCTTCCAGTTCATATATGGCGGTATATGTCCTGAAAGATGCCATTGAGCGGGCCGGTACCCTGAAGTCAGACAAGGTGGTTGCCGAACTTGAAAAAACCGATATCATGGGGGTTTACGGCCGCTTGAGATTTGATCCCAAATCCCACCAGGTGATCCCTGCCAAGGACCCCAAAGAAGGGGCGGTCGGTTCCATCCTCCAGTGGCAGGACGGGAAACGGGTCGTGGTGTATCCCAAGAGTATTGCCAAGGGTGAAATTCTACTGCCGCCCTGGATGAACTAAATATGGAAATCATCGTTTACGGGACCATCAACTCGGTGTCCCTGGCATTAATGGGCCTGGGCTTTGCCATGGTGTACGGTATCAGCCGGGTGCCGAACTTTGCCCATGGGGCGCTGTATATCGTGTGCGGGTTTGTGACCTGGACCATGCTCCATAAATTGGGGATTCCCTACGCACTGGCCATTATCCTCTCCCTGGCGGTCAACGCACTTCTGGGTACGCTCATGTACCGGTTCATCTTGATCCGTGTCAGGGGGATGAATATTTCGGAGATCATATGTTCTTATGCCATCGGACTGGCGATTCTCGAGGGGCTACGTTACGGCGGGTTTCGCGGTATGACCTACACCCTGCCTGTCTTTATTGAAGGCAGTTTATCCATCGGGGGGGTGCCGGTGGATGTTCATCGGATCGTAATGATGATCGTCGGCATCCTCCTGGTGGCTGGACTCTGGGTCTTTACCCATTTTACCAAGGTGGGCCTGGCCCTGCAGGGCATGGCCCAGGATGAGCGGGCCGCTCTGATGCTGGGCATCGATTCCGATCTCATGGCCATGGTGGCCATGGGATTCGGCGCCATGCTGGCCGGTGTGGCGGCCATCCTGATCCTGCCGCTTGGTAATATTGTGGTAGAGTCGGGATACCATGTCCTGATCATGTCTATTGCCGTGTGTATTGTCGGGGGACTGGGTTCCTGGATGGGGGCATTTTTTGCCGCGTTTATCATCGGGTACACCCAGATCCTGACCGTGGTGTTTATCGGTTCGCATTTCCAGATGGTGGTGGCGATTCTGGCAATCATCCTGACCTTGATACTCAAACCGTCCGGCCTGTTCGGCCAGCAGAAGGAACTGGAAGAAAGGGTATAGACCGTGAGCACACAAGAAAGAAGACCAGAAAAGCGAAAAGAACGTATCGACCGGGGGATCAAGGTACGGTCCGATGGACTATATGCACTAATGTCCTGGCGGGAGCTGTCCTATCTGACCCTGCCGAGATTCATCCTGATTGTCGGCATGCTGTCACTGCCGCTGCTCATGCCCGGCATGTACTGGCAGCGGGTGATTTCAATTGTCTGTATCTACGCCATCCTGGCACTGAGTTTTGACTTCCTGGCGCACTATGTGGGGCTTGTGTCCCTGGGCGGTGCCTTTTTTATCGGCACTGGCGGTTATATTGCAGGCGTGATGAATTCCTACTATGGTTTTCCACCCATGGTCACCATCCCATTGGCCGCGATTATCGGCGGCGGGGTCTGCACCGTGCTGATCCTGCCCTGCCTGCCCCTCAAAGGAGTCTATTTCGCCATCGTCACCCTGATGTATCCGCTGTTCATGGCAAGGATCATCGAGGCATTTGACCTGTTCGGGGGCACGGACGGCCTGGTGGGTATCGACAGCTTTTCATCCGCATTCGTGGAGCAGTATTTTATCCTGGGGATGGTGCTGGTGTTCCTGTTCGGCCTGCGCCGCTTGGTCACCACGGATATGGGGTTGATCTTTACGGCGGTGATGGACAATGACCAGGCGGTCAAGGCATCAGGGATCAATATTACCAAATACAAGGCCCTGGCCGTGTTCATCGCTTCATCCATGGGGTGCCTGGCCGGGGCATGCCTGACCCATATTTACATGTGGTCCGGGATCTCCCAGTTTGCCCTGGATTTTTCCATCCTTCCCATTGCCGCCACAGTGATCGGCGGTGCCGGTACCCTGGTCGGGCCGCTTCTGGGGTGCCTGATACTGGTGCCGGTGTCCGAGCTGTTACGGGATTTCGGTACCCTGCGAATCGTATTTTACGCCTCTATCCTGGTGGCGTTTATCCTGTTTAAAAGTGAAGGGATCATGGTATTTGGCCAGCGAAAATATGAACAGTTTGAAAGGTGGACCCGTATATGAACCAGACAGCAAATCAGGTTGCAGATCATGAAGACCGCCGGCCCATCCTCAAGCTCGAAGGGGTGTCCAAGCAGTTCGGCGGTGTGAAGGCACTCCAGGATGTGAGTGTGGATGTTTATCCCGGAGATGTGTTGGGTATTATCGGGCCCAACGGTTCGGGTAAAACCACCATTGTCAATTCGGTGACCGGGTTTATCAAGCCCACTGCCGGTAAGGTCTATTTTAACGGCAGGGATATCACCGGGAAAAAACCCCACAAAATTGCCGATATGGGTGTCACCCGGACCTTTCAGATCATGCGCCCCTACTACAGTCTGCCGGCCTACAAGAACCTGGTGATCCCCTTGTTTTCACCCCGGGCGAGACGGACCGGCGGATGGCGGGGCGGCGGCCGCCTGGGGGACCGGACCACCGTGGCCATCGACATCCTTGAGGAGATCGGGTTTGAGCGGGATTCCTATATTCCCTTTAAAACCACCTCGACCCTGCCTACGGGATACCTCAAGCGGCTGGAGCTTGCCCGTTGCCTGTCTCTGCAGCCGGAAGTCCTGATCTGTGATGAGGTGTTCTCAGGTCTTTCCATGAGTGAGATCGCCTCCATGGTACCATTGATCGAACGGCTCCATGATGACGGTATCACCATTATCATGATCGAACACCGGCTGCGGGAACTGTTCCAGGTGGCCAACCGGGTCATGGTGCTCAATTTTGGGAAAAAACTCCTGGAGGGTACACCGGATGAAGTGATGGCGGATGAACGGGTAAAACAGGCCTACTTTGGCTCTGAAGAGGTGGAGGAGGTCATGACCTATGCTTGAGGCAAACGACCTGATGGTATTTTACGAGAATATGCTGGCGTTGAACAATATCAGTATCCAGTGCCATGACAGGCAGATCGTCGGGGTGTTCGGGGCAAATTCGGCTGGAAAATCCACCCTGATGTATACCCTGTCCGGCATCATGCTGGATATCCGAAAAAAAGAGGCCATGGCCGGCGGGGAGCGGATTACCCTGACCGGCAGCCTCAGGTTTGAGGACCGTGACATCATGGAGATGAAACCCAGTTTAAGGGCCCGGGCCGGCATTATCCTCTGCCCGGAACGCCGGCGGCTGTTCAAGGAGAGTTCCGTGGTTGAAAATCTTCGGATCGGGGGGTATTTGGCCACCAAAGCCCAGGCCAAAAAAACCCTGGATTATGTGATGGAGGTATTTCCCGCCCTCCAGGATCTTCGCGGCCGGTTGGCCGGGTTCTTGAGCGGGGGGGAACAGCAGATGGTGGCCATCGGCCGGGCGCTCATGGCCCAGCCCAAGGTCCTGTTGCTGGACGAGCCCCTGCTGGGATTGAGCCCGTTCATGCAGGCCACGCTGGTCAAGGCCACCCGGGCGATCCAACAGGAGAGCGGGATCTCCATCATCGTGTCTGAACAATATGCCCGGCCGGTGTTCCCCATTGTCGATTATGCCTATATCCTGGAGAACGGTGCGGCCGTCATGGAGGGCACACGGGAAGAACTCATGGATAATCCGGATGTGAAATCCGCCTATTTTGGAGTGTCATAACATGAAGACCATCCCTCTTGAAAAAGAGCTGTCCTATTCCAGATTTGATCTCATGTGCGAAAAGTATCCCGAAAATACGGCGGTGGTTTACCTGGGTGAGCACTTCTCCTACCGGCGGCTCAAAGAGTTGAGCGAGCGTTTTGCCAAAGGCCTGCATGACCTTGGCATCCAGAAGGGTGACAAGGTCCTGCTTTACATCCCCAACTGTATCCAGTGGGTGATTGCCTATCTCGGGATTCAGAAAGCCGGGGCCGTGCTGGTGCCGGTATCCCCCATATACACCTCCCACGAGATTGAATATATGCTCAAGGATTCCGGTGCCAGGACCATCATCTGCATGGATACCAATTTTGGTTATGTCAAAGAGATATTCCGGACCACCCGACTCTCCCATGCCATTGTGACCAATCTGGTGGATCTTCTCCCTGTTTGGAAACGCTGGCTGGGCGTCCTGTTTGATAAGATCCCCGCCGGCAAGGTGGTGTATGATGACCAGGTGGTGTCGTTCAAATCGATGCTCCAGAGTCCGCCCATCAGCAGTGACGTTGATATTGACCCGGCCAAGGACCTCTCCTATATCCTCTATACCGGCGGGACCACCGGGTTTCCCAAGGGGGTCCCGGGGAATCACATCGGGTCCACCTCCTATATTAACAACGTTACTTTTGATGTGGCCGGTGAACACCTCAAGGAGGGTTCAGATGTGTATATCGCGATCAATCCGCTGTTTCACATCATGGCCCTGGGGTTTTTCATGGCTATCGGGCTGAACCGTGGCAATATGGTGGTGCTCATGCCCCAGCCCCAGGTGGATGCCATCCTGGAATCGATCCAGCGGTATAGACCCCGCTGGTTTCTCGGTGTTCCCGCACTGTACCGCATGGTCCTGGAAAATGACCGGCGGGACCAGTATGATCTGTCCTCCCTGAAGTACTGCTTCTGCGGCGGGGATGTGCTGCCGTCCAAGGTGATGAACCGGTTCCGGGAGATTTATGACCTGCCGATATACCAGGTCTACGGGTCAACCGAGGCCGGTCATGTCACCTATTCAAGAATTGGGACAGAGCCGTCATCCGGATCTATCGGGTATCCACTGGCCAGCCGTGAGTGCATCGTGGTGGATCCGGTTACCCTGGAGTGTGTTGAGGATGGTGAGAACGGTGAACTTTTGGTATCCTCACCCTATGCCATGAAAGAGTATTACGGCAAACCGGATGAGACCGAGCGGACCTATGTCCGGGTCAATGACAAGGTCTACTGCCGTATGGGAGATTTTGTGTCCTGCAAACCCGACGGTGAACTGGTCTACATGGAGCGGTCCGCCGATGTGATCAAGCACAAGGGGTTCAGGGTGTCGGCCTCTGAAATCGAGGCCACGCTCCAGGACCACCCGACCGTGATCAATGCCTGTGTGGTCGGTATCCCGGATGAAAAGGTGGGTGAGCGGATCAAAGCCATTGTGGTGCTCAAGGAGGATGCCCGGGGTGTCGGGGGTGTTGAACTGATCCGCTGGTGCAGCGAAAGACTGGCCGCCTACAAGGTGCCGGGGTATGTTGAGTTCCGGGATATGCTGCCCAAGTCAAAAGTGGGCAAATTGCTGCGCCGGGAGGTCCGGGATGATGAGATCAGGAAAATCGAGAAAAAGGACCAAAGTGCATAACACTTGATGGCATGTCAACCCATTGAAACAGGAGAGAGATGATGGATCTGTTTACCGCGATGAATGAAAGGCAAAGCTGTAGAAACTTTCTGGACAACCCCGTTGACCGGGCAGATATTGAAAAAATTCTCGAGGCCGGCATTGCCGCACCATCACCCATGAACAGCCAGCCCTGGGAGTTCATCGTGATCACCCGGGACAGTATCAAGGCACAGCTGTGCAAGGATGCGGAATCCTGCAAGACCTATATTGTAGAAAAAAGCCAGTGGAAATGGCTGGAGCAGTATTCGGTCGCGCTTTTGAAAACCGTACCGGTCATTATCGTGGTCACCGGGGACAAGACCAAATCCGGTGCAGATATTTACAGCGCTGACGGCCCATGTGCCTATCAGCATGCCTGCGCCGCCGCCATCCAGAATATGCTCCTGGCCGCCCACACGCTGGGTCTGGGCAGTTTGTGGTACACCCTGTTCGACCGACAGATGGTCAAGGACCTCCTGGAAATAGAAGAAAACAAGATCCCCCTGGCCTTTGTCTGTCTCGGTAAACCCGGGAAAAGTGCGGCCAAAACGCCTAGAAAACCCTTGGAGAAAAAGGCCAGGTTTATTGACTGACCCGAAATCCAGCAGTAAGTGATCAGAAAGGAGGTAGCACATGAGCCTATGGATCCGGTCAGGATTGGTTGTCTGCCTTTTTATATTCAGTTTTACCCCGGATGTTTCCGCCCGGAGAATCTGGCAGGAAAACGGGGTGCCCCTGGCCACAGAAAGTGGCCTTATCTGGACTGAATGCATCATTGATGATGGAACCGGCATGGGGAGTCAGGGAGGCAACCTTATAGTGATCTGGGAGGATAACAGTTCCGGGAAAAGGCGGCTCTATGCCCAGTTGGTTGATACTAACGGAAATATCCACTGGCCACCGGAGGGAATTCCAATCAGCTCAAGAACCGGGGATCAATTCCACGCAAGGGCTGTTCCCGATCTTTCCGGCGGGTGCCTGGTATTCTGGATGGATCATCAGGGAGCGAATATACAGATATACGGGCAGCACCTGGACAGCTCCGGCAACCGTCTTTGGGGGATCAACGGGATGGCGGTCTGCCCGTTTGCAAGTGATCAGTTTTGGCACGATGCGGTCAGCGACGGCTCTGGCGGTGCTGTGGTGGCGTGGGTGGATGACCGGAACGATATTGGGAATCTTGACACCGACCTGTTTGCCCAGCGCGTCACCAAACAGGGGAACCGGTTATATGCTGCCACCGGGTCATTGGTCTATTATGCTTCAACATCGGAGGGCCCGCCATCTATGTTAAGCGACGGCTCAGGGGGCGCGTTTCTCTGCTGGACAAATAGGGGCAGTTCATCGGTGATGGATAATATTTATGCACAGAAACTGAATGCCCAAGGGGTCATCCAGTGGGGGCCATATGGTGCATCGGTCTGCACAGCCAGCGGGGAGCAGGACTACCTGGTGATCGCCCATGGCGCGTCCGGCAAGTACTGGGTGGCATGGAATGACTGGCGGTCAGGTAGCAGCGAGATTTACATGCAGTCCCTTTCATCCGCTGGTGCATCTGAATGGGCCGCTGACGGCCAGCTGATCAACGGCAGCAGTGATCATGCCTTTATGCCCAGCATGGTTTCAGATGGTTCCGGCGGCGCCTTTGTGCTGTATTACGCAGAACGCTCAGGGAGTACAGGGTTGTTTCTCCGTCATTTCAGGGATAACTCGGTACCGGTTTCTCACGATGACATGCCGGTCTATGAAGGCCCCGGACTCAGAGAGATAACTGCCTGGCCAGACCTCAGACCGGCCCCCATGGCACCAGATGGCCGCGGTGGCTGTTTCATGGTCTGGGCACTTGATTATGGTGTTCAGTCATCACAATGCTATGTCCAGCATATGCCATCGGCACACCGGAAATCCTTTGGTGCAGCTGGGATGCCGGTAACAACCACTACCATTTTTCAAAACTACCCGGTGATCATGCAAAATGGCGTGAGGCAGTCTATTGTGGCCTGGCATGACTGGCGTCGGCAGGCCCCTCAGGAAAGGGATATTTATGCCCAGCGGTTCATGGTTCAACCGCCATTGTCCGGAGTCGTGCCGCTTCTATTGGAATAGATGAACAAGCGGTGGGTAGCCCCGACGAAAAGGTGGGTGATCGGATCAAAACCGTGGTGGTACTCAAGGAGGATGCCCGCACCCTAATGCGGTGAGCTGATCCGTTGGTGCAGTGAACGGCTGGCCGCCCATGCCCTGAGCCTGGGTCGCCTGTGGTATACCCTGCTTGACCGCGGGATGGTGAAACAAGAAGGAGTTTTTCAGGAACATGAATCTTTGGATACGGTCAATTCTGGCTTTTTCCCTATTTATTTTCAGCTTTACCCAGGAAGCTTTTGCCCGGAGAATCTGGCAGGAAAACGGGGTGCCCCTGGCCACCGGAACCGGTTGGGAGGTAATGGAATGTATTATTGATGATGAAAGCGGGGCAGGGGGTAAGGGAGGCAACCTCATTGTTTTTTGGCACGAGGGGGAGTATCCGTTGGAGCGGCTCTATGCCCAGTCCGTTGATATCAGCGGGAACATCCGGTGGGCGCCCGGGGGCGTTGAGGTCAGTTCCAGGAGTGGCCGGCAATACTCTGCTGTGGCGGTTCCTGATCTGGCCGGTGGGTGCCTGGTTTTCTGGATGGATCACCAGGGAACCAATGAACAGATATATGGCCAGCACCTGGACAGTTCCGGCAACCGGCTGTGGGGAACAGCCGGGATGGCGGTCTGCCCGTATTCAGGTAACCAGTTATTGCCCAATGCAGTCAGCGACGGCTCCGGCGGCGCTGTGGTGGCGTGGATAGATGACCGGAACGATATCGGCAATGAGGATAGCGACATTTATGCCCAGCGCATCACCAAACAGGGGACCCGGCTGTATCCTGCCGATGGGTCACTGGTCTGCTATGCCACGACCCCGGAAAGTTATCCATATATGTTGAGCGACGGCTCAGGGGGCGTTTTTATCTGCTGGCGGACTTCTGGGTATACCGAGCTGATTGATATTTATGCCCAGAAACTGAACGCTGAAGGGATCATCCAGTGGGGAGTTTACGGGGCTGCCGTCTGTACGGCCAGTGAGTATCAAGGCGATCCAGCCATCGCCCACGGTGCATCCGGTAAATACTGGGTGGCCTGGGAAGACCATCGGTCAGGTGACACTGAAATCTATATGCAGTCCCTGTCACCCTCCGGTGTATCCTTGTGGGCAGCCAACGGTCAATCCATAGGCGGTTACAGCGATCATGCCTTTTCGCCCAGTATGGTGTCAGATGGGGCCGGTGGCGCCTTTGTATCATACCGGGCTGAGCGCTGGGGAAGCACGGGCCTGTATCTTCGCCACATCAGGGATACCGGTGCGCTGCTTTTCCACGATGACATGCCGGTGTATGAGGGGCCCGGGCTTACAGGAGTATGGGCCGGGCCGGATGCCCGGCCGGCAGGCATGGTAAAAGATGGCCACGGCGGCTGTTTCATGGTCTGGCCGCTTGATGATAACGTTGACCCCCAATGTTATGTCCAGCATATATCATCCCGGTACCGGAAGTCTTATGGTGGATCCGGGATGCCGGTAACAGCCACCACCGTTCCCCAGAATTATTCCCTTATCGTACAGAACGGGATGAAAAAGGCTGTTGTGGCCTGGCAGGACTGGTGGCGGAGAGTGTATCCGGATATTTATGCCCAGCGGTTCATGGTTCAACCGCCATTGTCCGGAGTCGTGCCGCTTCTGTTGGAGTAAGCAGGGAAAAGGCGGGCAGACAAGGATATCAGGCAAGACAGGTGTTGAGCACCCGGATGAAATTACCGCCGCAGAATGCGCGTACATCATTTCGGGAAAGCCCGGCTTCCAGCATGGCCAGAACCAGGTTTGGCAGGGAGGCAATAGACGTCCAGCCCCTCACCTTTTGGGGAAGACCGCCCCCGCCGTCGGTGCCGAGCCCGCAGTGCTCGATGCCCAGCCGCTGTTTCATGAGCACAATCTCCTTTGCCCAATGCTGAAGCGTGGTTCTCGGGTGGCTCCGGTGTGAGTAGGCCAGGGGCCAGAGGCCGATCACACCGCCGGTTTTGGCCACAACCTCCATTTCA
>QZLA01000021.1 GCA_004796375.1 Desulfobacteraceae bacterium
ACATAGATGATGATCAGGGCAAAGATCAGGAAGATCTGGCTCCACTGGGTCTGGTCCCTTAAAAAGGAGCGCAGCTCTTTGACGACCAGCGCCCGGGTGGGCGACGGTGACCTCTTGAGCAGCTTTTCATCCGGAAGGGGTTTGATGGACCGCTCGGTTTTGCCAAGGCTTTTGGACAACCCTTTTTTATAGAGCAGATCTGCAGTCAGCAGCATCAGCAGGAGTGCGATGATGGAAAAACTCCAGGATAACCCCAGGTTGTGGAATCCGAACGAGAGGTTGCCCTCCAGGATGCCCTTGATCCCGTCGAATACCCAAGTACCCGGGAACAGGGGGGAGGAGGGTGTTTTCAGGGAGGTGATGTAAAGAAGCACCGTGTTGAATGTTTCCGGGTCAACCAGCTGCTCGGGCTTGACCATCCGTGCAAAGATGTAGAGAAGACAGAAGATCACCATGCCGAAAATAACAAACACGCTTTTCAGGCGCCCCGCCGGTATGACCATCACCAGGACCACCACCAGGACTGTACCGGCAATGGTGGCGGTTACGGCCAGGGAAACAATGCCGGCCCCCATCATCAACAGGGTAAACAGCCCCTTTTTAAACACCAGCAGATAGGACAGCAGCACCGGAACAATATAGAGAAAGACCATCCAGGTACTGTCAAAGAAGCTGACCATCCAGCGTGAGAGCAGGACCTGCCAGGTAGGAACAGGCATGGCATGGACGCAGATCAGGTCTTTGGAGAGAAACAACCTGGATATGGAGGTGATGATGGAGCTGATAAAAAACAGTGAGAACGCAATGGCCACAATCATGGACAGCAGTTTATAGGAGAGCAGAAGACCGATGTCTTCAATGGAGGAAAAGTAGATCAGCACCTTATGGGAGACAGCAAACAGGCCGCCCCAGAAGATCAGGCCGATGGCCGCCATGATGAAGAATTTTAGCGGGCTCTGGTTGCCGGACTTGTTCTGGATCCGGTTTTTGATCCCGGTAATGCCCGGGTTTAATAGGGTGAATACATCATTCATGGGTCTGTCCTGAACGGGTGAGGTATAAAAACAGGTCTTCAAGGCGTTCATGGCTGACCCCGGCTTCTTTTTGCAGGTCAGTCACCGTCCCCCTTGCAAGGATCTTTCCCTTGTTGATGATGGCCACCATATCACAGATGCTCTCGGCAATTTCAAGGGTGTGGGTGGACATGAAGATGGTTTTCCCCTGGTCGGCCAGTTCCCTGAACAGGCGTTTCACCAGCCGGATGGCGGCAGGATCCAGTCCCACCATGGGTTCATCCACCACAATAATCTCAGGGTCATGTATGAGAGCCGATGCCATGACCATCCGCTGTTTCATCCCGTGGGAATAGGATTCGATCAGGTTATCGGCAAAATCGTTCATGGAAAACAGCCGAAGATATCTGTCCCGTGCAGTGATGAAATCCTTTGACGATACATGATAGATATCTGCGCAGAATTTGAGATATTCATTGCCGGTCATTTTTTCATAAAGGTAGGGGCGGTCAGGAATAAACCCGATTTTCTGTTTGGCCTGCTCCGGATGTTTATTCAGACGGATGCCTGCGATTTCAACCGTTCCGGTATCCGGCATCAGAATGCCGGAGAGGATCCGTATGGTGGTGGTCTTGCCCGCGCCGTTGGGGCCGATAAATCCGAAGAGGCATCCTTTGGGGATATCCAGGTTCAGGTTGTCCAGGGCCTTGAGCTTCTGGTAATGCTTGGTGATGTTTTCCAGTCGGATCATGTCAGTTCATCTCTATGATTTTGAGTTGGATATTGCCGATGACGCCGGTCAGTTCGGTTCCGGTACCCTTTTTAGACGATGCGATGCGGATATGGGTGACATCGGCCGGTATCTGGTTGAACACCCCGTCTGCCGTGATCCAGGCTCCGGTGTAAAATGCGTTCCATGCATGATACATGAATTTCCCATCCAGGTAATAGAGGCCGGTTTCCACCCGGGTGGGGATGCCGGCCGCCCTGCCCAGGGCTGCAAGGAGCACGGCATGTTCATTGCAGTCGCCTTTTCGGGTTTTCAGGGTGGACAAGGCATCCGGGATGGAAGGCGATGGACGCTTTTCGATGTTTTTATACACCCAGTCGACCAGTTTTCGAACCTTGTTTACGGCCAGGGTCTCTCCCTGGGTAATCTCCTGGGCAAGGGCCATGATTTCAGGGGTGTCGGATTGGATAAAGGGACCGGGTTTGGTCAGTTTCCTGAGATCAAACGGGATATGGCTGGTGTGGGTGTTGGGGATCCGCTCCTTTTTGATGGTCAGCCGTTTGCCGGCCAATCGTTGGCGCCGGGTCCTGAACGGATACTGATTGACATCGATCCCGGATATGTCAACCACGAGGGTGTTGAGCGCTTCCGGATCAGGAATTTTCCGGTCCGCCCGGACCGAGGCCAGGCGGGTCATGTCCTGGACCGGGGCGCTGTTGATGCCTGTCAGGGCCTCCTGTTGTTCAACGGCTTTAATTCGCATGCCCAGCATGCCGGATTCCAGCAGTATTCTTCCTTTTTGATCCATCCACAGGGTCTGGGTCGCTCCCTTGAAAGACAGGTCAACCATGAGGGCATCGGTCTGTTTCCCGAACGCCTCAATGGACTCAATCCCCTTGACCTCGGCCGTGGCCGGTAAAAACGCCATGGTCACCGGATCAAAGAGGTCATAGGTTTTGCTCTTTTTCCCGGTTTTAAGGGAGGCGGCCAGATCCAGCAGGATGCCACCGGCCAGGTAGGGGGGGGAGTCAAATTCAATCTCATGTTCCGTTTGGGTCTGATCCGCGCCGGACGTGCTGATCTTCAAGCGGTTTCCCTGGGTGGTGCCCGAGGCTTTGAAGGTGAACAGACTGGAATGAATGGTCATGCTGAAGGACTCCAGACTGAAGTCATGCTTGAGGTGGGCACGGGTCTCCATATTGATATCCT
>QZLA01000251.1 GCA_004796375.1 Desulfobacteraceae bacterium
TATTCTTCAATCCGGCAACCAACGGTTTAGACAGGTTGAGGTCAATGGCCCGGGCAGCACTCATCCGGACGGCCTCAACCGGATCCTGTAAGCCCTGGGCGAGGCAGATGGCGGTTTTGGGCGAGGGAATTCTTTCCATGGCCTCATAGGCTGCCTGACGGATATTGGCATCCTTGGGCTGGGTGTTGATGATATCCAGGATGGATGAAATGGCTGCCTGATCTCCGATATACCCCAGGGTGGTAATCAGGTGGACCAGGTAATCCGACTCGGCATTTTTAAAGGCCCGGGTCAGGATCGGGACCGCTTTGCCGCCCAACTTCATCAACGCATCAATGGCCGTGTCCCTGACAATGGTTTCCTTTGACCTCAGCAGTGTCGTGAGCTTGTCCAGCGCATAGAGATCCTGAATCTCCGCAATGGCCTCGACAGCCAGTTTTGCCACCTGTTCCTCAGCGGCGAGGAATGCCATTAAGGCATCAACCGATTCGTTGTTTCCCAGTCGTGAAATCGCCGAGATTGCCGCTCGCTTGACCGAAATTTCGGGGTGGTCACTGGTGCTGGTGAACACGGGTAGTGCGTCATCAAGCCGGAGTTCGCCCAGGGCAGTGACTGCCGCTGACAGGATATCAACATCGGATTCCTGGGAGATGATGCTTTTCAGTGTATCAGCGGTTTCGGCCAGGAGCAGGTCACCGGCGGCTTTTAGGAACAGGATACGGGCGGTTTTTTCATTTTCAGTAATATAGTTGATCACCAGTTGGGTGTTTCCATAGGCCTTATCAAGGATGAGGTCATACAGGGCTTCCTGGATGGCCGGGTCTGAGATTTCAATCTTGGTCAGGTACTCCAGGAGTGGAAAGACCACCTTTTCAGGTCCTTTTGCCAGTTCCTGAAGTGAACGGGTCTGCACGGTCGCGCTTACATTAGAATCCGAAGCAAACTGGAGCAGCGCCTTGGCTTTTACCACATCCTCTTCCTTGAGGCAGAAAATCAGTTCATCAATAAATTCGTTTTCATTAATTCCGGCCATAATTGTTCCTAAGTGCTGTTTATTTAAATTGGTAGAAAATGGAATTCAGGTATTTCTGGGACTCGAACAACGGGGTGTCGTTCACTAAGGATTCGGTGGAACCAATGAGGAGATATCCGTCAGGTTCCATGATTTTTGATATGTTTTCATATATTTTTCTTCGATCTTCACTTGTAAAATAGATCATCACATTCCGGCAGAGTACAATATCAAATTTTCCTAATCCGATAAAGGGTTTCATCAGATTCATTTTTCTGAACTGGACCATGGCCCTGAGTTCATCCTTCACTTTCCACTGATCATCCTTGGGCTCAAAGTATCGGTTCAATCGCCGGGTGTCCAGGCCCCGGGCGACCTCAAACTTGTTGTACATCCCGTAGCTGGCCTTGGCAATAGCGGCATCTGATATATCGGTTCCCAACAATTTGATATTGTAATTACTCAGGCTGACCCCCATTTCCAACAGGGTCATGGCAATGCTGTAAATCTCCTGTCCGGTGGAGTTGGCCGCGCTCCACAGACGCAAAGATGGCTTTGGTCCGCCTTTGGAACGCTTATCAATCAGATCGGGGAAAATTTTGTGCTGCAAAAGTTCAAACGGAGACTTGTCCCTGAAGAAGTAGGTTTCATTGGTTGAGATGGCATCAATAATCTCATTTTCCATCTCTTTTTTGAAATCTGCCTTGGATTTTTTCAGCAGATCCATGTAGCTGGTGCAGCCGTATTTGACAATCAGGGGGTTTAAACGCGTCTCAACAAGGTACTCCTTGCCCTTATCAAGAGCAATACCGGATATGTCCAGTATATATCTGGAGAACAGTTCAAATTCCTCAGGTGTGACCTTGATTCGATTCATAGTCTTCGTCTGGTACAGCTGCTGGCTTTAAACGTCAGGCAACGGTTTTAATGATTTCCCCGGCAATGTTCTCCAAGGGTGCGATAACATCCGCAAGTCCGGATTCAATCGGTTCTTTGGGCATACCAAAGACCGTACAGGTTTCTTCATTCTGTGCAATGACAATACTGCCGCTTTGTTTCATCTGGACAAGACCCTTGGTCCCGTCAGATCCCATACCGGTCATGATAACACCGGTCGCACGGCCGACATAATGCTGGGCAATGGATCTGAAAAGATAATCAACAGAGGGTTTGCAAGAGTTCTCCGGCGGATCGTCCGTGATTTTGATTTTCCTGGAGATGCCGTCGCCGCCGGCCATGATTTTCATCTGCTTTCCTCCGGGAGCAATATAAACCGTCCCGCCGGTGATGGTGTCCCCGTTTTCCGCCTCCTTGACAGACAATGCACTTTTATTGTTGAGACTGTTTGCCAGGGATGCCGTAAACATGGGGGGCATATGCTGGACGATCAGAATGGGGACGCTGAAACTTGCCGGCAGCATGGGGATCATTCGGGTCAATGCATTGGGGCCGCCTGTAGATATCCCCAGTCCAATGATCTCCGATGGTGCTTTTCTTGGGACGCTGATCGCGGGAGATGTCTTCACAGGTGATGTTTTCGGGACCTGTGACTTGACCGTCGGCGTCACCGCACGGTTTTTGATTTTTAAACGGGTCTGTTTCTGTCTTTTAACCGTTCTGATGATGGGGTTGATGGCGTCGCGAACCTTCTGCATGTTGTCGGCCATTTTCCCTTCATCCGGTTTTGGAACAAAGTCGAAAGCACCCAACTCCAGTGCCTTGATGGTCATCTCGCTGCCCTCATGGGTCAGGGTCGATAGCATGACCACCGTGGGGGGATCACTTTGTTTCTGCAGCTCCTCCAATACCTGGATACCATTCATTTCCGGCATCTCAATATCCAGGGTGATAATATCCGGGCTCAGCGATGCAATTTTAGACAGCGCAATTTTTCCGTTGTTGGCTGTTCCGACGACCTCCACGCCGGGAATCTCCTTGAGAACATCCCCGACGATTTTCCGGTAGACGATCGTATCATCAATTACAAGTGCTTTGATGCCGCTCATTATTCTTTCAATACCTCATCAATATTAAGAATTCCGATCAACTCCTTATCTGTTTTTAAAACCCCTTGAAAATATTTTCCTTTGACCCCTCCGATATTCGAAGGTGCGGGTTCGATGTCAGCCTGGTCTGCGATCACTACATCTGCAATGGAATCCACCAGAAGACCGATATGCTCATCTTCTGAATTGACAATGATATTCCGGTTGTCCTTGCTTTTTTCAACCGGTGCGAGCCCCAGTTTTTTCCCAAGATCAATAATCGTGACGATCCGGCCTCTCAGGTTCAGGATGCCCTTGATATACTCCGAAGACTGCGGCACCTTGGTAATCTCAAAATGCTTGTTGATCTCCTGGATATTCAGAATGTTGATGCCGCACAGGGCACCGCCCACATAAAAGGTTGAAAATTCATTGCCTTCCAGTGCAGTTTCTTTTCTTTCCTGAGCCATATGACTTCTCCTATGTTAAAAGACGGCGTTTCAAAAGATTACATGATGCTTTACGCATTAGGCCAGGTTCAGCGCCTTGCGGATGACATTCATCAGTTTTTCCCTGTCCAGCTTGATCTGGTATTCGTCAATCCCCACTTTTTTACCTTTTTCAATATGCGCTTCACTGGCAAGGGAGGTCAGCGCGATGACGGAAAGATGGGAGTAAGTGGGATCCGCCTTGATTTTCTGGGTGAATTCAAAACCGTCCATATTGGGCATCTCAAGATCGGTGACCACAATGTCGATTTCATCCACCCGCTCCTTGAGCAGTTCCCAGGCGATCTGACCATCCTCGGCTTCAATGACCTTGAAACCATCCTCCTGCATAAAGGATTTCACCTGGTTCCTGAAAAATGCAGAATCTTCCGCAAAAAGAATGATTTTTTCACCGGTTTCAGCCATCTCTGCGGCAACTTCCGCCTCAGCGGAAAACCAGCTCGGGTTCAGGGTTTTTACCAACTCAAATATATCAACCAGAAGTGTGGTATGCTCATTAATGATCATGGACCCGCTGATGGCGGTTTGTTTCAGTGTGGAGGCATCCACCTCGAGCATCACCTCAAGTGCATCCACCGGCGGGGTGACCATCAGGCCCAGTTCCCTGTCCTTGACCTTGAATACAATGACCTCCTGTTGATCCTTATCCGGGAGCGGCTGAAAATCTGCGACCTGGGAAAGCTCAAACAGGGGAAGTGCACCGCCCCGGTATTGAACCACTTTTTTACCGCCGATCTCCTCAATGGTGGAGGTCTGTATCCGCTCGATACGTTCCACCAGATTCAACGGGGCTGCAAAATGTTCAGATTCACTGTTCTTGAATGTGAGCAGGGCCACTTTATCTCCGGCAGCATCCCTTTCCTCTTCAAGGGCTTTTGCTTTCTGGCTGGCCTCGTTCACCGTAGAGAGTTCAGCCATCTGGGCCAGGTTGGAGATGTCGAGAATCAGGGCGACCTTCCCATCTCCCATGATGGTGGCTCCGGCATAGGCCGTGCATTTTTTCAAATGGCGGCCGACCGGTTTAACTACGATCTCTTCTGAATCATGCAGTTTGTCGACCACCAGTCCGTACTTGAATGCACCGGCAGATACCACCGCAATGTTCAGGGCACTGGCCGCGCGGTATCGGCGGTCGCTGTCGGAACGGTTTGCATGGTCGGTGGCCGATCCCTCTAAGATCTCTCCGGATTCCGTAATATCGTGTTTCCGGCTTCGACGGTCGGCCAGGTTTTTCCTCCGGTCGGGGCGCTCGGTATTGTCTGTTTCATCGATAAAGGTTTTTTCAATGCCCAGCACCTCGGCCAGGTTCAGAAGGGGTAGCAATTCTCCGCGAAGCCTGACCACGTCGGCATCCCCGACTTTTTCAATCTTGTCCTTGACCTGGGCGGCCGGAATCCTGAGCAGTTCATTCAGGTTCACCTGGGGAACGGCGTAGCGTTCGTTGCCCACTGAAGTGATCTGGCTCGGGATAATGGCCAGGGTCAGCGGCAGCTTGATCTGGATATCTGTGCCTTTGCCCGGTGTGGAATCCAGCTCGATAATTCCGCCAAGGCTTTCGATGTTGGTGGATACGACATCCATGCCGACCCCTCTTCCCGAGACGTCCGTAACCTGGGCAGCCGTAGAGAAACCCGGCAGAAAAATGAGTTCCATCCGCTGTTTGTCGGACATTTCCGCCACCTGCTGGTCGGTCACCAGGCCTTTGGATATGGCGGCATCGGCAATTTTATTGGGATTGAGTCCACGGCCGTCGTCGGAAATCACAATATTGACCTGGCCGGCATCATGAAATGCCTTGAGAATAATTCTCCCGGTGGGATCCTTGCCCATCTGCTCCCTTTCCATGGGGGTTTCAATACCATGGTCGACGGAGTTTCGTATCAGGTGGGTCAAGGGGTCGTTAATGGATTCGAGAATGGTTTTATCCAGCTCAACATCCTTTCCTTCAATCACCAGGTCGATCAGCTTGCCAAGGTCCTGGGACAGGTCCCGGACCACCCGGGTGAATTTGTTCAGGATATTGGCAATGGGCTGCATCCGGGTGCGCATGATCGCTTCCTGAAGTTCAGAGGTAATCATGTCGATACGCTGGCTGGACAGTTCCGTGGCTTTGGAATTGCTTGAGTTGATACCCTGGAGCAGTTGGTTGCGGCTCAATACCAGCTCGCCTGCCAGGTTCATCAATGTATCCAAAAGATTGACATGGACGCGAAGAGAACTTTGCGGTTTTGCTGACATGGATACCTGGCTGTCTGCCTGGGCAGCGGCGGGTTCAACTCTCTGCGTCTGCACTGCAGCGGCGGCAGCGGGTTGCTGAACAGCATCAGGCGCGGGTTGTTCCACAACCGGTTCAACGGTCTGTGCAGCAGGCTGAGGGGCTTCAACCACCGGCGGAGCAGGTTGTGCCGGCGACGGCTCAGGTGTGCTCGGGATCGTGTTCTCCTGAACCGGCATGGGTGCCGGCTCACCGGCTGCCTGTGATGCAGAGGTACTCAACATATCGTCATTGATGGCGTGGACATATTGCTTGTTGATATCAAAAAGGGTTTCAGCCATATCGTATTCAATAATGGATGCGAAAAGCACCTGGAACGGAATCCGGTTAATCGGCTGTCCTTCAAGGGTGCCAACCGATTCGAAATCGATTCTGGAGTCGATGATGGTGCCTGTTTTCTGGAGGCTTGACAGGACCTCAATCGGGTTTTTTTCTTTTCGGTGAATATCATTGATCAGGTCGTACTCGACCAGGAAGATGTTTTTGCCCTCTTCAACATACCGGTTGATATCATAAAGGGAAACCTGGGGGAAAATCCGTCCGTCATCCAGCTGGATGTCCACCAGCTCGGATACCGTGCTTTGCTTCTCTTCCGGCAGTGAGGCCATGGTGATATTTTCAAGGGCATTCAGGTGCTCGGAGATATCCACATCATTGCTGGTTTCAATCTCTTTAAGAAGTGTTTCAAGCTGATCAAATCCTTTGAGCAGAATACTTATTTTTGCAGAGTCAGGTACCAGTTCCAGGTTGCGGATAAGCCCTAGTACATTTTCAAGATAATGAGCAAGTTCTTTGATGGTGGTCAGACCCATGAAACCTGCGCCTCCTTTGATGGAGTGCGCGGCCCTGAATACATTGTTCACCAGGTCAACATCTATGTTTTCCCCTCCCTCCTCAATTGCTAGAAGATCACTTTCAATATCAGCAAGATGGTCGAGGGATTCTTCAATATACATTTGTAGGGTTTCGTCGTCTTCAAACATTTTACATCTCCTGATAGGGGTTATATCGAAATGGTGAGGCCAATTTTAACAGGATTTGGGGATAAAAGATAGAAAAAAATCAAACACCAGGGAAAAATAGAAACAATGGAAGTGCTTCTCCTGATTATATTTTCCGGAGGATATCGTTAGGACTGAATGAGGTATTAAGGACAATTTCAGCCACGGTGTTGGGTTGAGCATGGTCAATCGGGTCACCCTTGGTGTTAAAAATCTTCAATACCCTTGACGCTACTGCAGATTCACCCGGTGTGATCACTTCAACCGTATCGTTCAGGGACAGTTTGTTCCGGATTTCTACCTGGTGTGCCCCGTCAGGACCCGCACTGATAATTTTTCCTATGAAACTGTGTATCTGTCCTGTTTTCAGGTTTTGCCAGTTGCAAATCCCATCATCCGGGTTTGAGAGATAGAAGCCGGTGGAATAGGTGCGGTTGAAGATGAGATTCAGTTCTGAATGCCACTTGGGGTCGACGGTATATGCTTCCGGATTCCGGCAGTAGGAGTCAATGGCCAACCGGTAGGTCTTTACAACAGTGGCCAGATAATTCACCCCCTTCATGCGGCCTTCAATTTTCAGAGAACTGATCCCGGCATCCACCAGTTCAGGGATATGGTCGATCATGCACAGGTCACGTGAGTTGAAAAGGTAGGTTCCTCTGGTATCTTCCATAATGGGCATGAACTCACCCGGCCGCTGCTCCTCTACCACAGCATATCTCCAGCGGCAGGGGTGACTGCACAGTCCCCGGTTGCTGTCACGCAGGCTCAGAAAGCTGCTCAGCAGGCATCGGCCGGAATAGGAAACACACATGGCGCCATGGATAAACACTTCGGTCTGAAGAATATTCATGACTGATATTTCCTGGATCTCTTTCAGGGACAATTCCCTGGCCAGATTGACTCGTTTTACGCCGTTTTCCTTCCAGAACTCAAGGGCAGTAAAGTTCGTCGTATTGGCCTGTGTGCTCAAGTGGATATCAATATGAGGAATGAGGGAGCGGCACAGGGAAATCACTCCAGGGTCCGACACAATAACGGCATCGGGAGCCAGATCGCCGATCTCCTTGAGATAATCTTCGAGCGGA
>QZLA01000276.1 GCA_004796375.1 Desulfobacteraceae bacterium
CGCCCAGAGCACGCCCGTGAAGAACAGCAGTGTAATTGAGGTGCCGGTCAGGTTTACCTGGTCGATCTTTGTTTTAATCATGGTCTGCCGACGCTTCATCACCTCTTTAAGAGAATGCCGCTCTTCCGGTGAACGGGAAACAATGGTGATCGGGTAAAACAGGGTGGTCACTCCCAGAATAAAGGTGAGGTTGGTAACATTATTCACCACGCAGTTTTCAATTACCGGGATACCCGGAAGATTGCTCTCCGCAACCACATAAACAAAGATAATATTGGCCACCCCGGAACAGTAGGGCATCACCAGCGTACCGATCTCTGTTCCCTCAAACCCTTTTTTTTCAAGGGAGTTCAACCGGTTGATCAGCAGGTATTGAACCAGGCAGAAAACAACCAGGTAATGAAACGGGTAAATGGCATTAAACAGAGCGTGAATCATAACTCTGCGTAGGTAGGCTGCATGCGCTGTTTTTGTCAAGCAGATTTTTTAGTGCTTTTATTGCTGTCCGGTGGTTCCGGTTTTTCCGGTCTGCTAGCCAGGAACAACACTCGGGCCAGAAAGAACATGACTCGTGAAGCCCATAAAAAAATACCTATAGTTCAACCGAGTAGGGGTTTAAAAACTGCCGTTTCCAAAGAAGCTGCTTGTCCACCTCACTTAACTCGGCTTCTTTACAGACAGTGTCCCAGTGTTGCTTGATCGCGTTAATCTGGCCATGAAATATGTTACGAGCCTCTTCTTTGGTGAGAAGGAAATTGTGCGCGGTTTCTAAGCATGACTTGAGCCTGCTCTGATTATTCTCACCATATATGCGCATGGCCTGCGACGCTACATTGCCGGTGCGGCCCTGGGGACAAATATCATAAGCAGGCGTCAGTGTCAGCGCAGCGCCGTCCCAGAAGGCTGCATGGTTTCGTGCGTGATCATCGGTGTTTCCGCATAGGATATTGAAGACCAGCCGGGAGAACATCTCTTTAAGTGTTTGTTTTGGGTAGGTAAAACGGTGGCGGATAATTTCAGATAAGGTCTCATAACTGGCGTAACGCGCCATCATGTCATCCAAAGCAAACAGCGTCAGAACGGAGACCATTGCCTTGCGAGTCCATTTGTCCGCTTTGGGTTCGCGATCAAAGCGCTCGATCAAAAGGACATCTTTGTTTGCTGCTCGTTTCAATGACACGGAAGCGACATCCAATCCTGACAACTTCGCTAACCGCATGGCTATGTATTCAGCTTTCACAACGCTGTAAAGATCTGTGCCGGATGAAAATTTTGCCACATATTTTTTACCGCCCTCTTCAACCAGGGCTTTTGGACGAGCCCCGCCGATGGAGCTGCCATGAAAAAGCGCCTGATCCAACTCCGGAGTAAGGGGTATTCCCTGTTCGACTCTTTGTGCAGATGCAATCAACTCTTCCATACTGACAGCATGTGCACGACGCGGTACATACTCTGTCGGAGACAATTGAAAATCCAGCGCACCAATTCGATCTGAACCAGACTCCAGCAGGTAGGTCAATTCATCCAAATCAGCAGTATCTGTGCCGGCACCTTTGAGCCCAAATTTCTTGTTGATAATCACGCGCCTTCCCCAGGCATCAGGTGCCGCATCCCTGATACAGCCGGGCATGGTCAGCCCCTCGAGCAACGGCAGCAGTCCGGCTCTAAGCGGCAACTCAGGTTCATAAATGGCCATTGCAGGGTTGCTGTCATTGACACGCTCCAGGTAGCTTTTACCGTAGTTGAACAGAATATGGCCGTTATCCGCTTCAAGGCGCCCGGCCACAACCGGTTCGGTTTCATTAGGGAGCCAGATCCAGACAAAGGCCTCTTTTTCTGCCTTAAAAGTCATCTTTCACCTTTTTTGATGGCCTGCGAACAGACTTTGGCATGAGCGCCAGCTTTTCATTTGTGTGACGAAGCTGTTGGTTCAGATCCCTTTCATCAGCCTCAAACAACTTGATGCCGACAATGGTTGCCACTTCGAAAACAGCTCCAATTTCACATTTGAGGTTACCTTTTTCAATGCGCTGCAGCAGTCCTCTGGAAATACCGGCACGATCCGCCAATTCCTGAGCGGTAAGTTTGCTCGCATTCCGTGCTTCCCGGATCAGCGCGCCAAGCAATACAGCCGCATCCCGGCTATACTGTGAGTAGGTGCGTGTGATTGACTTTGGCATATCTTATCTCTGATTTATATATAGACCATAATGCAATTATATGTACTTTTTATAGACCAAAGCTACTATAGGTAACCCAGATTGTCAAATATTATTATGATCCACATATCGATCACTTGACACCATGTTTTACACTTGGGTCGGACAACGCGGCTTTTCCAATTGACACATCACTGGCAGGTGTCATATATCCTTTTTTGTGTTCATGTAGATAAATTTGCGTGCGTTTCCCTGGCTGCGTATTGAATGAGGAATGTTATGAGGTTTACCGACCGTTTTTTGGCTATTTGTCTGATGTTCATGATCCTGCTGACAGGAACCGCGGCCCTGGCCCAGATGACCGTAAAAGCCCATCCGGATATGCCCACGGGAGATTTCCCTGATATCCCTGAAATGATTCAAAACACGTCTGCATGCGTACTCAATGATGACACCCTGATTGCCGGCGGCTGGCAATTCAGTAAAAATGTCCGGTTGTTCAAATCAACAAACGGCGGCAGGACATGGGGCTCCTGGCTGGTCTATACCCATGTCGACCCCGCCATCGACATCCACGGAATGCATCTTGTCACACTTCCGGCCACCAACCAGGTCGGGCTGGCCACCATGGTCTTTGATCCCGCCTTACCCGGCCAGGGGATCTACTTCACCACTATAGAAGCCGATGGTGCAACGCTTGGCAACACGGTACTGGTGTCCAGAACCCAGGATACGAACTGCGGCTTTCCACAGCTGTTTGTGGACCCGGAGGGCAGGATTCACTGCACATATTCCAACTCCAGAAGCCTGGGGGGTGAAAACGAACTCGCCGTCATCTATTCCCGCAGTCTTGACGGGGGCGCCACATTTGGCAGACACACCGTCATAGCCTCCTACACTGTAGAAAGGACCCAGGCCAACGAGTACATGTATTTCAGAAGGAATCTGGCAGATATTGCCGGCAGCCATATCCCAGCAAAGTCTCAGAACCTTCTGGTGGTCGCCTATGCCAGCCTTGAGGGCGGATCCGTCACGAGTAACCTGCGGGCCAGGTTCAGTACAGACAACGGCACCACCTGGACCGGGCCGGCCATCCTGGTCAGTTCCACCGCCAGCGAATACGGTCCCCGGGTGGCCGTGGATGCATCCGGCCTGTTTCACTTCGTATATGAAAACAATGGGTTTCTCACCTATGCCCAGACCACCAGTGCAACCTTCCTGACCCTGAGCAACACCTTCAACGTGGCCCAAATCACATCGCGTCCCGGATGGTCATCTGACTTTCTTCCGCTTGAAATGGATCTTCGAAAATCACCTGCAGACCGCCTGCCGGTGATCACCTGGCTGGGCATGCTGCCCGACCACCCCACCATCGCTGCCCATGTATCCTGCACAGCGGCCTACTTCTGGAGCCGTGTTCCGGCAACCATGGCTCCGATTCTCGAACTATTGCTTTAGGACACCGAAAAAAATACTTGGAATGTATCTGAATCCGTCACACCTGCCAAGTACCTCATGCTAAATTCGCCAGAAATATCTATCTTAGCAGTAGCATCTGAGTCCCCGGATTGATGGCCGGCACACCCCAGAATGCGGCGGCTGTCGAATGAATGCGATATCTATAGCCGGAGGACACTTCTTCGGACCAGACAATCACAGGACGACGGTCGGACGGCTGCTGCGGATTAATTATAATGCGAGCGCACAGTCTTGATGCGTGTTCAACTAAATTGGGTTGAAACACGTGACTAACCTGCATGACCCTGCCGAATCCCGAGTGGGTTGCGGTCATCTGAGCCAGGCCCATTGCACCATTTTGGGAAAATGCCGTATAAAAGATATCCCCGTCAAGCACGACATCATGAACGATTGAACTATATGCGGAATTGCTCATCGCCTGGTTTGAAAGCCATGTTGTTCCGGTGTCAGTTGAGCTAATGGCCATCGTCTGCTGATAAACCCCGGGTTCGGTGCGGGAATAAACAATCATGATACGACCGTTAGGGGCAACCGCAACAGATGGAAAATGCTCTTCAAGACTTGTGGAGGGCAATTGCTGAACCGGCGAAAAAGTGATACCCGCATCTGTGGACTTCGCCATTTTGAGATTGGTGTTGCTTGAGCCGCAGGAATCTGCAAAGACAACGACCATGACAGAACCGCCTGCAGTCAATGGTGTACCAGCGATATCCGCCATGGGATATAACCAACTAAAAGGCCAGGCGTCTGAGGGTGTGGTGCAGTCTGAAAGGGCAACCGGGGATGAAAACGTCAGGGTACCGTCGGTTGACCTGATATACCAGGTCCGTACCCGATAAGAAGGGTTGGCATATTCGTGGTGGATTGTGCTTGCAACAATATGAAGTATGCCGGTGTTGTCCAGATACAGC
>QZLA01000320.1 GCA_004796375.1 Desulfobacteraceae bacterium
AGTATAAAGATTCCGATCAGCTTATCCCTGATCCCGGGTCTGTATGAAGGCATTTACCGGCTCCTGTTGAGATCCAATTCCCAGTTCCCAGATAATACGGCCCGGATCCATGGTGTCCATATCCAGGCAATTCCTGATAAAGGCTTAATGCTAAAGGAATATTCGATGAAAATCAATTGCAATTTATGCGGTCATTTTTGATCTTTAATGAACGCAATGAATGTGATAAATATGGAGTTTTAATTTATCTTAATTTTTGAGGACCTTATGCAGGAAGAGAAAAAAGGGCATTTCATAGAAACCATCATCACTGAAGATGTTGAAAATAATAAAAATGACGGCCAGGTATGTACGCGTTTCCCACCTGAACCCAACGGGTTCCTGCATATCGGACATGCCAAGTCCATTTGCCTGAACTATAATATGGCCGAAAAATTCAACGGCAAATGCAACCTGAGATTTGATGATTCCAACCCGGCCAAGGAAAAACAGATCTATATCGACTCCATTATGGCCAATGTTAAATGGCTCGGGTTTGATGTCAACACCCCGTTATTTGCCTCAGATTATTTTCAAAGATTGTATGAATTTGCCATTGAGCTGATCAAGAAGGGAAAGGCTTATGTGTGCAGCCTTCCCCCGGACCAGATCCGCGAATACCGGGGCACCCTGACCGAACCCGGCAAAAACAGCCCGTTCCGTGACCGCCCGGTTGAAGAAAACCTCGAGCTGTTTGACCAGATGAAACAGGGGGTGTTTGACGAAGGTCAGCATACCCTGAGGGCCAAAATCGACATGTCCTCTCCCAATATCAACCTGCGGGACCCCATCATCTACCGGGTGAAAAAAGCGGCCCACCCGCGGACCGGGACCACCTGGGACATCTATCCCATGTATGATTTCACCCACTGCCTGTCCGACGCACTGGAGGGGATTACCCACTCCCTGTGCAGCCTGGAGTTTGAGGATCACCGTCCGCTTTACGACTGGATCATCGAGCAGCTGGATACCCCCTGCCACCCCCAGCAGATCGAGTTTGCCCGCATGAACATCAACTATACGGTCCTGAGCAAACGTAAACTCCAGCGCCTGGTTGAAGAGGGACATGTGGACGGATGGGACGACCCGAGACTGCATACCCTTGAAGGGATGAAGCGCAGGGGCTATACCCCGGCATCCATCCGCAATTTCTGTGACGTGATCGGGGTCAGTAAAAAGGAGAGCCGCATCGACATGGGGCTGCTGGAAAGCTGTTTGAGAGATGATCTCAATGAGCAAGCGCCCCGGGTGATGGGAATCCTCAATCCCCTGAAGGTCACCATTGAAAATTATCCGGATGACCAGACCGAAACCCTGGATGCCGTCAACCACCCCAAAAAAGAGGAGATGGGTAAACGGCAGATCACCTTTTCCAAAGAGCTGTATATCGAGCAGACCGATTTTATGGAGGATCCGCCCAAGAAGTTTTTCCGCCTGGGCCCCGGCCGAGAGGTCCGTCTCAGGTATGCCTATTTCATTACCTGCAAGGATGTGGTCAAGGACGAGAACGGCAAGGTGATCGAACTGATCTGCACCTATGACCCTGAAACCCGCGGCGGCAACGCCCCGGACGGCAGAAAGGTCAAGGGCACCATCCACTGGGTCAATGCCCGGGACTGTGTGGATGCGACAGTAAACCTTTACGACCGGCTGTTCCTGGATGAGGACCCGGAAAAGGACCAGGATTTTGTAGACAATCTCAATCCGGATTCCCTGGTCACCCTGGACCACTGCAAACTGGAAACCTCACTTGGACAGGCTGAACCGGAAAAGGTGTATCAATTTGAGCGTATGGGCTATTTCTGCCGGGATACCAAATCTCTGGACAACCTGGTGTTCAACCGGACCGTAACCCTTAGAGACACCTGGGCCAAGGTGGGTGGGAAAAAATAGGAGAATGACAGAAGATAAAGACAGAAAACCCTTGGGCAGCCGCACATTCAATTTTGCCTGCAACGACACCATTCCCTGCTTTACCCGGTGCTGCCACTCGGCGGACATGCTGCTTTACCCCTATGACATCATCCGCCTGAAACAAAACCTGTCCATGGGTTCGGAAGAGTTCCTGATCGAGCACACCGTGACGGCGTTCCGGGAGAGTCCCAACTTTCCCAGTGTGATGCTCCGGATGAGTGATAAAGAGGGGCAACCCTGTTCATTTCTCACCGACAAGGGGTGCAGCGTGTATCCTGACCGGCCCTACTCATGCCGGGCGTATCCCCTGGAACCCGCCATGTCCGGTGACGGCAAAGGCGGATCCACCATTGAAAGCTTTCTGGTGCGGCATGATCACTGCCTGGGGCATGACAAGGGTGAAGATTGGACCGCCGGACAGTACATGAGCGACCAGGGCATGACCGATTACAACGAGCACAACCGCGCCTGGGCACGGGTGGCCTATATGTTGTTTTCCGAGAACCGGTTCGGTGAAAAGGGAAAGGAAAACCCCGCCATGAATATGGCATTCATGGCCAGTTACAATATGAACACGTTCCGCAGGTTTGTGTTTGAGAGCAGCTTCCTGAAACGGTTTGTCGTGCCTGAAGACCGCATCGAACAGGTAAGGGCCGATGACACCGCGCTGATGCATCTCGGGTTTGACTGGATCCTGCGATTTCTAGGTGGCACCGGTCCGTTGCAGGAGAAAGCTCAATAGGACTTCGAATTCATAGGTTCGGAGATCATAATAGCCACCTTTCCTGGACATCCTTTTTAGACAGTTTGTTTCCCAAAGGAGAAGTACAAATGACTATCCAGCAGCACAATCCCATGCATCCAGGTGCATTTATTAAAAGAGTCTATTTAGATCCTTTTAAAATCGGCTCTAACGAATTGGCTCGGAGACTTCAGGTAAGCTCTGGATTAATCAGCCGCTTGATAAACGGCAAGTCCGATGTTTCGCCAGCAATGGCATTAAAGCTATCTGTTGTTTTGGGCAGATCGCCTGAAAGCTGGCTGCTTATGCAAGATAACTATGATCTATGGAAGGCGCGGCAAGAAATTGATTTGAGCAACTATGACATGATTGAATTTGCAGTTTAGCTAAGAACAGAGACTAATTTTCACCGTGCATAAATTAAAGTAATAAATTTCTGTTCTTAGAATGAATAGGTAGAGAGTTCGAATCGCGCCAGATGTGGCACACATGTCAAAGCCCTTGGACAAATAAGCCAAGGGCTTTTTTGTTGCTGCTCAGATACTACTGCATTGAGGCATGGACAAATTCCAGTGTATCCCTAACACTTTTTTCAAAAAACCGTTTGAGGGGTGACTGCCAGTCTTCTTCCTTTAATCCCTTGTGAATCGCTTGCGCAGCCGCTTTTTTCATGGCGTATTTCAAGGGGATAAACGGTCTGCCCGGTGTATCAATCCACAGGGATATAATTTCTTTAGCCCTTGACACTAAAGCATCTTCCTCTACAATCTCATCAACAATACCCAGATCCCTGGCTTTTGTCACATCAACCATGTCACCAAAAAACATGACATCCCGGAACAGGCGATCGGAGCCCAGTCCAAACCTCATGACTTCAGCTTGAGCAATGGTCAAAGGCAAACCGATTTTAATTTCACTCATGCCCATTCTGATTTTCGGATGATTTTTGACAATCCGGTAATCAGATGCCATTGCAAATATCAGTCCCCCTGCTGCGGCATGACCATTAATGGCTGACACAACGGGTTTCCTGCACATGAAGAAATCCAGCAGGATCGCTTCTTCCTCTTTAAAGAATTCCACGACCTCATCATGATCTTTAAAACCCAGGAACATGGGCAGGTCAAATCCACTGGAGAAAAAGCGTCCTGAGCCGGTCAACACCAGGCCCTTGAGCGCGTCATTGTCATTCACCTCTTTTATGATCCCTGATAATTGACGCAAAAGATCCAGTGTATAGGCGTTGGTTTTTTCATTTGCAATTTCAACAACAACAATATGATCTTCTATACGTTTATTAATCATCGATGCCTCCGCATGTTTTGGTCTACAGTTTCCACTCTCCAGCCATTTACTATAACATCGCCATTAAAACAAGCGCACAGG
>QZLA01000194.1 GCA_004796375.1 Desulfobacteraceae bacterium
AACCCATACCTGTACTGACCAAGGAATTTTTAGAGGTCGGCACGCTGGCACCGGATCCCGTGGTCACTCCCGGTGACGACGTGGTTCTGCGGTTCACGATTGCCAACCCCAGTACCACCTCTGCTGCTGCAGACGTTACTTTTATTGACGAACTGACCGATGGCGGACCGGGTACCGGCTTTTTGCCCTTCCCCTTGGCCGTCACCCTCCCACCGGTGCCTGATCCGCCCTGCGGTATCGGGTCATCCCTTGGGTTTGTTTTCCCCGATACCGACCGCCAGGCTCTGAGACTGACCGGTGGGAGCATGGCAGTCTCCGGTCAACCCGGGGATTCGTGCACCTTTGATGTTACCTTAACCGTGCCGACTGACATGCCACCCGGTGTGTACACAAACACCACAGAGGAGATCACCGCCACCGTTGACGGTGCCACACGCACCGGCCATCCCGCCAGCGACACCCTCACGGTGATTGCCGCACCGGCACTCAATAAAACCTTTACTGACGACCCGGTGGCGCCCGGCGACACAGTCACCCTGGAATTTACACTGTCCTTGTCGCCCAACTCGCCCACCGATGCCACCGGCATTGGTTTTACCGATGACCTGGCCGCCCTGGTACCCGGTCTGGCAGGCCTGACGGCAACCTTGCCGCCGAACCCTGACCCGCCGTGCGGCACGGGCTCAACCCTGACCGGATCGGCCGGCGATACATTCCTGACCTTGGCGGGCGGCACCCTCTCACCGGGCGGGAGCTGTACCTTCAGTGTCACCCTGGATGTGCCGCCAGGTACCGCCTCCGGCACCTATACCAACACCACCAGTGGCGTCAGTGCCACGGTTCAGGCACTGCCGGTGACATCCCCTGCCACCAGCGCCGATCTTGAGGTCGGCGGCATGGTGGTCTCCAAGGAGTTCCTGGGTGATCCGGCTTTCCCGGGCAAAGCCCTGACCCTGCGTTTCAACCTTGAGAACATCAGTGCGGTCACCGCCACCGGCATCGGGTTTACCGACTCACTGATTCCTGTGGCAGGCCTGGTTGCCACCGATCCGGCTATGTCAGACGACTGCGGGGGAACCCTCACGGTTACGACAATCCCCGGGCTGGGTTCTTTCCTGGACTATAGCGGCGGCAGTCTGGCGGCCGGCATGAGCTGCACCCTGGACGTGGAAGTCACGGTGCCGGGAACAGCTTCAGACGGGGTGTATCAGAATATGGCCAGCAACGTCTCCTATTTCCTGGGCGCGACACCCGGATCTGTTGGCCCGATGATCGACGACCTGATCGTTGAAACAGACCAGGTGACCCTTACCAAAGAGTTCACGGACGATCCTGTGGCCCCCGGAGATCCGGTGGCCATGGAGTTTACCCTGACCAATCTGGATACCGCAAATGCGGCAACGGGTGTCGCATTCACCGATGACCTGGGTGCCGCACTGCCCGGCCTGACCTTTGACAGCGTGCTGTTCAACGACTGCGGCGCATCGGTTACCGGAACCGGTACTACGAACATCAACATTACCAATGCCTCGCTGGCTGCCGGTGGTTCCTGTACCCTGCGGACATCCCTGACGGTACCGGGCGGGGCTTCGGCCGGCATATACACCAACACCACCAGTACCGTCAGCGGCACCATCAGCGGTTCGCCGGTCACGGGGGATGTCGCCAGTGATGACCTGGAAGTGATCCAGCTCCTGCCGTTCAGCAAATCCTTTGACGGGCCCACCACCGCTACCGGAGCGGCCACCCTTACGTTTACCATCACCAACCCCGGTGCCAATACTGCCAACGGCATTGCCTTTTCGGACAACCTGGATGACGTCATTTCCGGGCTGATCGCCACCAGCCTGCCTGCGCAACCCTGTGGTGCGGGGTCTTCAATCACGGGCATCTCCACATTAACGTTCTCTGGCGGTTCGCTGCCGCCCTTTGGCGGCACCTGTTCATTTGACGTGGACGTGCTGGTGCCGGCCACCGCAACACCCGGCACGTTTCCTAACACCACCAGTGAGCTGTTCAGCGCCGGCCTGAAGGTGGCGGATCCGGCCACAGCAGATCTGACCATTGAGCCGGCACCGCTTTTTGGCAAGGCCTTTTCCCCGGGGGCCATCCCCTATGATGGAACCAGCACCCTGACCTTTACCATTGACAATACCGCCAGCGCACTGGGAGCAACTGCCCTGGATTTTACGGACAATCTGCCCGCCGGCATGACTGTTGCCTCACCTGCCAATGCATCAACATCCTGCACGGGCGGCACACTGACGGCCGCTTCAGGAAGCGGTGTCATCAGCTATAGCGGCGGAACGATCGGGACTGGTGCGAGCTGCACGGTTCAGGTAGATATCACCAGTACCACCCCCGGGACGCACACCAATACCAGCGGCGATCTCACCTCCTCGTCCGGCAACAGTGGGACGGCTACCGATTCCCTGACTGTGGACTCTCCCCCACCCGGATTCAGCAAACAGTTTTCACCGTCAACCATGGCCTATGGGGGAACCAGCACACTGACCTTTACCATTGACAATAGCGCCAGTATAGTCAACGCCACCAGCCTTGACTTCACCGATAATCTGCCTGCAGGCGTTGTTGTGGCCGATCCAACTAATGCATCCACCACCTGTTCAGGCGGTACCGTGACGGCTGCTATGGGAACCGGTACCATCAGCTACACCGGTGGTACGGGAAACACCGGTACCACCTGTACGGTCCAAGCGGATGTCACCAGTATCACTTCCGGTACACACAACAATACCAGCGGCGATCTCACCTCCTCCTTAGGCAACAGCGGCACGGCCTTTGCCACCCTAATCGTGGACCCGGCCGTCACGCCCGGATTCAACAAGGGATTTTCCCCTGCAACCATCGCCTTTGGCGGTTCCAGTACCCTGACCTTCACCATTGACAACACCGGCAGCCTGGTAGATGCCGACAGCCTTGACTTCACGGACAATCTGCCTGCAGGCGTTGTTGTGGCCGATCCGGCCAATAGTTCTAACACCTGTACAGGCGGTGCACTGACAGCTGTGCCGGGAACCGGAACCATCACCTACACCGGCGGCTCGGTAACCACGGGAAGCGCCTGTACCATTGCCGTGGATGTCACCAGTTCCAATGAAGGTTCACATCTCAATACAACCGGAGATCTCACATCAAATCTGGGGAATAGTGGAACCGCATCGGCGACATTGACCGTGGGTACGTCAACGGCCCCGATCTTTACCAAAGCGTTTGCACCTGACACCATCGCTTTTGCCACCGGGATCAGTACACTGACCTTTACCATTGACAACACTGCCAGCCTGGTGGAGGCCGCCAGCCTTGACTTCACCGATAATCTGCCCGCAGGCATAATCATAGCCACCCCGGCCAATAGCTCTCACACCTGCACCGGCGGCACACTGACAGCCGCCCCTGGAACCGGCATCATCAGCTACACAGGCGGTTCAGTCACTTCAGGCGCAACCTGTACCATCACGGTGGATATCAACGGAAGCGTGCAGGGCGCCCACCTTAACACCACGGAAAACCTCGTATCAAGCCTGGGAAGCAGCGGCACGGCTTCGGCCACAATCACCATCCAGGCACCTTTTGATGATGGGGACGGGGTCTCCTTTATCGAGGAATCCGGCCCGGATGGTACCGACTGGTACTATGACGGAAACGGTGACAGTATTCCGGACAATATCCAGGGTTCGGTATGTTCGCTTCACACCAATAATAATGCCTTCTATTTTTCAATCGTGGAAACCAATGGGTTCCCCCTGGCAAATGTCGCTGCCGTACCCAATCCGTCACCCGTGAACGCTCCCCAGGGAATGCTTTTCCCCTATGGGTTCTTCCAGTTTGATATTACCGGGCTCACGCCGGGCCAGTCCACCACCCTGGATCTCATTCTGCCCGGGACGGCTGCTATCAGTACCTATTGGAAATACGGTCCCACACCGGGAAACCCCGTGGATGACTGGTATGACTTCCTTTTCAACGGTATCACCGGAGCCAATGTCAGCAGCACCCTTGTCTCTTTGACCCTGGTGGACGGTGGAAGGGGTGATGATGACCTGTCGGCCAACGGCGTCATTACCGATCAGGGGGGACCTGCCTTTGATACAGATATTCCCACACTCTCGGAATGGGGGATGATCATCCTGGGCCTGATCCTGGCGGGGATTACCCTGATGGAAATTCGAAAGAAACGGATTGTTTGATAACTATACCCGGCAGTCATCGTGTTGATGATTGCCGGGTTATTCCCATATACCCGGAATACGCGTCTGACAAAACACGCAGGAATCGTTTTTGATATGAAATTCAGGGATCTGATAACCTTCCCGGCGTATGAGCGGCTTGCCGCAACCGTGACAATAGGTATGGTTGCCCTCGTGCCCGGGGACATTTCCGATATAGGTATAATTCAGCCCCATATGCCTTGCTGTGTCCCTGAACCGCTCCAGGGTTCTTACCGGCGTCGGCCGGATGCGGTTGAGCCGGTAATGGGGAAAAAACCGCAGCACATGAAAGGGATGGGTATCACCCAGGGTATCCAGGATCCAGCCGCACATGATTTTGAACATCTCGATATCATCGGTATAACCCGGGATCACCAGATTGGTGATTTCAAAATGAATATTCTTTCGATTCAGGGTCATGAAGGTTTCGAGCACCGGGCGCAGCCTGCCCTGGTTTAATTTTTGGTAGATATCTTCGGAAAAGGACTTCAGGTTGATATTGGCTGCATCGATGAGGCGGCAGAGGTCATCCAGCGGCTCCCGGCGGATGAAACCATTCGAGATCAACAGGTTGGACAATCCTTTTGCCTTTGCTTCGGCTGAACAATCCATCATGTATTCAAAATAGGTAATCGCCTCAGAGTAGGTGTAGGCCACTGAAACGGATCCGGATTCGTCGGCCTTTTGGGCAACCATTGAAGGAAACATCTCATAAAACCTGACATCCTCCGGCCTGGCCTGGGAAATTTCCCAGTTCTGGCAGTTCAGGCACCTGAAATTGCATCCGGTGGTGGCGATGGAGAACACCCGGCTGCCCGGTTTAAAATGATACAGGGGTTTTTTCTCCACAGGATCCACATGAACGGCACACGGATTACCATAGGTCAACGAATAAAGGACCCCGTCCATATTGACCCGTGACCGGCAGGCACTCCGGTCCCCCGGGGAGAGGACACAGGCATTGGGGCACAGCTGGCACATCACCCTTTTTTGCCCCAGCGGTTTGAAGAACAAAGCCTGCTTTGACCATTTCCACAGGGTGGCCGGCGCCTCTCCCCTGAACGGTTCAGGCCCGGCTGAAACCTTGCCCGCAAACCCGGTAACCCCCAGGCAGACCGGTACCAGCATGGCCTGCTTGAGAAGGAACTGACGCCGTGTTATATGTTCCATAATTTAAACCTCATCATACCTGCACACTTGACGGCAACGAGGACCATCCCGGCTTGAATGAGCCCTAGAGCGGGAACCAGGAGCAGGGAAAATATCAGAATACCAAACGCTGCACCGGCAAGATCAGCAGCAAACAAGCCGGTTATCCCGGATATCTTTTCCTGCCGGATCTTTGCCGCACAGGGAAACTGAAATCCGCACAGGAAACCAAATCCAAAAGCCAGTCCAAGAAAAGCCGCTTCAGAAACAACTCGCGGAAATATTGCCAGCAAGGCGATAAACCCGCTCAATATCACCACCAGGCAGATGTCTGCCATCACCAGGCGATGTTCGGCGCTTGACAGGCTCGATTTCTCACCCAGATACGCCCCCGGGAGCAGCCCGGCAAGGAACAGGGTGATAATCATGCCCACCTTCACATAAATATAGCCGAAATATATCTGGAATGCAAAAACCACCATCATCTCGGCACCCATGGTGAAAAACCCGGTAAAAAACAGAACAGACGCGGCCCGGTTCATCACTCCAAGCCAGATCACAAGCAGGATACCCACGGCAATACCAAACACTTTCGGCGAGGTGTCAAACCTTGAAAACCACTCAAAAAAAGAGATCCGGATCAGTTCGGGTGAAAAATCCAGGTTTGGAACGCCCGGCGTCTTGATAAAACTCTTGAGCTGGGCCACCCGTTCGGAGGTGATATCACCATGGAAATAATTCTTGATATGTATCGTGTGAATCCCCCTTTTTTCCAGTAATTCAGGGATATCCAGGATCAAATCTCCCTGTTTTTTAACCAGGAATGTCAGATCCCTACCGGGCAGTATCAGAACCCGCTCAAAAAGACCCTCCAGCGTGGCATTGAGGGATGACGCCTTTTCGACCAGTGCATCTGATGGATAGCTACTGTAACCGGTGATGGAAAAACTGAACACCCCGTTGCGACGAAGATGCTGTTTGACCCCTACAAAGAACTCCCGGGTAAAAAACCGGTTGACCTGATAGGTGTCAGGATCGGACAACGTCAGGATCACTGCATCATATTGCTGATCCGTATCGCTCAGCCAGAGCCTGGCATCCCGGTGTATTGATCTGACCTGAGGGCCGGGCTTGCAGAAGCCGAAACGGGTGAGTGCGCCGGCAACTTCCGGATCAATTTCCACATAGTCGATGCGCTTGAGCGGGTACTTGTCAAGCTCCTTGAAAACACCGGATACGGCTGAAATTAAAAGCACATCCGATGGTGCGTCCACCTGGGACAGCGGGTAGTGAATGATCTTTTCCGCGGCTTCAGTGTTCTGTGTATCAAACCGGGGAATGTGGTTCTGGAAAAGGGTCCGGCTGCCATCACCCTCATGCACGGTTACCCGCGCATAGGGGGTTTCTTTATAAAAAACGGTTTCAATTCCCGCCTTCTCAAGCGTCCCGAGTTCCTGATTCAGGCAGATCAACAGGATCCCCATGGTCAGGACCAGGACCACCCTGGCAGATCTTGTTTTTTGAATCATGAAAACGAGCAGGATCAATGGCATGGAAGCCGCCACAACCGCCTGTACCGGCGTGAGCAGCCAGACCAGGGCAAAGGAGAAAAGGGCACCGCCCAGCGTATCACCCAGGCTGTCAGCCATATATATCTCAGTGGACGCGCGACTGACCCGCTGTCCGGCGGCAAGATCAAGGCTCAGGGGCAACAGGTATCCGACCAGCAGGCAATAGGGCGCAGATGCCAGAAAGGTAAACACCAGGGTCGGATAAAAGCCCACGGCCTGGCCCGGGATGAACAGTGTCTTGTAAACCATTCGGAACACCGGGATCTGAACCCCGCCGACCAGGCACAGCAGCAGGGACAGTGAGGCAAGGCCTTCCAGAGACGGCCGTTTCAATTCTCTGATAACCCTGAAACAAAGGGTCCCGCATCCGCCCAGGAGCAGCCAGTTGAACAGGGTGACGGCAATCACGAATTCATTGCCGGCAAACAGACATAAAAACTCACGGATAACCGCGAGCTGGGTGGCGACAGATGCCACCCCTGTTGCAATCACCAGCCGGATGATCTGCCTGCTCAATGCACCTCTTCAAAATACTGAACCTGATAGGTCCGGATATCCAGATCACCTTTCTTCCATTCATTGACGGGCATGCCGGCTTTGCGGCACAATGACGACAGGAATGCCTCCGGGTCCGGCAGCTGCTCCCAGACCTGGGGGAGATATGTGGCCCGATAGTGACCTTTTTGGATGATCAACCCGTCCCGGCCGGGTTGCAGTTTGGAGATCAAATCCTCGGCATCCGTGTATTCCAGTACCTTTGGAGGTGTGAGGATGCTGACCTCGATGGTCACCTGCTGAAACTCCTCCTTACGCAATGCCGGAAACCTCGGATCCCTGAACGCCGCATTCAGCGCATGCCTCCTGACATTGTCCATGACCGGTTCAACCGCGTTGAGCGAACCGATACACCCCCTGAGCCGCCCGTTCAGATAGAGCGTCACAAAGACGGCACGATGCTGGCTGAGCAGATCATCATCTTCAATGCCCCGAGTGCCCGCATCGCCGCCCTTCATAGCGGTGGGCATACCGAGTTTTTCTGCCAGGGCCTGCCTGGCACAATTGACCAGAATCTTTCCCTGTGCCTGTGAAAACCGGTCCCCCTCATCTTTCAGGTATGCAATGGCGCAATATCCCACCACCCGAGAGCGGTCACCTGCTGTATCGCCGCTGTTGGTATAGTGAATCAGCCTGGGCTGCCATTTTCTTTTCTGAGCGATCTCCATGAGCATGAGAACCGGTATTTTGCCGCATGCTGCATTGGGGCTTTTGCGAAAAGCGTTGGAATCGCCGTTCAATATCATGTTGATGGTGGCTTTATCTTTTCTGACCGCCTCATCATATGGCAGAAAATGGGACAGGTCTGAGCTGACGACCAGCAGTGTATCCGGATCCAGTATCTCATTTATGGCACGGGCTGTCTTGGGAATATCACACTGACCCACCACCACCGGCACCAGGGTAAAATGTCCAAGACAGGCCTGGATAAAGGGCAGCACCACCTCAAGAGAATGTTCCAGGCGTTCTGAGTTCATGTCTGTATGGAAGAGCTTCTTGATGCCCAGAAGATGCTGTGCATGAGCATGCAGCGGTGTCTTTCCAAGAGGGGTTTGCCATGCAGCAGCCCGGCTGACGGAACACCCGGAGAACCCGACACGGTGATCCGGCCCCATGATAATGACCTTTGCATAAGATTCGCCCTGGACCATGGCGGCCCCGTGACCGGCAGTGAGGCCGGAATAGATGTATCCGGCATGGGGCATGATCAGGGCTTTTACTTTTCCGTTCTTTTGTGCCGCAAGCACCTCGGGATCTGCCTGACGAACCCAGTCTTGAATGGTCCGGACAAGTTCGGACCTGTCGGCCGGATAGAAACGGCCCTGATAGCTTGGGGGCCGTATACTTTTTTGAGGCATTCCCGCATTCAAGGGCTGGATAAAAAAAAGACACAGCAACAGAATGGTCTTCACATAGAGGGGTTGCTTTTGCATCATGGCATCCTCCTTTTTTTCATACTATAGTTCAACGACTGACAGGTCAAGTTTCATTTTCCAATTCGCCAACGGTTGATAAAAAACTTGATTTGTTTGACAGGTTGGATAGGATGGCAGCATCCATTGTCCAGAACACATTTAAAAAGGAGTTAGAAATGTTAAAGACCGGTAGAGAATCACGTCATGATTTCACCTGGGTTTTGTATTTTTCCACCCTCCTGCTCATGACCCTTTTGCTTACAAGTTCAAATAGTTACGCGGCCAATGTACCGGTGTGTTCGGCTGATTATGACCAGTATTATCCAAAAGCCGCCTCAGACGGGGCCGGCGGGGCCATTATCGTATGGGGGGACCGCCGTACGGACGACAACTATGATGTATATGTCCAGCGGATGAATGCCCAGGGCACCGTCCTGTGGCAGTCCAACGGTATATTTATCTCCTACAACAGCCAGGGGGACGGCACGGACCAGAGTGACCCGCAGATTATCCCTGACGGCGCAGGCGGCGCATTCATCGCCTGGATCGACAACCGCGATTCCGGGTATGGTGATATATATTGCCAGCATATCAACAGTTCCGGAGCCAGCCAGTGGACCGCCAACGGGGTGATGGTCTGCGATGCCAGCAGTTATCAACGGGATGTCCGCCTGGTAAGCGACGGTTCGGGCGGCATCATCCTGTGCTGGAGTGACATGCGCGGCTCCAACCAGGACATCTATACCCGCCGGGTAAACAGTTCAGGCACCCCCCAGTGGACTGATGACGGGGTACTGATCTGCAATGCTGCAAGCTCCCAGCAGGATCCAGCCATTGTCAGCGACGGTTCCGGAGGCGCCATCATGGCATGGACCGACAGTCGGACCGGTGCAAGGGGCGTGTATGCGCAACGGATCAATTCGTCAGGCGCGGTCCAGTGGACGGCCAATGGGGTGGCCCTGTCCTCAGTGGGTCGGACCGGGCAGTATCCCCAGATCTGCAGTGACGGGGCCGGCGGTGCTGTTGTCACCTGGTATGACGATCGGACATATGGGCAGGTTCCCTTTACCAGCTACGATATCTTTGCTCAGCGGATCAACACCTCAGGCGTGATCCAATGGACTGCCAACGGGGTAGCGGTTTGCAACTACGATGCTCAACAGGAACATCCCCGGATCATTGGTGACGGTTCAGG
>QZLA01000235.1 GCA_004796375.1 Desulfobacteraceae bacterium
AGCATGATGCCCTGAACTGCCCGGATGACCTGATTCTTCATGCGGCACAACACGCATTTGATACACTTGAGCTTGACCGATCCATCATGCAGGGAAGGAACCTGTTCCTGTTCGGCAGCACCGGCTCATTTCTGGAAAAGCTCAAATCCGGGGATTGTTTTTTCCAGCGGCTCAAATCCCTGAACTGCATGACCTATATCAACCTCGGTCTGGAATCCGCGGATCAGCAGACCCTGGATGACATCGGCAAATCCTTTGGTGAAAAGGATGTCTGTCATGCATTTGAACAGATGCAGCAGATCAATGCCCGAATGCCCCATGTGGAGATCACCTGCAACTTTCTTTTCGGGGAAGACCTTCGGGATGATCATTATAATAAAATGCTGGCCTTAATCCGCGACGGCGCCCGGTTTACACAACCCAAGGGATCGGTTTACCTGTCTCCGGTTGAGTTTGATGCACCGGCAAGGGAAAAGCTGTTTTTCTTTAACCGCATCAAAACCCTGAGCCGGTTTCCCACATTCCTGTATATCATTCAGCGCCTATGAAACCCTTGATTTTAATCTCTTTTTTGTGATAGCTACCTTCTACCATGAAACATTTTGAACTCGTATCATACCATGGCGGGCACTCAGGAGAGTTCTGCCTGCATGCCGAAGACACCCTGGACGATGTGATCAAGGCCTATATCCTCCATGGATTTACCCGCATCGGAATCACCGAACATGTGCCGCCGCCAAAAGATTCGTTCAGGTATGCGGATGAGGTAGATGCCGGCCTGGATGCAAACGCCCTGTACCAGCGCTTTGAAACCTACTGCAGCCGGGTCAGAGAATACCAGGCGCAATATAAGGATCAGCTCAGGATCTATCTTGCCTTTGAAACCGAAAGTTATACGGGTTACCAGGCCTATACCCGGGATCTGGTCCAGACCTTTTCACCGGATTATATCCTGGGTTCGGTGCACCATGTCCGGGATATCTGTTTTGATTACTCGCCCGAGGATTACCAAAGAGCTGTGGACGCCTGCGGTGGAATTGACAACCTGTACCACGATTATTTTGATCTCCAGTATGAGATGATCACCTCGCTGACCCCTTCTGTGGTGGCCCACTTTGACCTGGTGCGCATCCACGATTCCAACTATCCGGACCGGCTTTGCCTACCGGAGATCCAAAAGAAAATCAAAAGGAACCTTGCCTTGATCAAAGAGCTGGACCTGATCCTGGATTTCAATCTGCGGGCCCTGACCAAAGGGGCAAAGGAGCCCTACATCAGCAGGCCCATCCTCGATGTGGTCAAGGAGATGGAGATCAAGATTGTTCCGGGCGACGATTCCCACGGCATAAAGGATATTGGAACATTTATCCATCAAGGCATCAAAATCCTTACGGATCTGGGTTTTTCCACCCAGTGGCCGACCCCCAAACCGGCAATCGTCCCCGACCTGACCACAAATAAGTAGAATCAGACATGAACCCAATCACTATTTGCAGGACAATCTAATTATGAAAGCCGTTGTACAGCGCGTGAGCCACGCCAGCGTCACCATCGAGGGACGTGTGTTTTCCAGGATTCAAACCGGGCTGGTGGTGCTTCTCGGTGTGGAGCACCAGGATACCAAAAAGGATGCGGACTTCCTGGTTGAAAAGATCATGAACTTGAGGATCTTTGAAGACGACCAGGGCAAGATGAATATCTCCCTTGCCGACATCAAAGGGGAGATGCTGGTGGTTTCCCAGTTCACGCTTCTTGGAGACTGCCGCAAAGGCAGACGGCCCTCTTTTACCCAAGCGGCCCACCCGGATGTGGCGATCCCTTTATATGACTATTTTGTCGAACGGGCCACAGCCCTTGGCGTACCCACCCGAACCGGACAATTCGGTGCGGTCATGGATGTGGCCTTGACCAATAGCGGACCTGTTACCCTGCTTCTGGATACCGATCATGTCTCCTGACCAATTCTCAATTATACTGGTTGAACCCCAGGGCCCCATCAATATCGGTGCAGTGTGCCGGACCATGATGAATTTCGGGTTTACCCGGTTACGACTGGTCAATCCGTGCAAGCACTACAAGTCCCTGATCGCCAAAAAAATGGCCCTCAGCGCCATGAAGGTTTTGGAATCCGCGCAGATTTTTGGCACCTTGGGACAGGCCCTTGAGGATATCCAGATTGCGTTTGGCACCACCCGGCGGTTTGGAAAATATCGGAAAACCTTCTTTACCCCTGAAGCAGCAGCCCAAAAAGTCGTGACCGACTACCCGCAAACGGCATGCGCCCTGGTGATGGGACCCGAGGACACCGGCCTTCAGACCCATGACCTGGATCTGTGCCAGCATTTCATCACCATCCCCACCCATGACATGTACCCGTCCATGAACCTGTCTCATTCCCTGTCCATACTGCTGTATGAACTGTCCATGGCCATGGATCCGGACAATGTCCCCCGGCCCACACCCAAAAAGCTGGCCGCCGGCCAGGAGCTTGAGCAGATGTATCAGCATATGCGCCAAACCCTGACCGA
>QZLA01000017.1 GCA_004796375.1 Desulfobacteraceae bacterium
CCGGTTCTTTGACCACTGCCTGCTGCGCTATGGCCTGCTCGCGAAGCGCATCCATGACAGAAGGGATGTCAATGGCCATGGGGCAGTTGTCACAGCAGGTGTTGCATCCCACACACACCCAGATGGTTCCGGACTCAAGCACCGCCGTATCCATTCCCAGTTGAATCATACGCAGGATCATATTGGGATGATAGTCCATGGCGTCCAGGAACGGACAGGCATTGGCGCAGCTTTTACAGTGAAAGCACCGGTTGAAATTAACGCCGGAATGCGACTAGATGGCCTGTGCCATCTGTGTATCATCAGGGTTGGGAATGATCATGGCTGTTTCCTCTTCATTCAAAAAACAGGTGCCGGATGATCACATGGTAGGATATAGGTGTGAAAGACGCCTTGATCTGGATCAAGAAATCAAAAAAAATGATGTCAAAACCGTCGGGAAGGTTACTTTTGTGACCTCAGGAAAGTATCCAGGGCTTCTATCACGACATGGGTGAGGCTGGTATCGCTTTTCTCTGAATATTTCTGTGCCCGCTCCACCAGGGCGCAGGGCAACTCAATGGTTAAAGGCTGGGTCGGATCCGCACATTCGTTTACCAGGGTATCACTGCTCATAATGTCCATCTCTCTTGGGGTGATTTTAGTCCACAGGATCATGATTTACGCCGATCTTGTCAAGAAAAAATTTTACTTTATGAAATGGCTTTGACATAATGCCCTCGATCTGAAGCACAGTGAATCTTGCAAATGACTTTTTTAAGGATGTGGCTATGAGAATCGCAATTGTGGGCGCCGGAGCCATTGGCGGCGTTTGCGCGGGACTGATCAGAAAAGAGGGATACGATGTGGAGCTGATCTGCTCCAATGATACCCAGGCAGATCAGATCAATGCCAACGGCCTGACCATCCAGGGGATACGCGGACAGTTCACTATTGAACTGCCCGCAAAAGGCAGTATTGAGCAGATGACGCCGGCCCCGGACGTGGTGCTTCTTGCGGTCAAAGCCACGACCATGCTGGATGCGGCCCAAAGACTTCTGCCATTGATCACTCCATCCACACAGGTCGTGTCCCTCCAGAACGGAATATGCGAGCATGCACTGGGCAGGGTTCTTGGCCCCGAACGGGTGATTGGCTGTGTGACCGGATGGGGATCGACATTCCTGGCGCCTGATACCTTTGAAATGACCTCCACCGGTGAATTCATGGTGGGGTATCCGGACCGGCCGGCGGATGGCATACTCCAGGCGGTTCAGCAGATGCTCTCCTGCGTGGTGCCAGTGACCATCTCAGAGGATATCATTGGTGACCTCTATTCCAAGTTGATCATCAACTCCTGTATTACCTCTTTGGGGGCGGTATGCGGGCTCTACCTGGGACAGATGCTGGCTGAAAAACAGGCCCGGTTGATTTTCTTTGCCGTCATGAAAGAGGCCATGGAGGTCGCCAAAGCCATGGATATCAATGTCCCTGCCTATGCCGGCAAGCTTGACTACAAGGCATTTTTCATTCCCCAGGGATGGTTTGCCGATCTGAAACGTCACCTGTTCCTGCGGGTCATCGGGTTCAAATACCGTCGGCTGAAATCATCAAGCCTCCAATCCCTGGAACGGGGCAGAAAAACCGAGATCGATTACCTCACCGGATTTATCACGTCAAACGCCCAAGAGTACGGCATCCGGGTCCCGGTCAATCAGCAGATCTATGACATGGTGCGGGAGATCGAAGCGGGAAAGCGCTCCATTTCAGCCGCCAACATCCACCAGATCAGGGTTGAATAAAAAAACCCTGCTGCACAAAATGCGCAGCAGGGCAAGAAAAACTGGGGGTGGGGTAGATCTTATTTCCAGTCAAACTCACGTGAGGTGACCGTATGTTCCATCCGCTGGATCCGGCGCTCGATGTTTTCGAATTTGCGCTTGATCCGCTGGATGGCAGAGGTGTGTGACTGGGTATAGGTATCGTAGAACTCCTTGTCGGTTTCTGAATGGAGCGGGGCCACCGGTTCCATTTTCATGATCAGCCCGGCGATCACATAACAGACCCCCACCGGCCAGATCCCGGTAATTAAAAACAGGACAAATGTAATCAAGCGTGTCCAGAACACGTTGAAATTGAAGTAATCGGCAATGCCCTTGCAGACCCCCATGAGGACGCCTCTGCGGGACCTGTAAAAGCCGTTTCCCTCTGATATGCGGTTCAATCTGTTCTTAAACCGGCCGAATCTTTCATTGAAACGGCCGCCGTATCCGTCACCGCACCGCCCGTGCCGCCTATAATATCTTTTCATCATCAACATCCTTTCGTCTGTGATCCATGAGGATGGTCTCAAGGGTTTCCACCCGCTCCTCCATCTTTGATAATCCGCGGTAGATATCCTGGATCATTTTGGTTTCTTCGGCATTGGCCATTCTGTCTTTTTTAGATATACCGCCGGTCTTAAATGCCTTGATAATCCCGATCAGTAAAAAACCGATGGTAAGAAGAAGAAGGATGGCCCCACCAATACTGACAGCAATGATCATTACAGTAACCATATCCGGAACAGCCTCCTTTGATATTTAAGAGTATCATCCATTCGTATGCCTATTCTTTACCATCATTTTCAGGGGATTGGGAGGTTTTTAACCGCTCAAGTTCCGCCTCGATCTCATCATCCATGACCAGATCATCAAACGCTTCTTCAAGGGTGCCTTTCCTTCCGTAATTGACCAGGTCGGCTTCGGCCTCCAGGCGTTCAATATGGTTTTCCAGTTCGTCAAACTTCTGGATAATCTCGGCACTGTCTGCTCGGCGGATTTCTTCGTGAACCTGCTTTTTCCGGTTGGCCCGGATGTGGCGCTGCACCAGCATGCGCTGTTTTTCTCGCGCAGTTTTCAGCTTGTCTTCCAGTGCCTGGATATCATC